>JBDSJB010000126.1:0-3116 GCA_039917665.1 Binatia bacterium
CCACACCGAGGTGCCCTCGCCGAGCTCGACACCAGGCTCGACGAGGGCGGTCTCGTGAATACGGGGCCGACGGGAGTCGGCCGTGTCGCGTGGCGTTGCGTGCGACATGACTCTCCGGCGGTTGCTCCTACGCCTGTTTGCGGCTGCGCGCGCGCGTGGTGGTGCGGCGTTGGCGCATGCCCTTCATGTCGACCCACTCCCAACCGCCAGAATGGACGGAACGATACGCGGCTTCGACGGCGGCGACGGTACGCAGACACTCGACCTCGCTGATCCAGGCGGGCACCGTGCCGTTGCTCTCCGACGTGGCGACGAAACATTCCTGCATGCGTCGATGGGCGTCGATCTTGTCGTACGATCCGCCGACGATCTGCCAGTCCTTGCCGAGGTACTTGACGCGGGTTTCCTGCCACCCGACCTCGATGGTGCCGAGCGATCCGTGCACCTTCACGTAGCTGTTGCGCCCGGTCGACAGGCTCCAGCTCACGTCGGCCTTGCCGATGACGCCGTCACCAGCGCGCACCTGCACAGTAGCGCCGTCCTCGACCGACATGCGTTGCAAAGGCTGATGTAGGTTCGCCTGCACGCGCGTCACCGACCCGAAGAGGTACGACATGATGTCGAACGCGTGGCACCCGTTGTCGATGATGACGCCGCCGCCAGCCAGCCGGCGCTGGGCGTTCCAACGCTTCGACATGTCGACGGGGCTGCAGAAGCTGACCTCGAACGCGATCGGAACGCCGAGCTTCCCGGTGTTGATCAGCTCACGCGTGGTAGCGAGCTCCGGCACGTGTCGGAACTTGGTCGCAAGGAGCAGTTGGCGCTTGTTGCGGCGCGCTGCCTTCAGCATCGCGAGCGCGTCCCAGGTGGTCAGCGCGAGCGGCTTTTCGCAGAGTACGTGCAGGCCGCGATCGAGGCACGCGATTGCGACCTCCGCGTGATCGGCGGGCGGCGTCGCGATGGTGACGCCGTCGAGCTGCGCGGTTTCCAACATCACCGCGGGATCCGAGTAGACCCGGATGCCGAGGTCCTTGGCGCGCTTGCGCGCGGTCGGGGAAGGATCGCAAACGGCGACGACTTCAGCCCCTTTCACGTGAGGCATGGCTTGTAGGTGGACGCTTCCGGCGCGTCCGAGTCCGATGATGCCGATTCGCATGGTCATGTTGGGGGGGTCCTTTTCAGGTTGCGTTGGTGGTTAACCGACTAGTCTGCTGCCGACGGCACGGGCTTGGCGTGCACCGACCATGAATGCCGTGAGGATGAGCAACCGAACGTGCGCCATGATCGCGTCGCCCACTCTCAACTTCGATTCCCCGAAGCGGCGACTCTCGAGTCGCATCGGCACTTCACGGACACGATATCCGCTCAGCATGGCGCGCAGCATGAGCTCGGCGACGGCGGCGAATCCGCTCGAGCGAAAGCGAATGCGACGAATCGCCTCGGTGTCATACGCGCGAAAGAGGCACGTGAAGGTGTAGACGTCCTGCCCGATGAGCAGCTTGTAGAGTCCCGAAACCATGCGGCTCAACCAGATGCGCACGGCACTCCCTTCGGCCGCGGCGCTCTCGGGATGCCACGCGGACGCCGTGACGATCTGAGCGCCCTCGCGAACGAGGTTGGCGAGCTCGGGCAGCTTCTCGGGCGGGTAGGTGCAGTCGCTGTCGATGCTGCAGACGACCGGGGAGCGTGTGTGCTCGAAGCCGGTTCGAAGGGCGGCGCCGAGGCCGAGGTTCTCCGGATGACGGACGACCTCGATCCAATCTTCTTCCTGCGCGGCACGCAGCAAGGCGCTGAACGTTCGGTCGCTGGAGCCGTCGTCGACGAAGAGAAAGCTCCAATCTTCGGCGCCGTGGGCGCGCATCTTCCGGAGTCGTTCGAGCAGGAACGGAAGTCCCGCCTCCTCGTTGTAGCAAGGGACGATGACGGTAACGGGTGGTGTTGCGGTTTCGGTGGTCACGGTGGTGGTGCGTCCTTTCTCAGGGGGACACGCAGGCTCAGGTTCAACAGGGCGGTTGGGGAGGTTCAGTGAGCTCCTTGACCGGAAATCACAGCGGGAATCGTCTTGGCGAGAATCTTCAAGTCGAGCGTCAGAGACCAATTATCGATGTACTCCATGTCGGAACGAATCCACTCTTCGAACTTCGGCTCCCGGCTGTTGATCTGCCACAGACAGGTGATGCCGGGCTTTACGCTGAAGCGCCGACGGTGCCACCGCGTATCGATGCGCTCGACGTCACGCACCGGCAGGGGACGTGGTCCAACCAGGCTCATGTCGCCCATGAAGACGTTCGCGAGCTGCGGCAGCTCGTCGAGGCTGACCCGCCGAAGCCAACGGCCGAAGCGGGTGCAGCGCGGATCGGCTTCGATCTTGAAGACGGGACCCTCAGCCTCATTCAAATGCTCGAGCTCAGGTTGCAGCTTCTCGGCATCGACGACCATCGTTCGGAACTTGTAGGCCGGGAAGCGACGGCGATTCAGGCCGACGCGCTCCTGGACGAAGAGAATCGGACCGCCGGAGTCGAACTTCACGGCGATGGCGATCGCGAGCATCACCGGCGACAGCAAGAACAAGCCGATGCCGGACCCGGTAAGGTCGATCATGCGTTTGGCGACGAGGCGGAGCGTGTCGGGTGGACCGCTCGAAATCGTGATGACCGGCTGCTCGCCCAAGGTATCGATGGAGGCCCTGCCCCAATCGAGCGCGGCGAGGTGCGCCACCACCCGAACGGTGATGCCCTGCTCCTCGCACAGCGTGATGATCGGACGGATGAGCGGCTCGGAGCCGTCGAGAGGAAGGCCGAGGAACACCTCGTCGATCGGCCGTGACTCGAGCAGCTCGGCGAGGCGCCGCAGCGGCTCGTCGTGGCTCGGATCCGTGCCGTTGCCGTTGGTGCCGTTGCCGTTGCCGTGCACGCCGATCGCCGGGCGGACGTTTAGGACTTCGACCACGCGGTAACCGAGACCATCGCGCTGCGCGAGCCGGGCGGCCCCGTCGAGGGCGGACCCTCCGTCGCCGACGATGATCACGTCGCGCAGGTTGCGTCCGAGGCTCCGCACCTGACGCGCGACGGCGCGCAGAACGCGGCGCTCGATCGCGAGCCCGAGGAACGCGAGCA
>JBDSJB010000127.1:0-3986 GCA_039917665.1 Binatia bacterium
CGGTGATCGTCGTCTTTGCGCTCGGGCTGCTGGCGAAGCCAATGCTGGTCACCCTGCCCTTCGTGCTGCTCCTGCTCGACTGGTGGCCGCTCGGACGCGTCGCGCGAGCCGGCTCCGGCGGTAGGAATGATCCCGCGGCTCGCTCGCAGGGGGCACTCGTCGCGGAAAAGATCCCGCTCCTCGTCCTCGCGATCGGTGCCAGCATCGTGACGATCGTTGCGCAGCAGAGCGCCGGCGCGCTCAACTCGATGGCGAATACGCCGCTGTCATTCCGGGTCGGGAACGCGCTCGTCTCCTACGCGATGTATCTCTGGAAGACGGTCTGGCCGACGGGTCTCGTCGTCTTCTATCCGCCGGCGACGCAGCTGCCGATCTGGAAGCCCATCGCGGCAGCGCTCGTGCTGCTCGCGATCTCGCTCCTCGTGGCGCGCCAGGCGCGGCGCGTCCCGGCGCTCGCCGTTGGCTGGCTGTGGTACCTCGGGACGCTCGTGCCGGTGATCGGCCTCGTCCGCCAAGGCGATCAGGCCATGGCGGATCGCTTCACCTATCTGCCGTCGATCGGGCTCTTCCTGATGGCCGCGTGGGGCCTCCCGGCCATCGCGACGCGCGACCGTACACCTCCCTGGCTCGCGGTCGCCGCCGGTGCCGTGCTCGTCGCCTGCATCGGCGGAACCGTGCACCAGCTCCGCCACTGGGAGAGCAGTGTCACGCTCTTCACGCACGCGCTCGCGGTGGATCCCGAGAACTACGTCGCCACGGGCAACCTCGGGGTGGCGCTCACGACGCTCGGCCGGCACGACGAGGCCCTGCAGCTCCAACGCCGCGCCGTCGCGCTGCAGCCGACCAACGCCAAGTTCCGGGTCAGCCTCGGCAGCGCCCTCGCCCGACTCGGGCGACGCGACGAAGCCGAGGCCGAGTACGTCGAGGCGGTGCGACTCGACCCGACGAACGCGCTCGCCGAGTACGACCTCGGGCTCGTGCGCGCGGAACGCGGCGCGCTCGACGACGCGATCGCACACTATCGGCGCGCGATCGCCCTCGATCCGCGCTACGCGAAGGCCTACCACAACCTCGGATGGGCCCTCGCCGAGCGTGGGGCGCTCGCCGAGGCGATCCCTGCCTACCAGCAGGCACTCGCGCTCGACTCAAGCTTGATCGCGGCGCACAACAATCTCGCGATCGCACTCGAAGGCGTCGGACGCACGGACGAGGCGCTCACACACTACGCGGCGGCCGTCGCCCTCGCGCCGAATGAGCCGCGCGCTCGCGCCAACTACGGGGCGATGCTGGCGGGCGCCGGCCGCTATCCCGAAGCGATCGCCGAGTACCGCGCGGCGCTCCGCTTGAATCCGGATTTCGCCGAGGTGCGCGCGGCGCTCGCCGAGACGAAAGCGGCGGCAGCCGCGCGCGCCCACTGATGTCGGCTCGCGCGGCGCTCTGCGCGCGGCACCGGGTGTGTTACACCGACGCCCCGTGTCTGCCCTGACCGCGCGCGCCATCGCGCTCGTGAGCCTCGGGCTCGCCCTCGCCGGTGCCTTCATGCTGTGGCGCGGCGATCCCGCGCGCCCGCGCACCGACGCGCCCTACAACGTCCTCTTCCTGTCGCTCGACACCGTCCGTCAGGACGTCCTCGGCGCGTACGGCCACCAACCGCGGCATGCGCAGGCGGTCTCGCCGAGCCCCATGCTGGATCAGCTCGCGCGCGAGGGCGTCCGCATGACCGACGCGTACTCGTCGAGCTCGTGGACGCTGCCGTCGCACATGTCGATGATGACGGGCCGCCCCGCGCTCGCGCACGGCGTCGAGACCGAAAGCGGCGTGCTCGACCCCGCGATCCCCACCATGGCCGAGATCTTGAGCAACCACGGCTATCGGACGGTCGGCATCTACTCCGCGCCCTACCTCGATCCGCACTGGGGATTCGGGCGCGGCTTCGAGAGCTACACGCCGGTCTACGGTGAGGAAGCCGCCGACGTGTCGCGCCGCGCCGCCGCCCTCCGTGACGACATCGACAAAGCCGCGGCCGCCGCCGAGTGGGCCCGCTACGACGACCTCAAACGCCAACAGGCCGGGCTCGAAACCGAGCTGAACGACCGCTCGCAAACCGTCATCACCTCCGAGCAGGTGGCGGCGGCGACCGTCGCCAGGCTGGAGGACTTCGCGCGCGAAGGCCGGCCGTGGTTCGTCTTCGCGCACTTCTTCGACGCCCACTGCGACTACGTCCCGCCCGCGCCCTACGACACACGCTTCGATCCCGACTACACGGGCACCTTCAGCGGCCAAGGCTGCATGGGCGGCCCCCACGTCGGCACGCCCGATCCGAGTCAGCCCGGCGCCCTCCTTCGCACCCTCGGCCAGCGCGACCTCGAGCACGCGTTCGCGCTCTACGAGGGCGAGGTCGGCTGGGTCGACGATCACGTCGGCGTCGTCCTGCGCGCGCTCGAACGCCTGAAGCTCGCCGAGCAGACGCTGGTCATCGTGGTCTCGGACCACGGCGAGGAGTTCTTCGAGCACGGCGGTCTCGGCCACCGTCGCACGCTCTACGAGGAGGTCGTCCGGACGCCGATGCTGCTCCGGATGCCGCGCGTGCTGCCCGCCAACCGGACGATCGCCGGGCCGGTGTCGCTCGCCGATCTCTTGCCGACGACGCTCGACCTGCTCGGCATTCCGCACCAGCCGTCGCCGGGAAGCGTGAGCCTCTGGCCCGCCATCCGCGACGACGTGCCGGCGGAGCACAGCCCGCTCTTGCGGACGATCATGATGTTCGGCGGCGAGGTCGCGGTCGACGCGGGTGATCCGGTCGTGCTGCGCCAGGTCATGGTGCAGGACGGTTTCCGGCACGGCCCGATCAAGATCACGCGCCAGCGCAGCTGGCCGCAGTTCCAGGCCGGTGTCGCGCCGAACGTCCAGGCGGTGCTGCAGCAAGAAGCGGCGCGGCAGTACGAGCGCGAGACGCTGCGCTGGATGGACGTCGTCGCGCACCCCGACGAGCCGGCGGACCGTTGGTCGAGCGACTTCAGCGACGCGGCGGCGCGCGCCGCGCTCACGGCATTTCGCGCCGCGTACGAAAGCGCGCTCGAGCACCGGCCGCCGCCGGCACAGTCATCGACGCTCCCGCACAACGTCCGCAGCGCGCTCGAAAACCTCGGCTACATCGAGCGCAGCACCGGGCCGGCGTTTCCGGAGCCGGATCTCGTGTTGCCGCCGCCGCGCGACGAGTGAGCTTGCGGGTGGAGTCGCCGGGGGGTGGGTCCAGGAGTGTCCTACGGTCGCCGGTGTGCTGCCACCCAGCGCTTACAACTCGCCGCTGCCTCCATGGCCTGCGCACACGCGAGCTGCGGCTCCCCGGACACTCCCGAACCCACCCCCCGGCGAGGCATCACACAAAGGATACCGACCGGCGCGCTGCTCACCCAGGCCGACGGCTCCGAGCTCGTTTGAGAATGCGTGAGGATGCAGCAGGCGGGCGGGTCGGGGATGGCTTCGGGGAGCCGCAGCTCGCGTGTGCGCAGGCCAGCGAGGCAGCGGCGGGTTTTATGCGCTTCCATGAGAGGGCCGGTCCGCGTCAAGGGTCTTCGTAGTGTGTCGCTGTCTTGTTCCTTCCTCCCTCGTTTTCAGCGGTAGGCGCCGCGCATCGAGATCGCCGTGCTTCCATTCGCACTCGTGAGTGAGGCACTGTCGGGCCTCGGTGCTTGTTGGGGTCCGTCGTGGGTGCTGACCTCTGGGGAGCGGTCTGCGGCGGGCGTGTGGCCCCGCGTGGACCGAGCGCAAGACTCGCAGTCACCCGGACGAGGCGGTGTCGCATGCGTCTGGCCGTGAAGTCGCCAGTCTTCGGACGGTCCCGTCGTTAGGCGGCGGAGGCCCCCCGCAGCGGCTCGTACCGCTCGCCGCTGATCCAGAGCCGGTGCAACAGCACCGCGAGCTTGCGCGCGACCGCCACCACCGCCCGTTTGCGCGCGGCGCGGCCGCCGCGGGCCATCACGCGC
>JBDSJB010000128.1:0-2548 GCA_039917665.1 Binatia bacterium
TCCGGAGCGCGGCGGCGAGGACGTCGCCCTGACGGCGGAGATCGGCCGAGTCGCCCTCGGCATAGATGACGAGGCCGGGCGGTGAGTGGGCATCGACGAAGCGCACCGTCGAGGCGTTCCGCATCCAGCCGTCGGTCTTGTCGCCGTTCCGGAAGCGCTTCTCGTAGTAGTCGCGGGGCTGGCCGAGGCGCCAGCTTTCGGCGTCGGAGAAGTCGAGGCCGGCGCCGCTCATCGAGATCATGCCTTTGACGACGTGCTGATCGACGCCCACCGCGGCGAGCGGGGCGGGATCGAGCGCGATGCGGGCTGCGAGCTGACCGCCCGCGGAGTGGCCCGAAACGATGATCGAGTCGGGATCACCGCCGTAGCGAGCGACGTTGGCGTGGACCCAGGCGACGGCGCGCGCGGCGTCGGTGACTTGTGCCGGCCACGCGACGCCCGGCTGCAAGCGATAGCTGATGACGGCGACGCCGATGCCATGGGCGGCATAGAAGCGGCCGATGTTGCCGTAGATGTCGGCGCCGCCGACCCGCAAATCCTTGTCGCCGCTCGTCCACCCGCCGCCGTGGATGAAGACGAGCACGGGCCAGCCGGTGCCTTGCGGCCGATAGAGATCGAGCAGGTTCTTCTTGGGATCGGCGTCGGCGCCGTCCCAATAGGGGACATTCCGGACGATCTGCTGCTCGGGCAGATCGGCGCGTCGATAGAGCAGCGGAACGCCGATCCGATACACGACGTTGGTGCACGCGCTCGCGGCGACGGCCAGCGCGACCACGACGGTGAGTTGGAACGATCCGAGCGGGCGCTTCACGGTTCACACCCTAGCGCGCCGACCTCGCACGGACGAGCCGGGTTTCGTGCGCGGCACGCGCACGCGATTAGGCGGCACGCGCACACGATTAGGCGGCACGCGGCCGGCGAGCGCCGTCGTCAGATTACGGACGGCGAGCAGCGCCATCGCGGTGCGCGTCGCCGTCGTCGCGCTGCCGACGTGCGGTGCCAGGACGACGTTCGGGAGACGTCGCAGCGCCGCCGGCACGGCGGGCTCGTGTTCGAACACGTCGAGGCCGGCGGCCGCGATGCGACCGCGCGTGAGGGCGCGGATCAACGCGGGCTCGTCGACGAGCGGGCCGCGGCTCGTGTTCACGAGGACGGCGGTCGCCTTCATGCGCGCGAGCTCGCGGGCGCCGATCATGTGGCGCGTCTCCCCGGTGAGCGGCGCGTGCAGCGAGACGAAGTCGGAGTCGGCGAGCAGCCGATCGAGCGTGACGTAGCGGGCGCCGCCCGGGGCCCGCTTGAGACGGCGCCGATTCCAATACAGGACGCGCATGCCGAAGCCGCGGGCGCGCCGCGCCACCGCGCTGCCGATGCGCCCGAGCCCGACGATCCCGAGCGTCGCGCCGTGGACGTCGCGGCCGAGCAACTGATCGGGCTTCCAGCCGCGCCAGCGACCGGTGCGGACGAGCGTGTCGCCTTCGACGACGCGCCGGGCAGCGGCCAGCATGAGCGCGAAGGCGAGGTCGGCCGTCGTCTCCGTCAGCACGTCCGGCGTGTTGGTGACGACGACGTCCCGTGCGGCCGCTGCGTCGAGGTCGACGTTGTTGAAGCCGACGGCGTAGTTCGCGACGACGCGGAGGCTCGGCGCGTGCGCGAGCAGGTCGGCGTCGATGCGCTCGGTGAGGAGACAGAGGAGCCCGTCGGTGTTGCGGACGCCGGCGAGCAGGGTGCGCCGCGGGATGGGCTGTGGTCCCCGATAGATGCGAGCGCGCGTCACCTTTCGGAGCCGCGCCAGCGCTTCGCGCGGCAACGGGAAAGTGACGAAGACGCGCGCTCGCATCGTGGGTGTTCGGTTAGCGCTTACCCTTCCCGAGGGGGGGTTGGACTTTCGCGTACCCAGCCTGCTTCGACTTGGCTGCGGCCGCCCCCTGGCTCGTCGCGACGGTCTTCTGCTTCTGACCCTTCTCTTTCGACTTTGGTGATTTGTCGCCCATCATCCCCTCCATTCCACACGGGTGCCGTTAATTTTCGAACTTGAACGAGACTTTGACCTTCGCGCGATAGACGGTGACCTTGCCCTTCTCGATCGTCATGTCGAGCTGAACGACCTCGGCCACGCGAATGTCGCGCAACGTCTTGGCGGCCCGCTCGACCGCCGTCTTTGCCGCCTTCTCCCAGGAATCGGTGCTCGTCCCCACGAGCTCGATGATCTTGTAGACGCTCTCCGCCATGGTTGGCCTCCTTATGGGTTGATGGGGCCAGCTATACACAGACTCCGTCCCGGAGTCTGCGTCTTTCGAGGCGAAAAATCGTGCCGATGTGGCTCCGGGGCGTGCGACGGGGATCAGGATGCGACGACGTGGAAATCGCCGTCGGCTTCGACCCCGACCGTTCGGCCGCAGTGCTCGTGCTCCATCAGCGCGGTGAGTAAGGGCGCGCGCGAGCTCCGCACGACCGTCCGTGTCCCGTCCGGCGTGTCGCAGACGGCGATCGCGTGCGACGGCTGCTCGCCCTGAAACACCACGGTGTAGCCGACGATCGTCGCCGGGCC
>JBDSJB010000129.1:0-3223 GCA_039917665.1 Binatia bacterium
GAAGAATGGCTCCCAGTCGATTGAGGCTTCGCACTAGCGTAGGGCGGTGTGGCCTGTTGTCGGGCCGTCGCCGCCGGCGCAATTTCCGTCCGCGTGTTGGGCGCGCGCATCACGCGTGCGTGCATCGAGCTCTGACCGATGAGCTGCCCCGACCGCGGCGACCACGATCCGGCTGTGGCCGTGCCGGAACTCAGCAGTGCGAGACCGAGCAGCGTGCACGACAATGCCGTGGTGCGCGTGAGAGCGGGGAGTCGCATTGCTCCCCGGAGGGAGCAAGGGGTGTGCCCAAAGGGGGAGGTCGCAACTCCCCGCGTTGGCGTGCGCCGGTTGGGTCGCGAGGTCGGGTCGTGCTTCCTTCGTGCCCAGCGGTGCTGGTTTTGGAGGCAGAGCCCGACGGACGCTACAGCAGCGGCGCTCCGAGCGTGAGATCGCCGAAGCTGAACGTCGGCGTCATGCCGGGGAAAAGCAGGTAGCTCGTGAACTCCGACGACGCGACCACATTCGGGAAGTCGGGATTGGAGGGCGCCGGGCCGGCGATCTCCTTCTCGAGGATCATCGAGAGGTACTGGTCGAGCCCGCCTTCGAGCGTGTTGCCGTTCAGGATCACTTCCATCCCGGTCGCGATGGCGTAGTCACGGATGGCGGCGATCGCGGATTTCTGGGGGGCGTAGGCGTCGGGACCGACGCCGTTCTCGCTCGACACCAGCACGCCCGCCGACGTCGCGGCCACGAGCGAGTGGTTGCCCTCGGTGTGGCCGGGAGTGCGGATGAGCGCGACGCCGTCGCCGAGCTGTATGTCGCCGTCGAGCAGGACGATCTTCCGCGGGTCGAGACCGGCGAGCCCGTTCGGGCAATACCAGTCGCGTTGCGGCGGCAGGAGCGCCTGGGCCGACTCCCACTCCTGACGCATCACCAGCAGCTTGGCGTTCGGGAACACGCCCGGCTCGTCGCCGCTTCCGAGCCAGCGCCGGAGATCCTGGGTGTGGAGATGGTCGTACGAGATGTAGTCGACCTGCTCCGGACGGATGCCGGTCGAGGCGAGACAGCCCTGGACGTCACCGAGGACCGGGGCAAAGGTGCGTTGGCCGATCTCGCCGAAGACGTTCGCCATGTTGGCGAGGCGCTTGAAGAACGGTGTCTCGCGATTTCGCTCCACGTCGGTCGGCGAGAAGAGCAGGGTCTTCACCCCGGCCGGCGTGTCGTACTGCAGCACGAAGAGGCGGTTCAGGATGTGGATGAGGGGCGTCAGCACGCTCGCCATCGCAAAGACGCTCGAGAACGCGTAGCGCGTCGGGTACGGCGCGCGGACGAGACCGAACGAGCGATAGAAGCGAACGCGCCCCGAGGTCTGGATCTCGTCGCGGAAGCGAACGGCCCGCCGGCGGATCTCGCGCAGGCGTTCGGTCGGTGACGACGCAGCCCGCGCGCCGTCGAGCGTGGTGATCGGCGTGCCGATGCTGGGATCGAGCGCGGCGGGAGCGGGATGAGCCATGCGCGCCTCCGACGCCTATTGATGCGACGCCATGTCGCTCACTGATGCGACGCCACTCGCTTCATGAGCGAGCGCGCCAGGCGGGTGGAGACGCGATGGGCGCGCGCGAAGCGCTGGACCGCGGGTGTCGGCAGCCAGTGCAGCTTGTCGCCGTGGGCAGCTTCCCAGACGACGCGCGCGACCTGGTCCGCCGTCATGCCCTGGTCTTTCAGGTTCTTGTAGACGGCGGCGGCGAACGCCTGATTGCTGACCATCGGCGTGTGCACGATGGGAGGCATGATGTCACAGACGGTGATGCCGTACTGCTCGAATTCGAGGCTGAGGGCCTCCGTGAGCGCTCGCACGGCGAACTTCGAGGCGGAGTACATGGCCTCCTCGGGGACGCCGTAGATGGCGGCCGAGGACGACATGGAGATGACGTGCGCGCCGGGTGTGCTCTTGAGGAGCGGCAGGGCGGCATGGATGCCGTTGGTGACCCCGAGGACGTTGACCGCGAGGATGGTCTGCTCGTCGTCGCGATCGAGCTCCTCGAAGGGCGATTGCCGCAGCACGCCAGCGCAATTGAAGAGCACATCGAGGCGGTCGCCGCTTTCCTCGGCGAACTTCGCGAGGGTGAGCTCGTAGGCGGCGTAGTCGGTGACGTCGAGGTCGCCGATCCAGACCTTCCGCGACTTCAGGTCGGCGGCGACGCGGCGGAGGCCTTCGTCGTCGAAGTCGACGAGGCCGACGAGCCAGTCGCGCGACGCGAACAGCTCGGCCGTCGCGCGTCCGATGCCCGACGCGGCACCGGTGATGAAGATCGATTTCTGCATCGCGCGGTTTCAGCAGATCGGTGGAGCTTTGGCCAGGCGGCGTGCTAGCGGAGCGGCCCATGGCGAAGGCCGCCCGTCCATTGTCGGAGCAGCTGCAACCCGGCGAGGAAGTGCCGACGATCGAGCTCCGCGTTCTCATTCCGATGACGCTCGGATTCTTCCTCATCACGGCGATCGTGCTGTGGGCGAGCGCGGTCGTCGCCGTCGACGGCGTGCGCCATCCCGACGGCCGCGTCGAGGTGACCGTCGAGCAGCGTGCGTTCGGGCTCGTCGCGTTCCATCGCGTGGAGCTCGCAGACGTCGTGCACGCGCTCGCCGTCCAGAAGTCGGGCGGCCAGTGGAGCGGAAGCCGCACTCCGGTCGGCGCGCAGCTGCAGCTCACGCTGCGCGACGGCAGCGCGTGGGAGTCGTCGCCGGTGCCGCGGCACATCGTCGGGGCATCACCGATCACAATGGCGGAAGGGATTCAGGCGTTGATCGACGCGGCGGAGTCCGGTGCGACCGCGCCGACGGTCAGCCTGCGCTGGATCCCGTGGCTGATGGGCGCGCTCGCGGTGCCGTTCGTGCTCTTCTCGACGCTCTTCGCGATGGTGTGGGTGAACATCCCGCGTCGTCGACTGAGCGGCGGCGCGGCCTGATCAGCCGCGTCATGCGGCGTCGGCGTCGCACCCGCAGCCCGGGCGGCGCGTGACGACGGTGCTCGTCACCGTGGCGGTCGTCGGGTCGTAGCCGAGCACGGTGCCCGCGAGGCCGATGCCGATCGTGAGCAGCGCCTTCACGACCTCGGTCGCCATCGTCGTGCCGAGAAAGGCGTCGCGGAGCGCCAGCAGCTCGGTGGGGATCGGCGGTGCGCTCGGTGCCGTCGCGTCGGCACAGCGCGGGCACGGGGGCGTGGCTCCCGCACGGCCGTCGGCGATCC
>JBDSJB010000130.1:0-9485 GCA_039917665.1 Binatia bacterium
ACACCCAAAACCAGGATCTTGCCGTCGGACTGCAACGCGAAACCCCTCAGGGATCCCCAGACGCTCGTCTGCGAACCGCCGCTGCCGAACGACGCGTCGGCGGTTCCGTCCGCGTCCAAGCGCGTCAGCTGGACGCCTCCCTGGAACCCTATCGGCGCATGCGACTCGCCGAAGGTCGCGGCGACGACGATCTTGCCGTCGGCTTGCAGCGCGATCTTCCCGCTACCGTTGAAAGAGTCCGGCGGCCCCTCGATCACCGCGACACCGCCCGTGCCGAACGACGCGTCGAGCGCGCCGCTCGCGCTCACGCGCAGCACGTCCGCATGATCGGAACCCCGGGGGATGAATGCGTAGATGTCACCGTTCTCTTGGACGGCAAGGTCCACAACTCGCCCTCCGGGGTGCGTGAACACACCGCTATTGCCGAAGCCGCCCAGGCTGCCGCCATCGGAACCGAGACGCATGATCGCGGCGGGGAAAGTGTCGCCGTCGGTAACGGCACCGCCGACGAGCACCCGGTCACCTTGGAGGGCGACTGCCGCCACGAACCAACCCGGAAGCACGACGACACCACCCGCCCCAAAACCCGGATCGACGATGCCGCCCGCATCAACGCGGACCAGACAGGCCTCGTAGCTCGGATCCCCGGTGTAGCTCGTGATCCCGACCACGATCTTGCCGTCGGGCTGCACTGCGAGATCGTAGTCCGTGTCGTACCCGATGGCGCAATCCGGCAGCGTCGCAACGCCAGCGGCGCCGAAGGAGGCTGCGGGCACGCCGGTCGCATCGTAGCGCGCGAGCACGGACGACGTCCCGTCAACAGCGAGCACGAGCAGATCGCCGTTCGACAATACGACGAACTCACCCATATATTCGCCGGGCGCTGGCTGCGTCACGATACCGCCGACGCCGAAGGTCGGGTGGAGGATACCGGTGGTGTCGAAGCGGAGCAGCCTGAGCCCCCCGGTGTCGAACTCGGCGACCAGGATCTTGCCGTCGGACTGCACCGCGAGCCGCCCGCCCCCGTTTGTAGGATCTTGGGCGACGCCCGCGGTCCCGAAGCTCGAGTCGGGGTCGCCGTCAGCGGCGAATGCGACGATCGGTGCGCACACGAGCGACAGACACGCAGCGACTGCCAGGATTGCGACGCTCACGACGGCACCTCGCGGACGGTGGGGGGATGCTTGCGGCTAGCACGGCCTCGCACGCCCATGCAACGAGATTCACTTGCACCGATGCTGCCGCCCGCATAGTGCCGCTGAATGGCCTACGAGAACATCACGCTTGAGCGCCGGGGCGGCGTCGCCGTCCTCACCCTCAATCGCCCGAAGGCGGCCAACAGCATCGACATCCCCCTCGCCCGCGAGCTCATGGACGCGGCGATCGTCTGTGATGACGACCCCGAGACGCGCGCGGTCGTGCTCACCGGAGCGGGAGCGATGTTCTGCGCCGGCGGCGATCTGCGGTCGTTCGCGGATGCGGGGCTCGGCGTGGGCAGCAAGTTGAAAGAGCTGACGGCTTATCTGCACGCAGCCATCTCGCGGCTGACACGCATGAACGCGCCGGTGATCGCGGCAGTGAACGGCATGGCGGCCGGCGCGGGATTCAGCCTCGCGATCGCCGCCGACATGACGATCGCGAGCGACACGGCGGGTTTCGTCATGGCCTACACGCAAGCCGGCCTCGTGCCCGACGGCAGCTCGACGTTCTTCCTGCCGCGTCGGATCGGCGATCGCCGCACGCGCGAGCTCATGCTGACGAATCGCCGACTCTCGGCGGCAGAGGCGCTCGACTGGGGCCTCGTCAATCAAGTCGTGCCCGCCGATCAGCTGCTGCCGACCGCGGAGAAGCTCGCGGCCACCCTGGCCGCCGGACCGACGCGAGCGTTCGGGGCGCTGAAAGGGCTGCTCAACGAGACGTTCGAGCACGGCCTCGAATCGCAGATGGAGCTCGAAGCCCGCGCCATCGCCGCGGCGTCGATCTCGCCCGACGGTCAGGAAGGGATTCGCGCCTTCCTCGAGAAACGGAAGCCGAGCTTCAGCGGCAAGTAAGCCCGCTCACACCCCTCGCCGCGTCACCATCACCTTCACTGTCTCGGCCATGATCTTGAGGTCGAGGGTGATCGAGTAATTGTAGATGTACGCGAGGTCGTACTTGAGCTTGTAGGCGGGGCTCGTGTGGTACTCGCCGTTCACCTGCGCGAGACCCGTCAGCCCGGGCTTCACTTGCAGCCGTTCGAGGTAGCCGGGGATCTCCTCGGCGTAGCGCCGGACGAACTCCGGGCGCTCGGGACGCGGACCGATCAGGCTCATCGTCCCGTTCAAGACGTTCCAGAGTTGCGGGATCTCGTCGACGCGGCTCGCGCGCAGCAGACGGCCGATGGGCGTCACGCGCTGGTCCTCGTGACGCGCGAGCACCGGACCGCTGTCGTCCTCGGCGTGATCGAGCATCGTGCGGAACTTCCAGATCGTGAACTGCTCCCCGGCCTGCCCGACCCGCCGCTGTCGATAGAAGACCGGCCCCGGCGAGCTGAGCTTCACAGCGACGGCGGCGAGCACCGCGAACGGCGCCGCAACCACCGCGAGCGCACCGGCGATCACGAAGTCGGTCGTGCGCTTCACCAGGTACGCGAGATCGTCGCGCGGGTTCTTCACGACCTCGACGACGGGGACGTCGCGGATCCGCCCCGACGACACCCGACCGACGAGAATGTCGTACACCGACGGCACCACGCTCACGCGCGGGCGGCGGCTCTGGCGCAGCATGCGATCGACGAGCCGATCGCGCCACGAGAGCGGCGACAAGAGCACGATCTCGCCGACGTCGTGCTCGACGAGCAGTCGCGGGAGATCGCCGACCTCGCCGAGCCACGGCAAGCCGGCGACGAACGGCGACGGCGTCGCGCCCCTGCCGTGACCGTGGCTTTCGTCGGCCGCAGCGACCGAGACCGCGCCGACGACGTCCATGTGATGGAGCCGGGGCTCGCCGACGCCTTCGAGGAACTGCTCGATCTCTTCGGCGGTGCCGACCAGGAGGACGCGGGTCGGCGACGACGCCGCGAGACGACGCCCCACCACTTCGCGGATCGCGGCCAGCCCCGCCGCGTTCACGAGCCAGTAGACGATCAGCACCGAGCGCGGGAAATTGACGTCGCCGCTGAAGAAGTAGAGCGCCGTCGTCGCGAGGAGATGGACGAAGAGCGCGGTCACGCTGTTGACGATCGGACGGAATCCCGCGCGGAGGGCGCGGAGATCGTAGAAGCCGAAGAAGTAAAGCGTCACGAACTCGGCGAGCAAGATCGCCGGCAGCATGTGGCGCAGCTCGAACACGCGCGCGAGCGGCAGGAAATCGACGGTGAACGGCAGCGGCAAATAGACGCGAAGCGCAAACGCGACGACGTAGGCGACGATGCCCCAGACGAGATCGCCGAGCAGCAGCAACGTGATCGTGCTCTGCTCGCGAAGACCGCTCCGCTGCATGCGCGCTCAGGCCCGCCCGGCCGCCCCGCCGCCAGCGGGCCAACGCTTGGTCGACGGCAACACGGCCCAACCCCGACGAAAGCCGTGCTTGATCTGACGGAGAGCGCGCGCGCGCGCGAAGAGCCGCGCCGCCATCGAGAGCGCCACCAGCGGATACTCGCGGAGGGAGATTTCGCGCACGAACTTCCGCCACGGATAGCGGCCGAAGCCGTGCACGCGGTGAAGCTCGGGGAACTCGTGGGTCAGCTGCAGTTTGCCGACCTCGTTGCGCACGCGCTGGCGGAGATACTCGCTCCAGGTCGTCGGCGGCCGCAGGTAGACGATCGCGTCGTGCTCCTTCGCGAAACGCGACCGGCCGAGGCGGACGGTCAGGTATGCGTCCTCGTGCAGCACCGTCGCCGGCATCGGCTCGGGGAGCGCCTCGACGCGGAGCGCATAGAGCCGTCCGGGGACGTTGCCGAAGTCGAAGCGGTGCGGCAGCGCGGCAACGTGCGCGACGAGGCCGTCCTCGGGTGTCAGCATCACGGCTTCGCGACCCGCGACGATCGCGAGCTCGGGTGTCGCGTCGAGGCGCGCGAGCAAGAGCGGGATCGCCGCCCCGGCGACACGAACGTCGGCGTCGGCGAACACGATGATCGGCGCGCGGGCGGCGTCGCGGATCGCGTTCCAGGCCGCGACCTTGCTTTGCGGCGCCAAACGCAGGAGGCGCACACAGGAGCCGTCGGCGGGGGGCGTCGCGCCCGGCGGCACGAACGGTAGGCCCTGCGCGCGCGCGAACGTGGCGGTGCCGTCGACCGCCGGTGCGACCTCGTCGGGGCCGTTCACCGCGACGATCACCTCGACCGCACGGCCCGTCGTGGCCGCGCTGGCGTAGAGGCTGGCGAGGCTCGCCGGGAGATCGTCCTCGCCGGTCGTCGCCGGGACGCCGATCGTGACCATGGGTTGTGCTGGCGTCACGCGGCGTGCCGCACGGTCGCGACCGTCGGGCGCGTCAGGAGATAGCCGTGCTTCCAGAAGAAGTAACCGAGGCCGTAGACGTGACGCACGGTCAGGACCGAGAGCAGCTTCCGCGTGATGCGCCGCTCGAGATGCATGACGACCGCCTGCGGGACGTACTCCACCTTCCACCCGGAGCGGTGCATGCGCAGGCAGAGATCCACGTCCTCGGGTCCGTAGAAGATGTGCTCGTCGAGGAGACCCACCTGGTCGAGGGCCGTACGCCGGATCACCTGGCAAGCGCCGATCACGTAGTCGACCTGGCGGACGCCGGCGTGATCCCACCAGCGGAGCTCGACGTCGTCGACGAGCGCGCGTCCGATGCGCGCCGGGAGGCGGCGGCAGAGCTTGTCGACGAGCGTCGGGAAACGCCGGCAGCTGTACTGCAGATGGCCGTCGGGATCGACGAGCTTCGGGCCGACGAGGCCGACCTCCGGTTGCGACCGGAGACGCGCAACGAGGGTCGCGAACGCGCCCGGCGTCGCCTCCGTGTCGACGTCGAGGAGGGCGACGAACTCGCCCCGGGCGGCGCGCAGGCCCTGATTCCGCGCCGGTGCCACGCCACGATTGGTCGGATTGGTGATCACCACGACGTCGCGCCGTGCCGCGAGCATTTCGGCCGTTCCGTCGACGGAGCCGTTGTCGATCACGATCACCTCGGTCGCGAGCGGCGCGGTCGCGGCCGGGAGCGCCGCGAGGCAGGCCTCCAACAATGCCCGCGAATTCCAGGTCAGGATAACGATCGAAACCACTGGCGGCCCCTCGCCTGTTCTGACGATCCAGGACCCCGCTTCTGTCACTGGCCCTCTATCCCAGGAGCGCCGGAGGCCCGCAACCGCGTCCGATCCGCCTGCCGGCCGGCGGGGTCGCCCGTCAGACAGAGTCGAGCCAAGCCGGCGTAACGGTCGGCACGGGCCCGGGCGTCCCGGTCGCCGCGCCTGGCCGCAGGCTGGGCCAGAAACGCCCTGACCCCGAACTGCAGCCCGGCCGCGACACGAAACGCCAGCTCGGGGAGCCGACCGCGGCGGCGCCGAAAAAACCGAAGAGTCCCCTGCAGCACAGCGAGGTCGCGGGTCGCGCCGTAGCGGTGCGCCCCGCTCCGGTTGCCGTGGTGCACCACGACGGCCTCGGCGCAGTACGTGGTCTTCCAGCCGGCCGCCAGCAGACGATGACAGAGGTCGAGATCCTCGCCGTACATCTCGTAGGCTTCGTCGAAGCCGCCGACGGCGTCGAGCGCGGCGCGGCGCCCGAGCAGGAACGAGCCGTAGACCCAGTCGACGAGGCCGCTCGTGTTCGGCGCGCTGCCGCGCGGCGTGTCGGCGTCGCGGTCGTCGCGAAGCGCCGCCGTGACGAGGCCCCGGACGCTGTGGAACCGATCGACCGTCCGCTGGGGCGTGCCGTCGCCGTTCAGCGTGCGGCAGCCGAGAACGCCGACCTCCGGTTGACGCTCGAGCGCGGCGAGCGCGACGGCCAGGGTGTGCGGCTCGACGACCGTATCGGGATTCAGAAACAGCACGAACGGACGGCGGCTCGCGGCGAGGCCCTGGTTGGCGCCCGCGCCGAAGCCACGATTGGCGGCATTGGCAATGAGGGTGGCGTCAGGCGCCGCCGCCCGCAGCACAGCGGTCGTAGCGTCAGGCGATGCGTTATCCACGACCACGAGCTCCGCACCGGCCGCGCGGGCGGGCGCGAGCGAGGCGAGCAGCGGCGGGAGATCCGTGGCGTTTTGCCAGGTCACCACGACGATCGTGAGGTCGGCGAGGGTCACACCCATCGCACGCGAGGGGTCAGGCGGCGGCGCTCGTGAGCCCGTGCAACGCGTGGCAGGCGTCGCCGAGCACGATGCGGTAGGCGCGTGGGACGCTGTTGGCGAGCGCATCGAGATTGTGGACCGTCGTGAGGCGCTGCACCACGGCGGCGAGCTGACTCTCGGCGGTCGCGCGCTGCTGACGCTCCACCATCTCCGGAACGTAGATGCCCGCGCGCTCGGCGTAGCGCAGGTTCTCGATCGAGTGGCCGAGGAACTGCAGCTTGGCCGCGTCGGCGTTCAACTGCTGCTCCGGCGCCGTGAGCACGTGGTCGATGAGCGCGATCTCGGCCGCGAGCCGGAAGTACGACGCCTTCGTGAGGGCCCGCACGCGCTCCCGCAGCCCCTTCCCTTCGTAGCCGTGCCGGAGCGCGTCGTAGAGGCCGTAGAGGACGTGGGTGCCGTTGCACGCATAGGTTTGCAGCGTGCTCCGTCCATAGGGCTTGGTGCCCTTCATGGCGGCGACGGTGTCGGCATACCCGACCTCCGCGGCCTGGGCGGCGGTCTCGACAAGCCCCGCGACCGTGAATGCCTGCCCGTCGGCATTCGTGAAGCGATCGGCGGTCGGCGGTCGATGCGCGGTGAAGACGCTGAGCGTCCACGACAGCTCGGGGCCGGCGATCGCCGGCGAGAACAGCGCTTCGGCACCGGCGAACAGATCCGCGGGGGTGATCGGACCAGCCGGCGACGGCAGCTTCCGCATCGGCGGCAGCGCGGCCGCCTCCATGATCTCGAGGAAGTGATTGGGATGGGCTTCCACGTTCAGCGGAAACCCGACATACGACGTGCCGCCGCGCTCCGTCTTGGCGGCATAGCGCTGCGAGACGACGTCGAAGATCGAACCGCCCATGGTCTTGGTGTCGGGGCCGAGCGCCAACGCAACGTGCATCAGCACCCACGGATCGTCGCTGTTGACCGCGCGTTGCGTGACGAGCGCGCGGAGGGCCTCGATCGTCGGATTATTGGCGGCGGGCGCTGCGGCGGCCGCCAGACGGGCCGCGCCGCTCGCGGTCACGGCCACACCGGCGGTCAGCGTCAGGAATCGTCGTCGGGTGAGTCGCATGGCCGGATTCTCTCAGCCTTCGCGACGCTCGGCGAGCCCGGCCTCGAGCTGCTCGATGCGTCCGTACAAGTCGTCGATGAATTCTCCGAGGCCGTCGGCACCCGCGACGGCGGCCGCGCCGAAGACGCGGGCCAGCCCGTGCTGACGCACGACTTCTCGTTGGACCGTCCAGTAACCGCGCCCTCCCGCGCTCGGACGGAACGGCTCGCGGAAGAGCGGCAGGATCTCGTAGTCAGGCCGGCGGCGACGCGCCTGGATGCGCGCGCGTGCGGCCTCGAGCCGCGGCAGCGCGGCGTCGAACCCCCGCTCGGCAGCGGCGTAGGCAGCCGCCTCGGCGGCGCCGGCGGCTGCGGCCCGCGCCGTCAACAGCGCACGCGCAGCCGGCAAGACGATCGCGAGGTTCGGATCGTCGTAGTTCTTGTAGAGCGAGCAGAGCGCGTTCCGCTCGAGCAGCTCGCGCCAGCGCAGGGGATCCATGCCCGAGCCGCGATGCCGGTGGAATGCGACGGCCTCGGGGACGTACAGCACGCGTTCCCCCGCGACCCAGAGCCGCCAGCCGAGGTCGACGTCCTCGAAATAGGCGAAGTACTCGCCGTCGAAGCCGCCGACGTCGAGAAACGTCGCGCGCTCGACCGCCATCGCGCCGCCACAGGCGAAGAGCGCGGGCTCCGGCGCGCGCGGTGGACCGGCGACGTACGGGCGTCCATAGGCGCGGTTGCAGCCGTGGCCATGGAAGTTCATCGTCGCGCCGTCGAAGTCGATGCGCGTGCCGTCCCAGTCGAGCATGCAGCTCCCGGCGGCCGCGACGTCCTCGCCGACGATCGCCTCGACCAGCACCCGGAGCCACGACGGCGCCACGCGGCAGTCGTTGTTGAGAAACGCGACGACGCGACCGCTGGCCGCCTCGGCGGCGTCGTTGGCAGCGGCGGCGAACCCGCGGTTGTCAGGGTGCGCGACGACCCGCACCTGCGGCCACGCCGCCTGCAGCCATTCACGCGAGCCATCGGTCGAGCCGTTGTCGACGATCACGCACTCGAGCGCGTCGGCGGGATACTCGAGCGCAAAGACGGACGGCAGACAGTCTTCGAGCAGATGGCGACCGTTCCAGTTGACGATCGCGACCGTCGCGCGCGGCAGCTCGCTCATGCAGGTCCGCTGCCGCCGAGCTGTTGCACCAAGCGCCGGAGGCCGGCGTACACGCGATAGGCCGGGTGGCGGCGGACGCGCGTCGCGAACTGTACGGCTTCGTCGATGCTAGCTCGTTCGGCCGCGTTCGGTGCGGATACGGCGACCGAGGCGGCGACGGCGGGCGCGGCGACGGGCGGTGGCGTTTGCACCGCCGCCGGCGTCGCCGCGAGCGTCAGAACGGCGTCGAGCGCGGCAGCATCACGCTCGCGGCGCGCCTCGGCCTGCTCGTCGGCCTCGTTGCTCACGAGGCGGCGGACGTCGCGGCACCAATCGGTGGCGCCCTGGAGGTCGACGATCAGCAGATGGCGATACGCGGGCTCGCGCCAGTCGGCGACCTGGCCGTTGTAGCGGGCCTGCGCGCGCGCGTAGCGCTCCCCGAGCCCCGGCTCGGCGAGCAGGAGATTGGCTGCCTGCATGAGGCTCCAATACGGGAGATACCCGTTCGGCAGCGCCACGACGCTGGCTCCGGCCGCCTCGAAATGCGCGATGGTGGCGGCGAGCTCGGGATGGCCGTGCCCCAAGTGCTCGCGCAGGAAGTCGTGCTCGTAGCCGTGACGTGCCTTGACGAGCGCGAACAGCACGGCGTCGGCGTCGCGCACCCCTTGGGTCGCGAACGGCGCGGCGACCACGATGAAGCGGCGCGACACGCGGCGCAGCTCGTCGAGCAGCATCCGACGTCCGTCGGCCGGGACGTGCTCGAGCACGTCCTGACACACGACGAGATCGAAGCTCGCGTCGGCGAACGGCAGCGGCGGATCCTCGACCGCGAGATGGTCGGGATGATCGGCGACACGCACGTCGATCGCGCAGGTGCGATCGTCGGGGAAGAAATCGGCGAGGGTCGCGAAGTGCCCATGCGCGCCGCCCATCACGCCGCCGACGTCGAGTACGTCGCGTGGGCTCGCCCCGAGCCGTGCCGTCGCCGCTCGCACGTGGTCGTAACGCTGGTACA
>JBDSJB010000131.1:0-7852 GCA_039917665.1 Binatia bacterium
AGCTCGCGGCGCCGGCGTCGGGACGCGGCGAGCTCGTGATGGTCGACGCGCTCGACGGTCGCGTGCTCGATCGCCTCGACCTCACGCCCGACGCGCTCACGCGCCAGGTGTCGCAGATCACGTTCGACGCCGTGGTGTGGAGCGAGGGCGACGCGAATCCGCTGCCGCCGGGATGGGCCGGCGGGACGGCGGCGCAGGTGCAGGACTGGCAGAACGAAATCGATGGCGCGCGCGACTCGTACAATTTTCACGGCAGCGTGAGCCGCGGGACGTACGTCGGCTACGACGGGGCCGACGCGCCGATGATCACCATCCACGATCGGCCGAACATCGGCTGCCCAAATGCGTATTGGGGTGGCGGCACCACCAACTTCTGCCCCGGCGTGACCTCCGACGACGTCGTGAGCCACGAGTGGGGGCACGCCGTCACGTCGTACACGAACGATTTGGTGTACGCGTGGCAGCCCGGAGCCTTGAACGAGTCGTACTCGGACGTGTGGGGCGAAACGATCGACCTTTTGAACGGCCGACAGACCGACGCGCCGAACGCGCTCCGCGCCGCGAATGGCTCGGCCTGCTCGACTTTCGGCAGCTTCGCCGGCGGCCTGCCGGCGACGGACCCGACCTATCGGTGGCTTGTCGGTGAGGATTCAACCGCCTTCGGGTCCGCCATCCGGGACATGTGGAATCCGGAGTGCCGCGCCGATCCGGGCCGCGTCGGGTCGGGCCTGTATCACTGCGCGACGAGCGACAGCGGCGGCGTGCACAGCAATTCGGCCGTGCCGAATCATCTCTACGCGCTCCTCGTCGACGGCGGCACCTTCCACGGCGTCACGGTGACGGGAATCGGGCTCGTGAAGGCCGCGAACGTTCTGTGGCGGGCGCAGAGCGTCTACGAGACGCCGCTCACCGACTTCGCCGATCATGCCGATGCGCTCGAGCAGAGCTGCCTCGACCTCGTCGGCGCCGCGCTCGGCGAGCCCGTCGTGACGCCCTCGGGCACATGGACGACGTCGCCGCAGACGATCGCGCCGGCTGATTGCACGGCGGTCGCCGCGGCCGTGGACGCCGTCGAGCTCCGCGATCCTCCCCCGTGTGCCGACGCGCCGATCCTGCAGCCCGACCCGCCGCCACTCTGCAGCGGCCTCGGCGTCGCCGAGCCGATCGCGACGTTCGATTTCGAGACGACGCTCGCGCCGTGGACCACCGGGACACGCGCGATCGCCAACCCGGCGACCTACGACGGCGGCACGTGGCTGCGGACGACCAGTCCGCCCGACGGCCATCCCGGTGCCGTGGCCTTCACCGCCGATCCGATCGCAGGCAATTGCACCGACGACGACGAGAGCGGCGTGTCGTTCTTGGACAGCCCGAGCTTCGTCGTGCCGCTCGATCGCCCTACCCTGCACGTCGCGTTCGCGCACTGGATCGCGACCGAGCTCGGCTACGACGGCGGCAACGTCAAGGTGAGCGTCAACGGCGGCCCGTTCACGCTCGTGCCGTCCGAGCGCTTCACATTTAACCCCTACAATCTCGAGCTGCGGGTCCCCGGCAACACCGCGCCGCTTGCCGGCGAGTCGTCCTGGACCGGCGCCGACGCCGGATCGTTCGACGGCAGCTGGGGCGAGTCGCAGCTCGATCTCGTCGGCATCGCCGGTCCCGGCGACAGCGTACGCCTGCGCTTCGAGCTCGGGATGGACGGGTGCAACGGTCTCGTCGGCTGGTATCTCGACGACGTCCGCGTGTACGGGTGCTCGGCGGAGACGCCGCTCTGCCCCGATGCGCCGCTCCCTGGCTGCAAGGCAGCGCCGCTCGGCCGCGCGAAGCTCGTCGTGAAGGACGACGTCGTCGTGGCGACACGTAATCGCCTGCAGTGGTCGTGGACCGCGGGCAGCGCCACGAGCCTCGCCGACATCGGCGACCCGATCACCACCACGCGCTACGCCTTTTGCCTGTGGGATTGGCGCGCGACCGTTCCCGAGCTCGTGACTGCCCTCGAGATTCCGACCGGCGACGGCTGGACGAACAGCCCGCACGGCGCGCGCTACACCGACGGACGCGCCGTCGCTGGCGGCGTGTCACGCGTCAGCGTCAAGGCAGGTCTCGATCGCAAAGCCGGCGTCGCCATCCAAGCCAAGGGCGCCGCGCTCCTCATCCCTTCAGCCGCAACGCTCAGCGCACGCTTCGCCGCCGCTCCCCGCGTCACCGCTCAGTTCGTCACGTCCGAAGGCACGTGTTGGACGAGCGAATTCACCGCCGCCGATTTCAAGAACAACACGCTCCCCCAAAGCACCGCCGCACACGCCGGTCCCTGACGCGCACGAACGCGCTGCGGCAAACGGCAGTACAAGCGCGAACGGCCGGTTACGGGCGACGGAGCTAGATCTGCGGTTGTTCAACGCTGTCGCCGCTTAGGCGAGAATCGGCTCAATGTAGCCGGCTCGACTGCGCCCTTCTGGATACTCAGCCATCCGGACCAAAACGCCATCGTGACCATTTCCGCCGGCTTGATGCGCCGTCAGAGGCCCGCGCGAGCGGGCGCTGACGTCATGCGAAGAGGCCCGGGAAGCTTGCCGCTTTGGGCGTGAAGCCGGGGAAGATCGGCGCCATGGCGGTGAGGCTCCATCCCGAGATGCGCGTTCAGGGCCTCGGCGAACACATCGCGGAAATCCGTCGTCACCTGTTGGCACTTGGCGCCATCGAGGTCGGCGTCGAGGTCGGCGTCGGCCGATCACGGCGTCGAGGTTCGCGCCGAAGACGGCCGCCACGAGCCGTTACCAAGGGCCGTCCGAACGCGTGGCCGCGGCGCGTTCCGTCCGCGAGACTCCGCGGTTTCGTCATTTGCATGCAAATGACGAGACGTGTGTTACGGCGCCATCGCCCACGTCTTCGCAGGAGCGCGAAACAAGGCCTGCTCGACATTTCGAGTGTGCGCTGGTTGTCACTCTTCACGACTTTGGTGCTCGTCGTCCATCAGCAATTCCGACGCGCTCGTCGCTCCAGGATCGAGTATGTCGTCGCGCACGACCACGGCGGGAGCCGCGACGACATGGCGAATACCGGACACGAACGGCAGAGATTTTGATTGCGGCGTGATTGGCAGCCGCGTATGTACGGCCCACATCCGATCGCATACCAGCCTAACAACGTCCCCCTCGGAGGTCCCGTGGCATCGACTCGGTTATGGCTACTTGTCTCGCTGCTCCCAGTTCTTTTTCGCTACCGCGCTCCACTCGGATCGTGTTAGACGCGTCCCGTCCCACCGTCGCAACCCAGGAGGCGTCCATGCATCGATTCGTCGCGGTCGTCGTCGTCATGCTCGCGAGCAGTATCGTTTCGATTCGCGCAGCCGCTGCGACCCCACACATCACGAGCGTCACGCCGGCGAGCGGACCGACCGCGGGCGGCATCGCGATCACCCTTACCGGCGAAGGCTTCGGTGCGGCCGGCAACTTCGTGATCGTCGGCGGAAGCCCGTGTCCCGTAACGGCGGAGGCGCCCGAGCAGATCGTATGCACGCTGCCCGCCGGCAGCGGCGTGAGCCGACCGATCCGCGCGGTCGACGGCAGTGGGACGGCGAGCCCGCCCTTTCCCTACGGGTACGAGGCGCCGACGGTCACCGACGTCACCGCGGCGCGCATGCCGACGGCGGGCGGCGTCGTGATCACGATCACGGGGTCGAACTTCGGGGACGGCGCGCTCGATCGGCGCGTGCGGCTTCGAGGAGCGTCGGCGGACGCCATCTGCGCCGAAGTGTTCCCCGCTGCTGCGCATACGACCTTGACGTGCACGTTGCCGCCCGGCGAGGGACAGAACGTCGAGGTCGACGTGCTCGTCGATGGACAGACGAGCGCGCCCGGGGCGCTCAGCTACGACGCGCCGGTCATCACCGAAGTGAGTCCCTCGCGCGCGCCCGCGGCGAGCGGCTTTCCGATCACGATTCGCGGCGAGAATTTCGGCCTCGCGGCGGCGGTGACCGTCGGCGGCGCGAGCTGCCCCGTGCTCGAGCGGAGCCATACCGAGGTGTCGTGTCGGCTGCCGTCGAACGGCGTCGCGCCGCTCGAGGTCCGGCTCGAGGCCGGCGGTCAGGCGAGCAACGCGGAACCGTTCAGCTACCAGATGATCCCGACCAAGTGCGACGCGGCGAAGTTCAAGGCCGCGGGAACCGCCGCGCAGTGCCTCGCGAAGGTCTACACGAAGGCCTTGCAGAAGGGACTCGACCCGGACAGGGAGACGCTCACGAAATGTCAAGACAAGTTCAGGGACAGCTGCATCAAGGCGGAGACGAAACTCGACGACTGCACGAACATCACGAGCTGCACGGAGACCCAAGCCGGTCTCGTCGCGTGGGTTGAAACCGTCTGGAACAAACAGTGCGTCGAGAAGGACACGTCGGTGGGCCTGACCGACTAGCGGCGCCTGCTGCTCCGTCGAGGTCAAGTCGAACGACCATGCGAGCGAGCGTGTCGGCGGGACCGTCATCGCGGAGTGCCCGGATCACGCCGTTTCCGGGACGCGCGAGAAGCGCCGCGGGCTCGCGGGCCTTCGTCGGGCTCGCGCGCAAGGGAAAGCGCCTCCGGCGGCCAAGGGTGATCACCGATCCCGCGCGGCTCCGTCAACTCCTGGCGGGCGGGAGGAGTTACCGTGCGGCTGCGCAGATTCTGCGAGTCTCCGAAGGCACCATTCGCCGTGCCATGCGACAAACCTTCCGCGTCCCCCGCCTTCCTGAGTAATTCCGGCCCCGTTGCTCGCGCGCCGTCAAACCAGCACCCTGCCCCCGGCGCGGGCCCCCAGCCGTTCACCGCCGTCGAACGCGACCGGCTCTTGGCGTACTGTCTCCAGAAGACGTGGAAGGTGCACGGGTTCAACGTGAGCCGCCCGCACTACCCGTATTACGCGTTCCTGGTCACCTTGTTCTCCACCGGCATGCGACCGTCAGAACTCGCGGCCTTGCGTCTCCACTGCCTGAATCTCCCGGCGGGAACGCTACGGGTCGAACGCTCCTGGCATCTGGGTATGGAAGCGGCTCCGAAGACGGATGCCGCGCGACGAACGGTGCGCCTCACCCCGCGGTGCAGGCAGGTCCTCGCACCCGTGATCGAGCTCAAGGCGCAGCCGGACGACCATGTCTTCACGAACGTCCACGGCGAGCCCATCAAGCCGCAGAACTTCTACGACCTCTTTTGCGAGGCGCAGCGCGCGCTCGAGCTGCCGCTCCGCGATCTGTACGCGACGAAGGACACCTACGTCTCGCGGGCGCTCACGAGCGGCGTCAATCTCCGGTGGCTCTCGGAGCAAACCGGCGTCCACGAAAGCACTCTGCTGCGCCACAAGCTTGGAGCCTTCGCAGTAGCGGTCGAACCCGCACCCGCGTTGTCGCGCGCCCGCGCAGAAGCGCCTCGTCTTCAGGACTGTCCTACGGACACGCAGCGGGCAGCGAGCAGTCGAATCGCTTGACGACCTTGTCGGGATTCCCGGTCGCCTTCCCGCCACACTCGACGCAGTAGTGGGTGTCGTTGCCGACCGCGAGCACCACATGCACCGGTCCGGGCTCGGGGAGCGGGCCGAAGTCACCGGTGTCGTGCTTGCACTCGCCCTTCACCACGGTGCGCTTCACGACGACTTTGCAGGCGTCGCTCTTGAACCTGAACCCCTTGCTGCCATCACGGTGCGGTCCGAGTCCCTTCCAGCCCGCGGCGGGGAGTGGGTACGTCTGGCCGCCCGTCGCTCCGCCGAACGTCAGCGTGGCACCTTCGACGCCCGGGTTTTCCGAGGCCGGGTCCGGGAGCGTGAAGCGACCTCGTGCGACGAACTTGAAGACCTCACCCGGCTTCACGACCGTCACTTTCGCGGCAAGCGCGCGCGGCACTGGGGTAGCGCGGCACACGCCTTGGGTGCCGACGACCTCGCACGCGTACTCGAAGTCCGGCGCGTTACCGAACTCGGCCGCGCAGTCGCGCGGCCTGTACGTGCAGCACTGCTCTTCGATGCCCTTTCCCGTCGCCCCCGGACACTAGGTATTGAGGGTGCTTGAACACGACGGAGATATGACCGGATGTTGTGGATCGTGGAGCGCATGAGACCAGCGGCGTATCCTCCATCCTGATCGGCCGTCGCCCTGCGGCGCGCGGCGGGAAGGAGGCGCCCTCCATGCTCAAGGTCGTCGGCAGCGAGTCCTTGCGGGAAGCGTTGGACGGACGATCTTTGCTCGACGAGATCGCTCGCGAGGGGGCGCGTCGGATGCTCGTGGCCGCGCTCGAAGGCGAAGTTGCTGCCTACCTGGACGCGCATAACGACGAACGCGACACCGAGGGCCACGCCTTGGTCGTCCGCAACGGCAAGGGCCGCACCCGGAAGATCACGCTCGGGGCCGGGACGATTGCGGTGAGCGCACCCCGTGTGAACGATCGGCGGACTGATGATGATGGCGAGCGGCGACGCTTCACGAGCCGCATCCTGCCGCCGTACATGCGCCGCTCCCCCAAGGTCGCCGAGGTCTTGCCCGTACTCTACCTGCGCGGCCTCTCCACCGGCGACTTCCGCGAGGCGCTCGCCGCGTTGCTCGGGGACGATGCCGCCGGGTTGTCCGCCACGAACATCGCGCGGCTGACCAACGAGTGGGAGACCGAGTACCGGGCCTTCCAGAAGCGGAGCTTGGCCGACCGCGACTACGTCTACGTGTGGGTCGATGGCGTGCACTTCAACGTCCGCCTCGACGATGACCGGCTCTGCACGCTCGTGATGATTGGCGTGCGGCCCGATGGGACAAAAGAGCTGATCACCGTCGAGGACGGCTACCGCGAGAGCGCGGAGAGTTGGAGGACGGTCCTCCGCGACTTGAAGCGCCGGGGCATGCGCCTGCCCGTCGTCGCGATCGGAGACGGCGCCCTCGGATTCTGGGCGGCGGTCCGTGACGTGTGGCCCAAGACACGCGAGCAGCGCGACTGGTTCCACAAGCTCGGCAACATCCTGGACACGCTCCCGAGGCGGTTGCAGCCCCGCGCGTTAGGCCGCGCTCCACGAGGTCATGTACGCCGAGACGCGGGAGCAGGCGCGCGAGGCCGTCACCCGCTTCGCGACCGAGTACGGTGCGAAGTATCCGAAGGCCGTCACGACGCTGGAGAAGGACGCCGACGCGCTGCTCACGTTCTTCGACTTCCCGGCCGAACACTGGAAGCACCTGCGGACGTCCAACGTGATCGAGTCGCCGTTCGCGACGGTACGACTCCGCCAGCGCGTGACCAAGGGCGCGGGCTCCCGGACGAAAGCGCTCTTGATGGCGTACAAGCTCCTCGCCATGGCGCAGGCTCGCTGGCGACGGCTCGATGGGGCGCACCTTCTGCCGCTCGTTCGCGACGGTGTCGCCTTCGTGGACGGCGTGCAGCAGGCGAGCAAGCGCGGCAAGCCCCGAGCGCGCGCCGCGTAGCGCAACCCTCGCGTTTCTCAATTCACCTGTCCGAATCCACCCAAACATTTGGGAGGCTGTCCGAGTCGACCCTGGAAGCGGCCAACTTGGCCGAATATTTTCCAGCTATCCGAAATTCACACCCTTACGACGGGCGTTTTCCGGCGAGCGTGTCCCTCGTGGCCGAATATCCGATGCGTTCGGCCACGATGCTCTACGCCATCGTGCTGCGACCGAGGTCTGTTCGATCGCTCAGGGCGTGTTCTGAATCTCGCTGACGACAGCGGTGACGAACGCATCGACTTTGTCCTCGAGGGCTCCGAGGTCACCCGTCACCGAGCAGATCGTTTTCGGCTTCGTAGGGTCTTGCTTGCCCTCGAGCTTGCCGATGCAGCCAGCCGCCAAGCCCTTGGTCCCACCGTCGAACTTGTCTTTGCATTTCTGGAG
>JBDSJB010000132.1:0-7756 GCA_039917665.1 Binatia bacterium
GCGCGTGATGGTACGCGAGCGCGTCGTCGGGGTAGACGTGCCGGCGTCCGTACACGCACGCGACGCGCGCATGGCAACGCGTCGCGCAGGGGTTGTCGTCGGCGCGCGCGACCCGGAAATCGATGCAGCGTGGGACGTCCCAGCCTTCCGTCGGCGTCATCGCCCCACCGGGGCACGCGCTGACGCAGGGCCGATCGCGGCAGCTCGGACACGGATCGAATCCAGCCGCGGGTCGCGGCGCCGCCGGCGCCTCGGTGACCAGCAGCGCGCCGCGGAGCGCCAGCCACGGGCCGAATTCAGGGTGGAGCAACACGCGCAGAAGGCCGCGGTGGCCGAGGCCGGCCGCCTCGGCGAGGTGCACGAACGAAAGCGCGGTCTCCTGAAACGGCAGGCGCAGCTGCGGCTCCAAGCCAAGGCGCTCGGCGATCGGGAGCGCGTACCGCTCCATCACGAGCGTCGTGAAGTCGTCGAGCGGGTGCTCGCGCTCGGACCAACCGTCGTGCTGCTCGCAGTGGTCGCGATACGCCGCCCAGAACGCGCCGCCCCCATTGCCGATCACGACGATCGCCCCGGCCGGAACGATCCCGCCTACTCGATGGCTCGCGGGCACGAGCGCGTCGTACGCGGCGGGCGTCGTGACCCCGATCAGGTTCAGGCCGAACGGCGCGAGCGCGCGGGTCAGCTCGGGAAGCAGCACCTCAGCGCGCGCGGGCGATCGACGCTTCCAGCTGATCGAGGCGCCACAGCACGGCGTTGAGGCCGAGGAGCACCGCGCTGCCCACGAGGCCGAGCAAGCCGGTGACGATGGCGACGAAGACGTAGGCCATGTGCCACATGAGGGCCTCGTAGTACTCGCTCTTGAACATCAGATTTTCGGGATGGCGGAGCAGCGCCTCGCCCGCCTTGAAGAACGCCTCGTCGCGCAGCACCAGCGAGACCGCGTAGAGACAGATCAGCAGGCCGCCGACCAAGAAGATCATGCCGAGTCCTTGGAGATAGGCCCGCATGATCACCCACGCTCCGCGGTCGCCCGCATGGGGGTTACCGCCAATACGGCTGGTCCCACTGGTCCGACCGCCGGTGGCCGCATCAGCATCTCATGCAGCTTCGCGCAGCTACCCTGCCCGCGGACGGGACATTGATCGGCCGAGGTCGCTTGAACGACCACGACGGCAACGAAACCCACGGAGAGCACCGCTCCAACCAACGTCCGAGCTCGCATGGGCCGAGCATACGCCCGACGACGCAGAGGGAACAATCAGATGCGAGGGATCTCTCTCGTGCGCGCGGAGCGCTCCGTGACAGTGGACGGATCTACAAGTCGTAGCGGTAACACATGAGCCCGCGTCGCCGGCTCTCGTCGTATCCCATCCATTTGGCGGCCGGCGCCTCGGTGAGGGTGATCGGCCGAAACCCCTGGCGCTCGAAGAACTGGCCGACGCGCTCCTGCGTGGTGCACGCGAACAAATAGGCGAGCCCGCGCTCGCGGCCGACGCTCTTCATGCACGTCACGAGCTTCACGCCGACCCCTTCACCCTTGAACCGGGTGATGGTGTAGAGGCCGACGATCTCGCCGGCGCGCTCGGCTTCGTAGCGCTCGGTCTGGAGCGAGCAGACGCCGGCCAGGTGGTGTTGGCCGATCGTCGCGCCATAGCCCGAGAACAGAATCGGTGCGATCTCGGCCGGGGTGCGGAGCTTGAGATAGCCTTCGCGTTGCCCGCGTTCGAGCACCTTCTCGACCTCGTGGAAGTCGTCGAGCGAGAGCCGCTCGACCCGGCAGTAGTCCTCGCGGGTGAACAGGGTGCCCGAGCCCTCGTACGTGAAGAGCTCGCGCGCGATGCCGTCGAGCGTGCAGACGTTGATCGAGCTGACGCCTTCCACGAGCCCCGTCCGCACCGCGTCGAGCAACGCGCGCCGCGGCGCGAGCCCCGCCGACTCGGCCTCGCCGGCCGCCAGCAGCTGGCCGGTCATGCTTTCGTCCATGAACGACAACGAACGCTCGGCGCCGGCGGTCTGAATCCCCCCCTCCGGGTCGGCGATGACGAGCTTGTGGACGCGCAATCGGGCCCCGAGTCGCGCCGCGAAGGCGGCGAGATGCTCGGGCGTGTCGGCATCGCAGAGCCCCAAGAAGAACGGCGTGGCGCGCATGATGTCCCACAAGCGCACGAGCAGGCCTTCGGTGATTTCCGCCGCGCCGAGATCGGCCGCCGGCAGATTGAGCACGGGGCCCGCGCCGTCGGCGGGCGAGAGGCGCAACTGCGGGAACGGCAGCGGAACCTGCGCCGCCGATGGCAACGCGGCGAGTGGCCGCTCGAGCGCACGCAGGGCGGCCCGCTCACGCGCCGCCGGGCCACCGAGGAGAATGAGGACGCGCGTGTCGTTCAGCAGGAGATCGCGCGCCACCTCGCCGAGCGCCTTCAGACGATCGGCCGCACCCGCATGGTGCACGCTGAACAACAGCGTCCGATTGCGGAACTCGTCGAGGTAGAACTCTTTCTCGGTGAAGACCACCGCCGCGCGTCTCGGCGCCATGCGCGCAGTTACCATGAAAATCCGAAGATTGCTTTAGCCGATCCTGCCTCGTAGGTAGGGCGCCGTGATCGACGTCCGGCTCTCGCGAGCGTTCGGCATCGCGCTCGCCATGCTGCTCGTCACGAGCGCGTGCACACCCCCGAACGGCGCGACGCGCGGCACCCGTCACGGCAAACGCGGGCTTTCCTCGACCGCGCTGCAGCCGGCCGCCAGCACGACACCGGCGGCTGTGCCGGGACGCGCCGAAGGTCGGCGCGGCGCCATCGCCGCCGAGCACCAACGGGCCGCTGACATCGGCCTGGCGATGCTCGAGCGCGGCGGCAACGCCGTCGACGCCGCGATCGCGACCGTCTACGCGGTCTGTCTGCTGAACGCGTCGTCGTGCGGCATCGGCGGCGGCGGGTTCATGTTGGTGAGCGAGCCGAACGGCACCGTGAGCGCCCTCGATTATCGCGAGACGGCGCCCGCGCTCGCCCGTCGCGATCTATATCGCCGGAACGGCGAGGTGTTGCCCGAGCTGTCGCGACGCGGTGGGCTCGCGGTCGCGGTGCCGGGTGAGGTCGCCGGCCTCGAGAGCGCCCGCGAGCGCTTCGGCCGCCTGCCGCGCGACGTCGTGATGGCGCCGGCGATCGCGCTCGCCCGTGACGGCTTCCCGCTCGGACCGCACCTCGCGAAGGAGATTGCGCAAAATCAGACCGCGCTCCGGGCCACGCCGGCGCTCGCCGCGATCTTTCTCGACGCCGCCGGCAACGCACCGCCCGAGGGCACCGTCATCCGCATGCCCGCGCTCGCTGCCACGCTCGAGATGATCGCCCGCGATGGCGCCAAGGGTTTCTATCAGGGTGCGGTCGCGGCCGAGCTCGGGTTCGCCATCCGCGATGCCGGCGGCATCCTCTCCACCACCGACCTCGACGCCTACCGCCCCCACTGGCGTCACCCGCTCCGCGGCACGTACCGGGATCTCGAAATCTTCACGATGCCGCCGCCGAGCTCGGGCGGAGTGCTGATCGAGATGCTGAACGTGTTACAGGGCGACGATCTCGCCAAGCTCGGTGCCGGCACGCCCAATTATCTGCACCTCCTCGCGGAGGCGATGGGACACGGCTTCGCCGACCGTGCTCGTTGGTACGGCGACCCCGCGTTCACCAAGGTGCCGATCGACCGGCTGACCTCGCCGGCCTACGGGCAGGAGCTACGCGCCCGCATCCGCCCCGACGCAACGCTTCCACCGGAGCGCTACGGCACCGCGCCCGACAGCGGCACGACCCATCTCTCGGTGATCGACGCCGACGGCATGGCGGTGTCCTGCACCAGCACGATCAACACCGCGTTCGGCGCGATGCTGATGGGCGGCACGACCGGCATCATCTTGAACAACGAGATGGACGACTTCGCGGCCGCCCCGAACGTGCCGAACGTCTTCGGCCTGATCGGCGGCGACGCGAACGCGATCGCGCCCGGCAAACGTCCGCTCAGCTCGATGACGCCCGTCATCTTGCGGAGCGGGGGCCAGCCGCGGATCGTCGCCGGCGCCTCGGGCGGGCCGCTGATCATCTCGGCAACGCTGCAGACCATCCTCAACATCGTCGACTTCGGGCTCGATCCCGCGGCCGCGATCGCCGCGCCTCGCATCCACGATCAATGGGCGCCGCCGTCGCTCATCACCGAGACCGATCTCCCGCCGGACGTCGCCGCGGATCTGACCGCGCGCGGTCACACGATCCGCCGCTTCCCGTTCGCCGGCTCGGTGTCGGCCGTGGTCGCGCGCGACGGGTCGATGATAGCCGCGTCCGATCAGCGAAAAAGCGGCGGCGCTGCCGCGCGCTGATGGCCGGCGGTTTCGCCATCATCGTGGCGACCCGGAACCGAGATCGGCACCTCCGGCGTCTGCTGTCGAGCATCTTCGCGATGACGGGCGTCGCGCAATCCGCGCCCGAGGTCATCGTCGCCGACAACGGCTCGACCGATCAGACCGCGGCCGTCACCGCGGAGGCGGCCACCGTGCACCCGACCGTGCACCACCTCGCGCTCCCGACCCCCGGCAAGAGCCGCGCGCTGAACGTCGCCATCCGCTCGACGGCGGCGCCGCTTCTCGCGTTCGTCGACGACGACGTCGAGCTCGATCGCGACTGGCTCGTCGCCGTCGACGGCTACTTCGCGCGCCAGACCGTTGCCGCCGCCCAGGGCACGATCCGCATGGCGCCCGAGTCGGCGGCCGATGTGACGATCGTCGCCGCGGTCGACCGCTGGCATACGATCCCGCGCTGCGACTACGGTCCGACCGTGACGGAATCGAGCTCATTGACGGGCGCCAACATGATCGTCGCGCGCAGCACCTTCGCGCGCGTCGGGCTCTTCGACGAGCGTCTCGGCCCGGGCGCGGCCGGCGCCTCCGAGGACACTGAGCTGGCGCTCCGCATCCGCGCGGCCGGCGAGCGGATCGGATACGTACCGGATGCGATCGCCTATCATGCGGTCGAGCGCGATCGCCTGTCCGCCGCGTATTTTCGCGCGCTCCACGAGTCGCGTGGGCGGAGTCGCATCTATTACAAGGACGCGATGCAACGCTCGCCCGCCGCGCTCACCCTGCGCTTGTTGCCCGACCTCGCGAGCGCGGCGATCGGCGTCGCGGCGACGGCGGTCGGCCGCGGCGGTGAGCCGCGACGACGCGCGCTGGCGCGCTGGTACCACTACCGCGCGATGCTCGCGGCCGGACGCGCGCCCCGTCTGCCGGGCGGCGTGCCGCGGCTCGACGAGCCGTGAGCGTGGCGCCACCGCGCGTGTCGGTCGTCATTCCGGTGCGCGACCAGCCCGACTTCCTCGCGGCGAGCCTGGCGTCCGTCTTCCGGCAACCGTATCGCGACCTCGAGGTCATCGTCGTCGACGACGGCTCGACGGTCGATCTGACTCCCGCGCTGGCACCCTACGGCGACGCGCTGCGGATCGAGCGCCAGCCGCCCCTCGGTGTCGCCGCCGCGAGCAATCGCGGCGCGGCGCTCGCACGCGGCGAGTTCCTCGCCTTCCACGACGCCGACGACCTGATGGAGCCGGCCCGGATCACGGCGCCGCTCGCGGTGCTCGAGCGCGACCCGGGCGTGGCGCTCGTCTTCGGGAACGGCATCACGGTGAGCGCCGACCTTCAGGAGGAGCTCGGACCCGTCATTTCGGAGCGGCATGCCGCGCGCCTCGCGCGGCGCGGCCTCACGCTCGCCGAGCTCGTACGCCGGAGTCACGTGTATCTCCAGGCGAGCCTCGTGCGGCGTGCGATCTTTCTCGAGCTGGGCGGGCTGCCGCCGTTTCGCGCGGGCGGTGATTGGGGATTGGCGCTGCGCTGCGTCGCGCACCATCGCGTCGCGTTCGTGGACGTACCGCTCTTTCGCTATCGCCGGCACGGCGCGAGCCTGACGGCGGGACGCGTCGTGATGGCCGAGGCGGCGGTCGCCGTGCTGCGCGATTTCGTCGCGCGCGAGCCGGCGGCAGCGGCACGGCTCGGGACTCGGCGCATGCGACGGGCGCTGGCCCGTCGTCTCGTCCGGCTCGCCGCGCAGGAAGTGCACGCGGGCGACCCGGGCGCGGCGCGCGGCCACCTGGCGGAAGCCGTGACGCTCACGCCGTGGGATCTCCGCTACCGGTGGCGCCTGCGCAGCGCTAGAAGACGCGCGGGATCATGAGCTCGCCCGAGAACGCGCCGGTCAATTCACCGGTCAGCTCGCCGGTCAATTCACCGATCAGCTCGCCGATCAATTCACCGATCAGCTCGCCGATCTTGGCGCCGACGGCGCCGATCGCCCGTCTCTTCTTCGTCGCGTTGGCGCTCCTTTTCCTCGCGATCGTCCTCGACGAGCTCCGGGTTCCGGGCACGCAGATCGCCGTGCGTTACAAATCCCTGGCGCGCGCACTGCCGCTCGCGTGGCTCGCCTGCCTGGCGTTGCCGGCCGGCCGGCGCGCCCTCCCCTATCGCGCGACCCCGTCGGATCTGCCGCTCGCGCTCTTCGTGATTGCCGCGGCGCTCTCGGTGGCATTCGGCGGTCGTCATTGGGGCGACATCCGCCATCTCGTCGCGGCGATCGGCATCGGGCTCCTGACGCGGAGCCTGCTCACGTCGCGCACGGGCCGGCAGCAGGTGCTCGCACTCTTCGCCGTGACCTTCGCCGTCGTCCTCCAACACGAGCTACGGGTTCATCCCGATCTGTGGCCGCCGCACGAAATGGGCCGCTACGATCTGGTGACCGCCAATCCGAACGTGCTCGGCTTTCTCTTCGCCATGACGGCGCCGCTGCTGCTCGCTTGGGCGGTGGCGGCGCACGGGGCGTGGCGGGTGATCGTGGGACTGGGATTCGCCGCGGCGGTCCTCGGTGTGCTGCTGACGTTCTCGCGCGTGGCTGCCGTCGGGCTCGCGGCTGGCACCGTCGTCGTGCTGGCGACGTTGCCCGAACGACGACGGGCGTTGCTCGTGGCGAGCTCGGCGATGGTGGTGTTCGTCGCGAGCTCCCGCCCGGACCAGTGGGTCCATCTCCGTCACTCCGGTGACAGCTATCGTCCGAGCATCATGGCGACGGCCGTTCGCATCGGCCTCGAGCACCCCGTCCTCGGCGTCGGCTTCGGCATCAACAATCTCGAAGAGATCTTCGCCGACCGCTACGAAGCGAGCTACGGCGAGCGCATCTTTCGATTCCACTCCGCCAACCAATTGCTCGATCTGTTCGCCGGCACCGGTCTCGTCGGAACGACGCTCGCGCTCTGGTGGATGGGTCGGGTCGGCGCGACGGCGCTCGGCTGGGTTGCGAGCGCCGCTGGAACGTCGGCGCGGATTCAAGCCGCCGGCGGCCTCGGCGCGTTCGTGGCGATCGTGGTGATGAGCATGGGGGAACCCCCGCTCTACGCCGGCAAGCTGCTGCCATTGCTCTTCGTGCTCCTCGCCGTGATCGAAACCGGACCGCGCGGGGACACGGCGCGCTCATGAAGCTCCGTCGGTGGTGGCGACGGCGCGAGCGCCGCGACCTCTACCGCCCGACCGGCGACGCCCGCTCGCTGCACAGGGCCTCGCGATGCTGGAGCACCGCTTTCCCGACGTGCGCAGCGCGGGCGAGGCCGAGCCCATCTTTCTCCTCTCGGCCGGCTGGCGCTCGGGCTCGACCCTCCTGCAGCGGCGCGTGATGAGCACGCCCCACGTGCTGATCTGGGGGGAGCCCTACGGACACGCGGCGCTGATCGACCAGCTCGC
>JBDSJB010000133.1:0-15262 GCA_039917665.1 Binatia bacterium
TTGGTGTGCCCGGGTTGCTGCATGAGCTGTCCGCCGCGGATCTCGAACGCGAGCTGCGGACGAACTTGCTCGGCCCCATGTGGATCACGCGGCGGGCCTTGCCGGCGATGTTGGCGCGCCAGCGCGGCGATCTCGTCTACATCTCGTCGATGAACGTGGTCGAGCCGCGGCCGTTTCAAGCCGGCTACACCGCCGGCAAAGCCGGGCTCGAAGGCTTGGCGCACACGTTGCGCAAGGACCTCGAGGGTACCGGCGTGCGGGCGACGATCGTCCGCCCAGGAGCCACGCGCAGCGAGTTCGGCTTCGGATGGGCGCCCGACATTCTCGTCCGCGTTCTCGACTCGTGGAAAATGTGGGGCTACCTGCGCCACCTCGACATGATGGAGGGCGAGCAGGTGGCGCTCGCGGTCGTGCACGCGGTCACCGCACCGGTCGGCCTGCACATGGACGTCATTCAAGTGAACCCGGAACGGGCGGTCACGAAGTAGCACGGAGGAGACGCATGCGGTTTCAAGACAAAGTCGCAATCGTGACGGGCGCAGGGCAGGGGATCGGCGAAGCCTACGCCAAGGGGCTCGCTTCCGAAGGTGCCAGCGTCGTCGTCGCCGATGTGAACGAGGCGCAGGGCAGTCGCGTGGCCTCCGAGATCACGAGTGCCGGTGGCGCTGCGCGCTTCGTCCACGTGGATGTCGCCTCGCCCGACTCGGCGAAGGCCATGGCCGACGCCACCATCGGTGCGTACGGCGGGATCGACTACCTCGTGAACAACGCCGCCATCTATCAGGGCATGCAGATCGCGCCGCTGATCGCCGTCGATTGGGACTACTACAAGCGTTTCATGGACGTGAACATGCACGGCGCGCTGCTCTGTGTGCGTGCCTGCTACGAGGCCATGGGGAAGCGTCCCGGCGCGGCGATCGTCAACCAGAGCTCGACGGCAGCCTGGATGGGCATTGGCTTCTACGGCATCGCCAAGCTCGCGCTGAACGGCATCACGCAGTCGCTCGCGCGCGAGCTCGGGCCGTGGGGCATCCGCGTGAACGCGATCGCACCGGGCCCGACGGACACCGAGGCGACGCGCAGCATCGTCCCCGCGTCGTACCTGAAGCAGATGTTGGCCCAGATGCCGCTCGCTCGCGTCGGTACGCCCGCGGATCTCGTCGGCACGTGCCTCTTCCTCTTGTCGGACGCGTCGGCGTGGATGACGGGCCAGATCCTCAACGTCGACGGTGGCCAGATCATGCGGCCGTGAACGAGCCGCCAGGAGACCCAGCATGAACCCCGAATCCCGCAACTTCATCGACGGCCGCCTCGTCGACGCGTCGAACGGCGCCACCTTCCCGAACATCAATCCCGCGACGGAGGACGTCATCGGGGTCACCGCCGACGGCACCCGCGACGACATGGGCCGTGCGATCGCGGCCGCCCGCCGCGCGTTCGACAGCACGGACTGGTCGACCAATCACGCGTTCCGAAAGCACTGCCTGACGCAGCTCCATCAGGCCCTGACGGCCGCGAAGGACGAGATCCGCGAGATCGTGATCGCCGAGTCCGGCTCGCCACTGATGCTTGCGTACACGGTGCAGTGCGACCAGACGATCGACTGGCTGCCGTACTTCGCCGAGCTGGCGACGAGCTATGCCTACGAAGGGGCGATGCCCGACATGTCGTTCATGGGCATGGTCAGCCGGCGCATCGTGCGGCGCGAGGCGGCCGGTGTGGTCGGCGCCATCACGCCGTGGAACTTTCCGCTCTACCTGAACCTCTGCAAGCTCGGGCCGGCGCTGGCGGCGGGCTGCACCGTGGTCTTGAAGCCGGCACCCGATACGCCGTGGTGCGGGACGATCCTCGGGCGTGTGATCGCGGAGCACACCGACATTCCCCCCGGCGTAGTGAACGTGGTCGCCAGCACGGATCACCTCCTCGGCGAGATGCTCGCGACCGATCCCCGTGTGGACGTGGTGACGTTTACCGGCTCGACGGCGACCGGCCGTCGCGTGATGGCGAGTGCCGCCGCGACCGTCAAGAAGGTCTTCCTCGAGCTCGGTGGCAAGTCGGCGACGATCATGCTCGACGACGTGGATCTGCCGAGCGCACTCGCCCAGATCGGCGGCGTCTGCGCGCACGCCGGCCAGGGTTGCGCCATCACGACCCGTCTCTTGCTCCCGCGGTCGCGGTACGCCGAGGGCGTCGAGATCGCGACGCAAGCCTTCAAGAGCTTCCGCTACGGCGACCCGATGAACCCGTCGCACCTCATGGGCCCGCTCGTCAGCGAGCGGCAACGTGAGCGCGTGCTCGGCTACATCGCGAAGGCGAAACAGGAGGGCGCAAAGATCGTCGCCGGCGGCGGCGTGCCGGCGCATCTACCGAAAGGGTACTACGTCGAGCCGACGCTCTTCGTCGATGTCGATCCAAAGTCGACGCTCGCGCAGGAGGAGGTCTTCGGTCCCGTGCTCGCGATCATTCCCTTCGAGGACGACGACGACGCGGTCCGGATTGCCAATGACTCGATCTACGGACTGTCGGGGGCCGTCAGCAGCGCCAGCGAGGAACGAGCGCTGGCGGTCGCGCGTCGCATCCGTACCGGGACCCTCGGCATCAACGGCGCCATGTGGTTCGCAGTCGACACGCCGTTCGGGGGCTATCGCCAGAGTGGTGTCGGCCGCGAGAACGGCCTCGCCGGCTTCGAGGAGTATCTCGAAACCAAGGTGATCGGCTTGCCGCCGAAGTGAAGGAGCGATCGTGGCGCACGTCGCGGTAGAAGCAACGAAGGCGGCACCGAGTGGGCGCGCGGTGCCGCGCTTCGCGGGAGCACTGCCGCTGCTTGGCCACATGGTGAACTTCGCCCGCGATCCCGTGGCGCTGATGCAGCAGGTCCGCGTCGCCTGCGGAACCGTCGGCGAGTTTCGCATGCTGAACAAGCGCGTCGTGCTGCTGAGTGGCAGCTCGGCGCAGGAGGCGTTCTGTCGGGCGCCGGACGAGCAGCTCAGCCAGAAGATCGCCTACCGCTTGATGACGCCGATCTTCGGGGAAGGCGTCGTTTTCGACGCGCCGCCGGATCGCCTGAACGAGCAGCTGCGGATCCTCATGCCGGCGCTCCGTGACCGCAACATGCGGACCTACGCCGACGTCTTCGCCGAGGAGGTCGACGGTATGGTGCGGGGGTGGGGAGCCGAGGGCGAAATCGATCTGCTCGACTTCACCGCCGAGCTGACCACGTACACGTCCAGCCATTGTCTCCTCGGTGCCGAGTTCCGCCACGGAATGAACGACGAGTTCGCCCGCGTCTACGGTGCGCTCGAAAAGGGCGTCAACGCGATCGCGTACGTGAATCCGTACCTGCCGTTGCCGGTCTTCCGGCGCCGCGACCGCGCCCGCGCCCGCCTGGTCGAGATGATCAGCGCCAGCATCGACGAGCGCCGGAAGTCGGGTCTCACGCCGAACGACGCGCTGCAGGTCTTGATGGACTCGCGCTACTCCGACGGCACCGCGCTCACGCCGAACGAGATCACCGGAATTCTGACGGCGTCGATGTTCGCCGGTCACCACACCAGCTCCGGGACCGAGGCGTGGACGCTGATCGAGCTCGCCCGCAATCCGGAATGGATGCGGCGGGTGGTCGCCGAGGTAGACGGTCTCTACGCGCGGGACGGCGGCCTGACCTACCAAGCCTTCCGTGAGGTGCCGATTCTCGAGTCGGTGATCAAAGAGGTGCTGCGCCTGCACCCGCCGCTGGTGATTCTGATGCGCGGGGTGCTGCGCGACTTCGACGTCGACGGCGTGACCATTCCGGCCGGGTCGCTCGTCGCAATCTCGCCCGCGGTGTCGCACCAGATCCCGGAGCTGTTCCGCGATCCCGAGCGCTTCGATCCCGACCGCTACGCCGAAGGCCGCGAGGAGGATGCCGCGCCCTTCGCGTGGATTCCCTTCGGCGGTGGCCTGCATCGCTGTTCGGGCGCGGCGTTCGCGCTGATGCAACTGAAGGCAATCACGATGAGCCTGTTGCACGGCTTCCAATTCGAACTCGTCGATGCGCCGGGGACCTATCAGCCCGACTACACGAGGATGGTCGTGCAGCCGAAGCAGCCGTGCCGCGTGCGGTATCGACGACGCACCGACGTGGCGGCCACACAGGAGGCGGCACGGGTCGCGGCCTCCGCGAGGGGTGGTGCGGTGCGCGTCCGCGTCGACCTCGGGCTCTGCCAGGGGCACGCAGTCTGCGTGACTGAAGCGCCGGAGATGTTCCGCCTGAAGGCCGACCAGAGCAGCGTCGAGGTCCTCCAGGAAGAAGCGCCGGCTGCGCTCCGGCCGAAGCTCGCCGCCGCGGTCAAGCATTGCCCCACCCACGCCCTCGCGATCGAGGACGTCTGAAGAGAAGGAGTGTCGACCATGCCCGCGTATCCCCGCAGCGAGATGGAAGAGATGATGCGTCGCTGGCTGAAGGCCAACGAGGACGCGGAGGCAGCCGGCGATTGGCGCGGCCTCGCCGACCACTACACCGAGGACGCGGAGTACACGTGGAATCTCGGTCCCAACGAGGAGTTCGTGTCGAAGGGCCGCGAGCAGATTCGCGAGTGGGTGATGGTGAGCGAGATGGAAGGGCTCGAGGGCTGGGAATACCCGTACGACACCGTCCTGATCGACGAGCAACGCGGTGAGGTCGTCGCGTTCTGGCGACAGGTGGCGCCCGCGACGCAGCCCGACGGCACGCGCTACGAGATCAAAGGCATGGGCGGCTCGTATTTTCGCTACGGCGGGAACTACCAGTGGTCGTGGCAGCGTGACTTCTTCGACTTCGGCAACGCGATGGCGTGCTTCATGGAGATGATCCAGGCCGGCAAGCTCGGCGCGGGGATGCAGGCACGTATCGAGCGCATCATGGGAGGCGAGGTGCCCCCCGGGCACGTCAAGATCGGGAGCCGGTGAGACGATGAGCGCCGACGCGCCCGGCGCCGCGTTGCCGCTCGGGGCCGTCGCGATGAGCGCCGACGGCGACCCGCGGTGGTTCTCGCGGAACCCCAGCAAGGCCTGGGGGGAGAAATTCTTTCTCGCCTATACGCCGTGCTGGATCGCCGCGATGGGCGTGCTCATGACGACCGGTGCGGGCCAGCGCTGGGGCGATCTCGGCCTCAATCTCGCCATGCTCGCGATCTTCGCGCCGCTCCTGGTCGTGCCGCTGCTCGTCCGCGACGAGACCAGCCTCGGCCGGCCGTGGTGGCGCACCTACTGGTGCAAGTTCAACCTCTGGATCGGGATCTACGCGGGGATCGGGAGCTACTTCGGCAGCGAGTACTTCTTCGACGTTCTCGGCATGGTCTACAACTACCCGCAGCTCTCCTGGCGACTCGACTCGGTGCTACTCGGCTCGGGGACGCAGACGGTGCCGTTCATCATGTACCCGTCGGCGCACTTCTACTTCGTGACGTACCATACGATCGGCATCATCGTGCTGCGCCGGCTGCGTACGGCGCGCGCGTTCCCGATGGTGCTCTGGCCGCTCGCGGTCTTGGTGGCGGCGTACGGTTTCGCGTGGGCAGAAACCTTCGCGATGACGGGCGGCGCAATCGCCGAGCAGTTCGCCTATCGCGACCTGCCGCGCATGCTCCAGTGGGGCTCACTCTTCTACGCGACATACTTCGTCGTGAGCTTCCCCATGATTTATCGCCTCGACGAAAACCCCGCGGACGACTGGCCTCTCCGCCGCGTTGCCATCGAGGCGCTCGCTGCCGGCATGCTGCTGCTGTTCCTGCTCGACGGGCTCACGCACCTCGTCGGGCGTCTTTACTGATTTCTGTGATTGCCGGGCGGTGCTGGCGGATGGGCGGGGGGCATTTTTCCGCGCCGGAGTCTGAGCCGCCCCGCGCTTACGACTCGCTGCTGCCTCTCTGGCCTGAGCACACGCGCGGCGCTCGTTGCTCCAAAACGCCCCCCGCCCACCCGTCACCCGCTCACTACAGAAGAACCAAAGCCCCCGGAACAACGGACGGCTGTCTCACGCAGCGAGCAACGCATGCGGCCGATCGTGCGGCGTGACGGATGGCCGCGGTGAGGAGGCTAGTGGGACGGGTAAAGGCTTGTAGGGGAGAAGCTGCGGCGGTTGCGCCGCGGGGGTGGTGGGTTGCTTTGGAGCGAGTAGCGGCTCGCGTGTGCGCAGCGCAGCGAGGCAGCGGCGGGTTCTAAGCGCTGGGTGTCCGAGACCCACGAGCGGAAAAGTAACCCACCACCCCCGCGGAAACGGCAGCAGCCCAGGATCAACCACCTCCTGAACCGCTGCCGCATTCACCCGCCTAAGCAGCGACCGCAGCCGCTAGCGCAGGCTCGAGCGCGATGCGCAATACTTCGTCGACCGACGTGACCGGATGGAACCGCATCTGCGCCCGCACGTCGGCCGGCACCTCGTCGAGGTCCCCTCGATTGCGCTCCGGCATGATCACGTCGGTCAAACCGGCCGCGTGTGCCGCGAGGACCTTCTGCTTGAGACCGCCGATCGGCAGGACGCGGCCCTGCAGCGTGACCTCGCCGGTCATGCCGACCGTGTGCTTCACGGCCCGACCCGTCATGAGCGAGGCGATCGCGGTGACGAGCGTGATGCCCGCGCTCGGACCGTCCTTCGGCATCGCGCCTGCCGGCACGTGGACGTGGAATTCGCGCCGCCGGAACGCTTGGGGATCGATGCCGACCTCTTGCGCATGACTCCGCACCCACGTGAGGGCGATGCGGGCCGACTCCTTCATCACGTCGCCGAGCTGGCCGGTGAGGGTGAGCCCGTCCGACCCCGGCATCGACGCCGCTTCGACGAAGAGGACATCGCCACCAGCGCCGGTCACGGCGAGGCCGGTTGCCACGCCGGGAACGGCCGTGCGGCTCGCCGACTCCTGGTAGAACTTTGCCCGCCCGAGCGCCTCCCGCACGCGGGGCTCGTCGATCGTGACGGGCACCTGGGTGGTACCCGACGCGACCCCGGTCGCCACCTTGCGGAGCAACGTCCCGAGCTCACGCTCGAGCTGTCGCACGCCGGCCTCGCGGCTGTAGTCGTTGATCACGAGCCGGACGAGCGCGTCGTCGACCGTGACTTCCTCGGCGAGCAGACCATTCCGCTCGACCTGCCGCGGCCACAGGTAGTCGCGGGCGATCGCCACCTTCTCCTCGACCGTGTAGCCGTCGAAGCGGATCACCTCCATGCGGTCGAGCAGCGGGCCGGGGATGGTGTCCGCGACGTTGGCCGTCGCGATGAAGAGCACGTGAGAGAGATCGAGCTCGACGTCGAGGTAGTGGTCGCGGAACGAGTGGTTCTGCGCCGGATCGAGCACCTCGAGCAACGCGGCGGCAGGATCCCCACGCCAGTCGGCGCCGATCTTGTCGACCTCGTCGAGCAGGATGACCGGATTCATCGTGCCGGCGTCACGGAGCGCCCGAACCAAGCGACCGGGCATGGCGCCGATGTACGTCCGACGATGACCACGGATCTCGGCCTCGTCGCGCACACCGACGAGCGACATGCGGACGAACTTGCGTCCCGTCGCTCTGGCAATCGACTCGCCGATGGACGTCTTGCCGGTGCCCGGAGGACCGATGAGCGTGAGGATCACGCCCGATCGACGATCCTCGGGAACGCCGCGCTCCGCGCGGAGCTTGCGCACCGCGAGATACTCGGTGATGCGCTTCTTGACGTCGTCGAGACCGGCGTGATCCGCGTCCAACACCTCCCGGGCATTGACGGGATCGAGCCGCTCCTCGGACCGCTCCTTCCACGGCACGGCGAGCAGCCAATCGAGGTACGTGCGAAGCATCGACGCTTCGCCGTGGCCCTCGGGCATCTTGTCGAGCCGACCGAGCTCACGCTCGGCTTGCGCGCGGACCTCGTCGGGCATGCCGGCGTCGGCGATCTTCTGCCGATAGTCGTCGGCGACGGCCGTGTCGTCCTCGCCGAGCTCCTTCCGGATGGAATCCATCTGCCGGCGCAGCAAGTAGTCGCGCTGCTGCTTGTTCGCACCGGACTCGACATCCTCACGGATGCGCTTCCGCACCTGCAGCTCGGCGAGCCGCTCGCGCTGGAGCTTTAGCGAGAGCGTCAGGCGTTCGGTCACATCGAGCGACTGCAGCAGATCGACCTTCTGCGCGAACGTGAGGTCGGGCGAGTAGCCCGCCGTGTCGGCGAGCGCGCCCGGCTCGGTGATCGAGCGGACGAACTGGCCGACGCGCTCGTCGGCGTCGCGTAGCTCGAGAATCTCATGCACGACCGCGCGATATTCCCGTTCGAGATCGATCGTGCGTGACGGCGGCGGCGTGACGTCGGAGGTCTCCTGCACGGTGACGCGGAGCCCGCCGTCGGCGTCGGGTTGGGCCGCACCGGCGATGCCACGATGGCGACCGGTCAGGACGGCCGCATAGCCACGGCCGGGCAGACGGATCTTCTCGACGACGTCGGCGACGGTGCCGACGTGCGCATAGTCAGTGCCATGACGGGGCACGAGAAAGACCCGAGACTCTTCGCCGACGTCGATCGGCAGGGTCACGGTCATGCCGGGGAAGACGACAGTGTCGTCCAGAGCGATCAAGCGCAGGGTAGACATGCGCAGTGAGGTAATGGCGATGCGCTGGATGTCAATGAAGCGCGCGCTCTTCCGACAGCGATGCACGTTCGGCATACCCGCCTGACCGATCGCAGTCGACGGAATTCAGCTGATGGCGCGTTGGGTTGGTCGTGTGGCCGGGAGCATGCCGCTGACGGCACTGGCGGCGTGTCGTCCGACGAGGCGGAGACTTCCGGCGTGGCCGATCGGACTCGCGCCGAACGCTGGCCAAGGCCGGTGGTCACATTTCGCGGGGAGCCACGGGCGCTCACTTCTGCGGGCCTCCCCTAGGCGGAGCCCGCGGTCGGGCCCCTTCGGTGGCGGCCTCGGCCGCCGATGCCGTGAGCGGAAACGCGAACCCCGCTCACGACGCACGACCTTGTGTACGGTGCGCGCAGTCCGTTCCCGCCCCGGGCGATGCGCGACGCCCGCCCTACAACGCGGGGGAGTGCACGTATTCGAGCTTCATCCCGTCCGGGTCGGCGAAGAAGACGGCGTAATAGCCGGCGCTGTAGGGATAGTCGGCGGGTGGGTCGAGGATCGTGACGCCGAGCGACACCAACTGCGTGTGGAGCTCGTCGACGGCCACGCGTGAGGGCGCCCGAAACGCGAGATGGTGCAGGCCCGGCGCGTAGCGACTGTGCGCCTTGTCCTTTTCCTCGGCTTTCGCGGGCTGCAGCGCGAGGATGGTCGCGCCACGCCAGGCGACGGCGCCGCACTCTTTCGGCAACCGCTCGAATCCCATGAGCGGCATCACCTGCGCGTAGAACTCCTTCGCGCGGCGAAAATCGCTGACTGTGATGTCGACGTGGTGCAGCTCGCCAAGCATGCGATCGGCGTCCGCGGCCGTCAGGCCCGCGCGTCGGCCTCGGCGACGATCAGCTTGCCGAGATTTCTAAGTTGGGTGGTCGTGCCACCGAGGGTGAGCTCGAGCTGCTTCGCGTAGAGAAAATAGCGATGCAGGGGATAGTCGCGATCGACGCCCACACCGGCATGGAGATGCTGGGCGGTGTGGACGACGCGCTGGCCGGCCGAGTCGGCCCAGAACTTCGCGATTGCAACGTGGGGGGCCGCCGGCATTCCCGCGGCCAGCCGCCACGCGGCTTGCCACGTGGTGAGGCGAATGGCCTCGACGTCGATGTACGCGTCGGCGAGCCGCTGGCCGACGGCCTGGAACATGGCGATCGGTTGATCGAATTGCTTCCGATTCTTCGTGTACTCGGCGGTGAGCGCGAGCGCTTGCTCCGTGACGCCGAGCGCGACCGCCGCGAGCGCGGTCGTGGCGCGCTCATTGATCCAGGTGAGCACCTGCGCGCCGTTGGTGTCGCCGAGCAGCGCATCGGCGCCGACCTTCACGTCGTCGAGATCGATCGCGGCTTCGGGTTGGCCGCTCGTGGTCTCGAGCGCGGTGATGCGGACGCCGGGCGTCGAGGTCTCGACGAGGAACACGGCGATCGTGCCGTCGACGGTCGCCGGGATCAGCACGAGGTCGGCGATCTGCGCGGCAGGCACACAGATCTTCTTCCCCGCGAGGCGAAAGCCGCCGCCGTCCTTCTTCGCGGTGGTGGTCGGCCGACCGAGGTCACCTTGATCCTCCATCAGCGCGGCCGTCACGATCGCTTGGCCCGCGACGATCTTCGGAAGCCACTTCTGCTGCTGGGCCGCCGTCCCGAACTCGGCGATCGGCAGGGCGCCCAAGACGACCGTTTCCAGGAACGGCACCGGCGCCGCGGCGCGCGCGGTCTGCTCGACGATCAGGATCGCCTCGAGGAAACCGAGCCCGGCGCCGTCATGGGCTTGTGGGACGGCGATGCCGAGCAGCCCGGCTTTCGCGATCTCCGCCCAGAGCTCGCGATCGAACCGCGCTCCGCCGGCGCGTTCGATCTGCCGGACGCGCTCGTGCGGCGCCTTGTCGGTGAAGATCTGCTTGGCGAGGTCGGCAATCTGCTGCTGCTCGTCGCTGAAGGAGAAATCCATGATCGATCCTTTCAGAAGCGCGGCATGCGGGGCAGGCCGAGCCCGAACATGCCGATCAGATCACGCTGCACCTCGTTGGTGCCGCCGCCGAAGGTGAGAATGAGAAGGCTGCGATAGAGCATCTCCAGGCGCGCGGTGCCTACGGCGCCGGGCGAGCCGCGCCGAAGGTACGCGCGTGGACCGACGATCTCCATCAAGTAGCGGAACGACTCGAGATAGAACTCGGTGCCGAAGACCTTGATCGACGACGCGTCGGCGACGTCGAGTCGGCCCTGCGTGCCCGTCCATGCGACCTTCCAGTTGATGAGCTTGAGAAACTCGAGACCGGCCGCGACGCGCGCGAGGCTGACCTGCACCCATTCCTGATCGATGACCCGGCCGCCTTCTGGCCGCGTCGTTGCGCGCGCCCACTGCAGGACCTCCTCGTAGGCTTGCGCCAGCAGGCCCGCCGAGCAGAGCGTGACGCGCTCGTGGTTCAGTTGGCTCGTGATGAGCCGCCAGCCGCCGTTCTCCTTGCCGACGAGCGTATTTGCCGGGACGCGCACGTCGTCGAGGAAGACCGTGTTGATGTCGTGCTCCGAAAGCAGGTGCATCGGGTCGATCCGAATGCCGGGTGTCTTGACGTCGATCGCGAGCATCGAGATGCCCTCGTGCTTCGGCACCTCCGCGTTGGTGCGGACGGCGAGCCACATGTAGTCGGAGTCGCCGGCGAGGCTCGTGAAGACCTTCTGGCCGTTGATGACGTACTCGTCGCCGTCGCGCACCGCCCGGGTTTTCAGTGAGGCGAGATCGGTGCCGGCATTCGGCTCCGTGTAGCCGATGCAGAAGTGGAGCTCGCCCTTCAGAATCTTCGGCAAGAAGAAACGCTTCTGCTCCTCGGTGCCGTGCCGCATGATCGTCGGGCCGACGGTGTTGATGGTGAGCATCGGCACCGGCGCACCGGCGCGCATCGACTCGTCGAAGAAGATGAACTGCTCGATCTGCGACCGACCCTGGCCGCCCCATTCCTTCGGCCAGCCGATACCGAGCCAGCCGTCGGCGCCCATGCGTTTTACGACGGCGCGCATGGTCGGACCGACGCCGTGCCCCTGATGGAGCTCCTCGCGGATCTGCGGAGTCAGCAGCTCGTCGTAGTAGGCGCGGAGATCGCGGCGGAGCGTCTCCTGCTCCTCACTATAAGCGATGTACATGGCGTGGGGTCCTCCGAGAGTGCGGCGTCACACGGCCGGCGCACACGGCCGGCGCACACGGCCGGCGCACACGGCCGGCGATAGTGTGTAGCGATCGCCGTTCGCCGTGTCGAGAGTTTCATAGGGGTGGAATCGGAGGTCTCTCGGCGAAAGACGTCGCTCCGAGGAGGGCCGGCAGCTCCGCCATGAAGGCGAACGTCCGCGCGCCTGCAGCCGTCAGCTCCGCGGGGTCGGAGTGGGCGCCGGCGGTGTAGCCGAACACCGTCATCCCGGCGGCCACACCGGCCGTCACTCCCGCCACCGAATCCTCGATGACCACGGCGCGCTCGGGCAACACGCCCATGCGCCGCGCCGCGTGCAAGAAGACGTCGGGAAAGGGCTTGCCGCGCGGCACCTCGGTCGCGCTGAAGAGCCGGCCGTCGAAGCGCGGCAGGAGGCCGCTGGTCCCGAGCGTGAGACGCATGCGGTCATGGCCGCCGCTCGACGCGACGCAGGTCGGGAGGCCCCCGGCGTCGAGCGCGTCCAGCACCGTGACGACGTCCGGCATCGGCGCCACGCCGCGGTGGAACTCCGCGAAGAGCTGCGTGTGCCACTCGCCGAGAAAGCTCGACGGCAGGGGCGACCCGAGCCGCTCTTCGATGATCGTGAGTGCCGCCGCCGCGGAGCGTCCCACGAACGTTTGCAGGACCTCCGCGTCGGTCATGGTGATCCCGACGGTCGCGAGCATCGCGACCAGGACGCGCGTCGCCGTCGGCTCGGTGTCGACGAGGACGCCGTCGCAGTCGAAGATGACGAGGTCGAACGCGCCTACGGGGTCACCAGCCAGATGGGATTCGTACCGCTCTGGACTTGCGGGCCCGTGTAGCTGAGCGCCGTGCCGGGCAGGTAGTCGGCATCGAGCATGAACGCGCGCAGGCTGTCGAGCGTACCCGACATGGTGCCGTTGCCCTGGATACCGTGCTGCTGGATGTCCCCGATCAGCGTCCCCGCTGGTAGCTCGATGGCGAGACGGCCGACGCCGTCGGCGACCCGGGGATTCAGCGCGATGTTGAACGGCATCGCGTGGTCCGCGTAGTACGTGATGCCGCCGACGGTCGCGAAACCGCGGAGGACTTGGCCGCCCACGTTCACGTCGATGTCGTAGTCCACGTAGAGGTAGTTGCGGACGTCGCTCAGCGGCTTGCTCGTGGCGCTGGCCGGTATCTCGGTCTTGCCCTCGCGGACCATCTCCTTGCCCATGATCTCGTAAGAGATGGGGTCGAGATCCATGCCGAGCTCGCGAGGAACCCCGGCATCGTCGAACGCGAACGGAACCAGACCAAAAGCGAACGACGATTCTCCGTCGTCCTTGATCAAGCCGTTCGAGGTCCACGTGCGGACGATCGGGTGCGTGCCGCGGAAGTTGCCGTCGAAGACGGGCAGCACGCCGCTCTCGTCCGGACGAAAACGGGTCTGCATGAGGTCGCCGGTCGTGTCGTCGACGTCGACCTCGACGATGCCCTCGATGTCGGTGGTGCGCCCGAACTTGGCGATCAAGAGGTCGGGGTTGGCGCCGGTGCCGCCGTCCTCGTTCGACCAGATGAGCACGTAGCGGTACGTGGTGTAGCCGGCGTGCGGGATCGGCTTGGCGTAGACCACGAGCGGCGTGTCGCTGACCGCATTGCCGCGATGCGGGCCGAAGGGGGTCAAGGTCGGATTCAGATCCGGATCGATGCCGAGCAGAATCGGTGCGTACTTGGTGAAGTTGTAGCGGGCGTCGCCGACCGGAATTGATTCCACGTCGGCGGCGGCCGTGACCGACACGGGAGCCTTGGGATTCGGGCTCAACGACTTCTCGGCATGGAGGCCGATCGCGTGATCACCCGCCGTGAGCGCGCCGAGCAACACGCGGTAGTCGGTCGGCGTCTCGCCGCCGTAGAGCACGAGCTGGCCGAGCGGCGTGCCGTCGAGATCGTAGGTGAGCACGACCGACTCACTGTCCTTGGTTCCCCAGTCGGTGCCGACAGTGGCGATCGTGAGTGTCGCGACGCCTTCACCCGGAGCCGCGACCGTGAACGGCAGCGCTTGATGGCCGGTCGGCGAGATCGCCAGTGGGAAGATCGCGTCGATCCAATCGGGCGCGTCGTTGCAGATGGTCGTGTCGCAGCTCGGCACCTTGGCGATCTTCGCGACGCACTTCGCGGTGTCCTTGGCGAACGCGTTCATCCTGTTGGTGCGGCGGCGGGTGAGCTTGGTGGAGAGGAGCTTGCCGGCGGTCGCGGCGCGGACGTTGCCGCACGCGGTCGCGGGATCGGTGGCGCACACGTCGACTTCTTTCCAGGTGGTGTCATACGCAGTCTCGGCGAGCGCATCGAGATTGCAGCTGATCAGCGCCGCACAGCTCGGCGAGAGCAGGTACGGATCGGCGGCACCGTCCGGGAGCGGGCACGGCGTGGGACAGGTCGGAGTCGCCTTCTTGCCACACTTTTGCACGGCCTTGAACCGCGCCTTCACGAACTTTTCGACGGTCTTCGGGACGGTAGCGAGATCGCTGCCGCAATCGCCCGCGCAAGCGGCGAAGCCGCGCGACGGCAGGAGTGCGAGAGCGAGCAAGAGCGTCAATGGCACGGCACGGCGGACGAACGTCATGGGGAAGCCTCCTCGGTGATCTCTCAGGGGCGTAGCACGAAGCGGCGCCGGACGGCTACGGAATTTCTGGGCGAAATCAGAGCGCCAGCTGCCGAGCTACCAGCTCGCGGTGGTACGTCGCGTCCCCCAAGAGCGATTCGCTCGATTTGGCGCGCTTGAAATAGAGGTGCACGTCGTACTCCCACGTGAATCCGACGCCGCCATGGATCTGGAGGCTGTCGGCGGCGCACTGGAAGTAGGCGTCCGAGCAGTAGGCCTTGGCGAGTGAGGCAGCGGTCGCCAGCTCGGCGCGATCGTCGGCGGTGCAGGCAGCGTAGTACGTGGCCGAGCGGGCGGCCTCGACCCGCATCAGCATGTCGGCGCACTTGTGCTTGATCGCTTGAAAGGACCCGATCGGACGTCCGAACTGCACGCGCTCACCGGCATAGCTGACGGCGAGATCGAGGCAGCGCTCGGCACCGCCGACTTGCTCCGCGGCGAGCGCGACGGTGGCGAGGTGGAGCGTCGTGGCCAGCGCCGGCCAACCCGCGCCGTCGCCCCCGAGCGCCGCGCTTTGCGGCACGCGCACGCCGTCGAGGTGGATCTCGGCGAGGCGGCGGGTCTCGTCCATCGTGCCGAGGACACGGCGCTCGACGCCGCGCGTCGTGGCTGGGACGAGAAAAGTCCGTATGCCGGTAGCGCCCGTCGTGCCCGGGGCGCGCGCGGCGATCAACAGAAGATCGGCGGTGTGCCCGTCGACGACGAACGACTTGGTGCCGGTGAGCACGACGTCGTTGCCGTCGGGATGCGCCGTCGTCGTGATGCCGTCGGCGTCCCAGCGTCCGACGGGCTCGGCATGTGCAACGGCGGCCGTCGTCGTGCCGGCGGCGATGCCGGGCAACCACTCGGCTTGCT
>JBDSJB010000134.1:0-4301 GCA_039917665.1 Binatia bacterium
GTGGTCGTACACGAGACGCGACGCCGCGTAGGTGTCCTCGACGACCATCGCCGCCAGTGGCACGTCGATCGCGCCGCGCTTCAGGCGTTCGATCGCCGTGCGATGATGATCGATCCAGACCACGCGCGTGCCGGCCGCCGCGAGCGCACGCAGGTGCGCGTCGGTTTCGGGCTGATTCCAGCTGATGTCGGTGATCCAGATTTCTTGCGTCTTCCCCGCGGGCGGCGGAGGCACGGCCTGGATCGTCTCGTTGATCTCGGGGTTGTTCGCGAAGTGCGTGTACACCTCGAGACCGGCGTGGAAACGTGCGACCGCGACGGCCGACGTGACCCCGTCGAGACAGTGCGGCCCATGGCTCACGATGTGGACAAGGTCGGGTGCATGTGCGATCGGCGAGGCCATCGCGGACCTGTACCATCGGCCTTCCACGTCGTACAGCACACGCGCGCCGCAGGGAGGATTTATCGCATGAAGCTCACGAGCAAAGTCGCGCTCATCACGGGCGCCGGGTCGGGATTGGGACGCGAGATCGCGCTCGCGTTCGCGCGGGAAGGCTGCGCCGTCGGCGTCAACGACATTCGCCCCGAGGTCGCAGCGGCCGTCGTGCAAGAGATCGAAGCGACGGGCGGCGAGGCCGCGGCGCTGCCGTGCGACGTCGCCGACAGCCGCGCCGTCCACAAGATGCTCGCCGCACACATGGGCGCGTTCCAGACCCTGGACATCCTCGTGAACAACGCCGGGATCGCGTTCATGGAAGACCACGTGAAAGCGAACAGCGAGAAGATGCTCGAGCAGGTCATGACGACCGGCCGGAGCACCATGTCGCTCGAAGCCACCAAGACGATGGAGGACGGCCACTGGCGCCGCACGCTCGCCATCCACCTCGACGGCACCTTCTACTGCACGCGCGAAGCGCTGAAGATCATGGAAGTGAACGGCAGCGGCTGCATCATCAACATGGCGTCGATCGCCGGGCTGACCGGCATCATGGGCGCCCCGGATTATTCGGCGGCGAAGGCCGGCATCATCGGCTTCACCAAGTCGGTCGCGCGCGAGGTCATCGGCCGCGGCATCCGCGTCAACGCGATCGCTCCCGGGTACATCGAGACGCCCCTCCTCGAGGTGATGTCCCCACTCGTGAAGCAGATGGTCGTGGCGCAGACGCCGGCCGGGCGGCTCGGCACCCCCGCCGAGGTCGCGGCGACCGCGGTGTTCCTGGCGTCGGACGACGCGAGCTTCTTCGTGGGGCAGGTGTTGTCCCCGAACGGCGGGATTTGCATCTAGCGACTGCGCGGCTGCGGAGTCTTTTGGTTGACCCGCCGGACCAGCCAGAGGTACGGCTATCCGAACCCATTGGAGGCCCCCATGCCGTGCCGTGCGCTGCCCGACGCCGTCGTCGTCTTCGCCCTGATCGCGCTCGCGGCGAGCCCCGCGGCTGCCAAGTGCGATACGACCGCCAACGCCTTCGCGCTGGGAGGTGCGCGCGCCGCCATCGATGACGCGTGTCCCTGCGCCGCCGCCACGAGCAACGGTGCGCATGCCAAGTGCGCCAAGACCGTCGTCGCCACGCTCGTCGCGAACAATCAGCTGGCGAAGACCTGCAAAGCCGAGGCGCTGAACCACGCGAAGAAGTCGATCTGCGGCCGACCCGGCGCCGTCGTCTGCTGTCGCGTCAAGACGAGCGGGAGGACGTCGCACAAGATCGCCGGCAGCGCCGCCAAGTGCACGAGCACGTCGAGCATCACCGCGTGCGCGAGCCTGCTCATCGCCGTCGACACTGGTTGTGACGCGATGGGCTGCGTCGCACCCGTCTGCGGCAACGACGTCCTCGAACCGACGGAGGAGTGCGAGGCCTCGTCGAACCCCGTCGACTGCGACCAGGATTGCCAGCTCTACATGTGCGACCCGCCCACCACGACGTGCGGCAATGGCACGCTCGAGGTCGGCGAAACCTGCGAGCCGCCAGGCGTCGGAGCCTGCGGCTGGGATTGCCTCTCTACCCCGTGCGCGTCCGCCGCGCCGGGTGAAATCGACGTCGCGTGCGTCAGCGGCACGGCCGCCGTCGCCGTCGGCTCGCGGGGTACCGACTATCTAATGAGCTGGAGCGGCATCGCGTATCGCGGCGGCACAGACATCCTCGGCCGCCGCTTCGACGTGAACGGCGCGCCGTTCGATGCGAATGCCCAGATCGTGAGCGCCGGCGTGCACTGCACCGGCAGCATGAGATCACCCGCGGTCGGCGGCAACGCGGGACGGTACCTGCTCGCGTGGAGCTCGTTCGAGCCTCTGACCCTCAGCAGCTACGTCTACGAGTCCATCTACACGCGACCGTACGCGAACGATGGGTCGCTCGGTGCACTCGACGAGCATGAGCCCACGTACACCGGTTTCGGCATGTGTCAGGGCTTCGTCGGTGGTCCGACGACCGTCGCACCCCTGCCCGCAGCAGGATCGGACGTGCTCACGGCACTGTGGACAAACGGCGGCGGCTGCGTCGGCTTAGGTCCCTTTTTCGAGCCACGAGGGAAGATCTTCGACTACGCCACCGATCCCCCCGCGACGACACCCGCGACGTTCGTCCCGCTCGGGCAGCAGCCGATCGCGAACACGGGGTCCAGCATGGCCTCGACGGCCACCGACACCCTGGTCACCTGGCACCGCGCCATGGCGAACGGCACCAATCCCATCGTCGGCGGCGCCTGGCTCGCGAACGACGGCACGTCGACGAAGTTCACGATCAGCACGCGCGCGCCCGGCGGCAGCACGCTGCGTCCGAGCGTCGCGGCCGCGAGCGACCGCTTCATCGTCGCGTGGGCGCAGGGCGCCACTACCGACGCGACCGAGATCCGCGGCATGCGCGTCACGCAGGTCGGCGGGCTGCTCGATCCCGATGGCGGCATCCTGCTCGCGACGACCGCGGGAGGCAAAGTCGTCGGCCCGCCGGTCGCCGCCTTCGACGGCACCGTGTGGCTCGTCGCGTGGAGCGAGGTCGGCGTCGGTGGCAACGATCTCCGAGCCGTCGCCGTCCAGACCGACGGCACCGTGCTCGACGTGACGCCGCGCCTGCTCGCGACCGGCCTCAGCGGCGCCGCGCCGTCGATCGCGTCGGCCGGCGACGGCCGGTCGCTCGTGATGTACGTGAAGACGGACGGCGCGAGCGGCGCCGTGCGCGCGCAGCTCGTCCCCACCATGTAAGCGGCCGCTCGCACGCGCCCGCGGTGTGAGGTAACTGCCGGCGCATGAAACGCCGCGCGATCGACGACGATCTCTTCTTCGAGATCCTCGCGAGCGAACGTCTCCGCGTAGGCGCGCTCATGATCCTGATGGGCGTACTGTTCACGTTCTCGCTCGTCCTCCTGGCGCTGCCGCCCGACGCGCTGCCCTTCTTTCTGATGGTCGAGCGCCAGGTGCCGATCGGCTCGATTGCGATCTTCTACGGCGTGGCCTTTCTCTACGAGATCGGCGCGCACACGGTGCTCGGCATCGTCATCGCGAAGCGCCGCCACTTCCCGGAGGGACCGCGCTACGGCAACGCGTTCCTCGAGACGTCGATCCCGACGGTCATGATGGTGCTCTTGAGCGGTGCGGTCGGTCCGGAGATCGCGCTCAACTCGCCGCTGCCGATGGCCTACTTCCTGTTCATTTGCCTCTCGACGCTGCGCCTGACCGCGCCGCTCTCGATCTTCACCGGCTGCGTCGCCGCGGCGGAGTACGTTGGGCTCGGCGTGTACTACCTCGGCGCGGTGCCGGAACCGGTGACCTACCTCACGTCGGTCTGGACGATCGTCGCGAAAGCCTTCGTGCTCGTCGTCGCCGGCGTGGTCTGCGGCTTCGTCGGCGCACAGATCCGCCGCCGGTTGATCGCGTCGCTCGCGTCGGTCACCGAACGGAACCGCATCGTCGGCATGTTCGGCCAATACGTGTCACCGGCCGTCGTCGACCAGCTCCTTACCCGACCCGTCGAGGGCGCGGGCGAGGAGCGCTACGTCACGATCATGTTCGTCGACATCCGCGGCTTCACGACGTTCGCCGAGCGCCGGACGCCGCAGGAGGTCGTCGAGTACCTGAACGCGCTCTTCAGCACGATGATCACACTCGTGAACGCGAATCACGGCATCATCAACAAGTTCCTCGGCGACGGATTCATGGCCTGCTTCGGCGCGCCGCTGTCGGACGGCCGCGACGCCGAAAACGCGGTCCGCGCCGCCGTCGAGATCGCGGACACCGTCGAACGCATGAGCGCCGCCGGCACCATCGCTCCGACGCGGATCGGCATCGGGCTCCACGCCGGCACGGCCGTA
>JBDSJB010000135.1:0-5823 GCA_039917665.1 Binatia bacterium
ATGAGATACGCGAAGCGGATGTCGGGCTCCGACCAATAGAGCGGCAGCCGGTCGTACCCATAGCGTCCGTCGGCGCCGAGCTCGATCGGAAAGATGGCGCTCAAGTCGTGCTGATAGAGCTCGAGCATGTTGGAGAGTACCGGCGCGTCACCGGGTGTCGCCGCGAGCAGTGCGACGTCGTTCGCCGTCATGTTCCGAGCGCGTAGCGGTAGAACTTGGTGTCGACCGTCATGATCGGAAAGCGCACGGGCAATTCCTCGTGCGCGATCTCCCGGAATCCGTTCTTTTCGTAGAAGCGATGCGCCGCAGGAAAACGGGCGGTGGTTCCGAGAAAAATCTCGCGCACGCCGCGCACCCGGCCCCACGCGAGCAGGGTCGCGAGCAGACCCTGCGCCACGCCGTGCTTCGGGCCCCGATGACCCACCGCCACGAACATTTTCCGAAGCGCGGCCTGGCCTGCGCCGATGTCGAGCACCGCCACGGTTCCGACGACGACGCGATCATCGAGTGCGACCCAGAAATTGCCGTTGCCGTGTTGGTAGAAGCCCGGGATATCCTGCAGATCCGGTTGGGCATCGAGCGTGATTGGGAGCGCGTACTCGTCCTGTTGGATGGAGAGGATGACGGAGACGACGCCGGTGGCGTGCTCCGGGACGAATGGGACCACCTCGATCACGGGCCGCCGAGCCTGTCCGCATGCGCCCCGGCCGCGCGACGGCGACGACCAGTGCCCGGCAGACCGATCGTCAATAGGGTGCGCATGCTCACCTTTCGAAGGTCCGTCGCCAATATCCGATGTCGATCCAGCGCTCGAGCTTGAACCCGATCTCGCCGAGATGCCCCACTTTCGCGAATCCGAATTTCCCGTGGAGCGCAACGCTCGCGGGATTCGGCAGCGCGATGGTCGCCATCACCACGTGCGCCCCGGTCTGCTGTACCGCCACCAGCAACGCGTCGTAGAGCTGCGATCCCATGCCGCGGCCGGTCGCATTCGCGTCGAGGTACACCGTGCTCTCGACGGTGAAGCGGTACCCGGACCGCGCATGCCACGTGCTCGCATAGGCGTATCCGACGACGCGGCCGTCCTCTTCCGCGACCAACCAAGGCAAGCCGGCCGTTTGCACCGCGGCGATCCGTTCCGCGATCTGCGCGGTCGAAACCGCCTGCTCCTCGAAGCTGACGATCGTGGTGAGGACGTAGTGATTGTAGATGCGAGCGATGGCGTCGCAGTCGGCGGTGGTAACGGCGCGGATCATCGGTAGTCACTCATCGCCGAGAAGCGATAGCACGTCGTCGAGTCGCTCGATCACGCGATGGGGACCGGTCGGTGTCGGCCAATACGAGCACCGACGCCAGATGGCGGAGAGCCCTGCGGCCGCGGCCCCAGCCACGTCGACGACGGGGTGATCGCCGACGAACCACGCGTCGTCCGCCGGCACATGGAGCGCTCGCAACGCGCGGGCGAAGATCTCGGGCTCGGGCTTCCGCATTCCTTCGCGCTCCGAGATCAGGATGACGTCCATGAGCGAGTGCAGACCGAGTCCAGGTCGTGGATTCCATCGAACGTGACGACGGCGACGCGCACGCTCACGTCGTAGGCTCCATCAGCTCGATGCGATTGCCGAAGGGGTCGGCGACGTAGACGCGAAAATAGCCCGCGAGCGGATTGTCGGTGACGTCGACCCCGGCGTCGCGTAGCCGGGCCACGAGCGTGTGTAGATCACGGACGACGAGCGCCGGATGGGCCTTCCGGGCCGGACGAAAGTCGGCGTCGACTCCGAGATGAATCTTCACCGAGCCGGTCTCGAACCATGCCCCACCCCGCTTCGCGAGCTCCGGCGGCTTCGAAACTTCGGGAAGGCCCAAGAGCCCGGCGTAGAACGCGCGCGCTTCCACTTCCCCCCCGGCCGGCATCGCCAACTGGACGTGCTCGATGCTGACGATCGGCATGGGAGGCTACTGCGGCCCGGACGGCCAGCGCACCGTCAGAACGGTCGACTCCTCGATGGACCGGAACGAGTGCGGCACGCCGGGACCGAAGAGGACGAAGTCGCCTTCCTTCGCGAGCAGCACCTCCTCGTTCGGAAAGACCAACGCAAAGCGCCCGCGGATGAGGATGTTGAGCGTCCGCACCGACGTCGCGGGTGCCCACTCGGCGCGCGTCTCGCCTTTCGCGTGCGTGTACCACTTGAGCTCGACGTCGGAGCTCCGCAGCGGATTGTCGGTGCCGGGAATGAAATGGCCGAGGAACCAGCCGCGGGTGTCTTTCGACGCGTCGGCGACGTTGCCGGAGATCGGGACTGGGGGGTCGGAGGTCATCGGCGCTCCTGGTCAGCGAGTGCCCACTCAGCCGCCTTGCGGGCATGAATGCTCGTCGTGTCGAAGAGACGAACCGGTGAGCCCTCTTCCCCGATCAGAAGGGAGATTTCCGTGCAACCGAGAATGACCGCTTCCGCTCCTCGCGCGACGAGATCCGTGATGACTCGACGATACTGGGCGCGCGACTCGGACCTGACCTGACCGCGGCAGAGCTCGTCGTAGATCACGCGATGGACGATCGCGCGGTCTTCCTCGCTCGGGATCAGCACCTGCAGGCCGTGACGTTCCCTCAGCCGGTCTCGGTAGAACGCCTGCTCCATCGTGAACCGTGTGCCGAGCAAGCCTACTCGCGAGTGCCCGGCGCGCTTGATTTCGTCCGCCGTGGGATCGGCGATGTGGAACAGCGGGATGCGAACCGCGCGCTCGATGGCGGGTGCGACCTTGTGCATCGTGTTCGTGCACAGAACGAGAAAGTCCGCACCCGCGGCCTCCAGTGCGCGGCCGGCGTGGGCCAGCAACTCACCGGCAGCGTCCCAGTCTTCGGCACGCTGCAAGCGCTCGACGTCGTGGAAGTCGACGCTGTAGAGAACGATCTTGGCGGAATGCAGGCCGCCCAGCCGCTCCCTGACCGTCTCGTTGATCTGCCGGTAGTACGGAACCGTCGACTCCCAGCTCATGCCGCCGACGAGGCCGATGATCTTCATGCGGCGGGGTGCTCGCTCATTCGGGTACGCGTTCCCCGCTGCCACCGAATTCGCTCGGAAAGTCGCGGAACTTCGGGAGGCCGTCACGCATCGGCAGCACGGACTCCGAATAGTTGACGTGAACGGTCGGAACGAACTTCAGCGTCGGGATGGTCGCCGCGAAGACATCGAACAACCCGAAGTCCGGATGACTGATCATCAGATGCCCGCCGCACTGCGTGCAGTACTGACGATGGCTGATGCTCTGCGGGGTCTTTTGAAACGTCCGAATGTGCTCCGCGCCGGCGACGATCTTTACCGAATCGGTCGTCCACATGGTCGACGCGTGCACGGGACTACCCGACCAGGAGCGACACGAATCGCAATGGCAGTACGCCATCGACAGCGGATCACCCGAGACTTCGATCTTGACCGCGCCGCAGAAGCATTGGCCTTCGTGTGGTTTCGTCATCCTGCTCTCTCCAAGTTGGCGGATGGCGGCCGGTCGGTCAGCCCGGCTGGATCCATGCGCGAGTGAGACGGCGTACCGGGTAGAAACTCAAGAGTCCCGCCACGACGAGACCTGCCAGCTCGCCGATCAGTCCCGTCGCCTCGTAGCCCCTGACCCCTGCGAACTCGAACTGCGGAGCGTACCGCCCGCCGTAGGTCGCCCCGAGGAGAACCCCGCCGGCAGCGCCGGCGCCAGCCACTGCGACTCCGGCCACGAAACACGCTGCAATTCTCCAAAGCTTCCACGAGCTTCTTTCGATCGGTGCCGTGGCGTTCGGCATCGGCTTCACGCTCCCATTCTCGTTTGTGGCGGCGCGAGAGCAGCCCCGACTCGAGCGCGACGTTTTCGAGACCGAGCACCGCCTGCGCCGCGTTGCGCGGAAAATGCTTCCTCGACCGCGTCGTCGGGCCACTGCTTCGTGTCAAGGAGCCGGCGTAGCCGCCGTAGAACGTCCGCTTGCGCGGGTTTGACGATCATCGCGCCGGCTTGCTCCGCCCGGCGCATGACGGCATCGACTTCGCGCGCAGAGGACACGTTGCGGCCGATCGAAAACTCCAGCGCGCTCGGTGCATCAAGGGGGAGCCCGCTATCCGCCGCGAGGCTCTTCCGCGGCCACAGAGCGAGCTTCAGCCCCGATTGAAGGTCAAAGAATGCGACCGCGCCGTTCTCGAGATCCGCGCCGATGATGCCCTTCGTGAAGCCGAGACCGTCTCGGTAGAAGACCACAGCGCGTTCGAGGTCGTCGACGCCGAGGGTGAGAATGGTGATGTGAGGCTTCACGCTAGCGTGGATCCAGACGGACGAAGTAGCGCGTCGGAAAGCCCGTCACGATCCGAAACGCCAGGCTGTGCGGGTGCTCGCGCGCGACTCGGTCGTGCTCAGCACCCGTGACAGAAACGGCGCGAACGTCGCGCGTCTCGCCGTCCATCGTGATCCGAACTTCCGGGTTCGCCAGCGCCCGCCGATACCAAGCGCGGGGCCAGTGGTTGGCGGAGACGTAGAGCTTCCCCTCGGTTTCGAGACGAGCCACGACTCGATCGTGCGGGGTTCCATCCGCATCGAGCGTCGTAATGACCAGCGTCGACCCGGGCGCGGGCTGGAAAAATCCGATCGAGGACTCGAACGTGGCGACGATCGCCACGTACACGACCAGGACGATCAGTAGAACCTTGAGCACCTTCATGGTGTCGGGCGTGGACCTCGCACCACCACCCCAGGCGTCGCGCCCTGCATCGTGCCATCGCGGAACGTCACGCGTCCAGATTTGATCGTCGCGACGTATCCGTCAGCTCTCTGCAACAACCGCCGTCCACCCGCGGGCAGATCGAACGCCAACCACGGCTTGCCGAGCTTGAGCGTCTGCATGTCGATGACGTTCACGTCGGCGAGATAGCCCGGCGCGAGCACGCCGCGATCGCGCAGGCCGTACAGGACGGCGGTATCGCGGCACTGCCGCTTGATTGCGTTGGCCAAGGAGATGGTCCCGCGCTTCCGGTTGCGGACCCAGTGCTCGAGCATGAACGTCGGCGAAGCAGCGTCGCAGATGGTGCCGCAGTGGGCGCCGCCGTCGGAGAGTGAATTGACGCAATCCTCGCGCACCTGCAGCGCCTGGAGGAAATCGAGATTGCCGTCCTGGTAGTTCAAGATCGGGAAGTAGATGAACCCGCGGCCCTCGTCTTCCATCAAGAGATCGTAGGCGAGCTCGGCGCCGCTGACGCCCTTGGCGGCAGCCACGGCCTGAATCGTTTCGTCTTGCGTCGGCTCGTAGTCGAAGTCGGGGCCCATCGCGTATTGCGCGAACCAACCTTCGGCGACGATCTGGAGGAAATAGACGAGGTCGGATTCGGGAAACACCGACTTCTCCTCGATCATGCGCGCGCGGAACGACGGATCACGCAGACGTGCGAGCTGCTGCTCCCATGGCAGCGACGCGATCTCGGTCCACGCGGGCTTCCACAAGAACGGATGCACGGTCCCACGCCACGCCATCACGACGCCGTTTCCGCGCAGCGCGATCTGCGCGACGATCTTGGCGCCCTTGGCGTTTTGCTCGTCCATGGCGGCGATCTGGTCGTCGAGGGTCATTTCCTTACCGATCGACTGCAGCGCCGCGAACGTGACCGGTAAGCCGGTTTCGCGGCTGAGGTCGCCCATCCACTCGAACTCGCGCCACTCGCGCCGCAAGTCGGACACGAGCTCGAAAACGCCGTGACCGACGCGACCCATGGCGCGCCCGATGCCGATCAGCTCTTCCTTGGTGGCAGAGGTACCTGGGACGAGCTCGCCGTCGATCGAGCGGTGGAGGATCGT
>JBDSJB010000136.1:0-6424 GCA_039917665.1 Binatia bacterium
AACTCGCCGTTGCCTCCATGGCCTGCGCACACGCGAGCTGCGGCTCCCCGAAGCCCTCCCTGACCCGCCCGCCTGCTGCATCATCACTCGATCTGATTCGAGCCGATCTCATTGGAGCCGCGGTCGGCAGTGCGAGTCGGCGCGTCCGATCGTTCTCGTTGTGATGCGTCGCCGGTGGGTGGGTCAGGGCGTGTTCCGGGGAGCCGCAGCTCGCGTGTGCGCAGGTCATGGAGGCAGCGGCAGGTTTCAAGCGCTGGGTGGCAGTAAACCGGCGACCGTAGGGACACGCCCTGACCCACCCACCGGCGACACCGCCCAACACCGACAGAGCGCCTCACGAACGGACTGAGACGCTACCGGAATTGACAGCGAGGACGTGCTCGAACGATCCTCGCCGCCGTTGAGGCCCACACGCGACGGCGACGGGAGGGTGGCACGAGGGAAGGGCGGCACCGAGGGATCGCCGGCCGCGCTGGCGGGACTGAGTCGCGTGCTCGCCGGCCGGTGGTGGCTCGCGGCGATGCTCGTGCTCGGAGCCTCGCTCCGGGTCGGGTACGTGCTCGAGCTGCGCGGCACACCCTGGTTCGATCGGCTGGTCGTCGACCCCGAGTATTACGACCAGTGGGCACAGCAGATCGCGGGCGGCGACTGGCTGGGGACGCGGGCGTTCTACATGGACCCGCTCTATCCCTATCTGCTCGGGCTCGTGTACCGGCTCGGCGGGCGCGACCTCCTGCTGGCCCGCCTCTTCAACGTGGCGTGCAGCGTCGGTGCGGCTGCGGCGACCGCGCTCCTCGGGCGCCGCGTTGGCGGCCCGGTCGTGGGCGGCCTCGCGGCGCTCGGATTCGCGGTCTACGAGCCGGACCTCTTCAACGTCGGCGAGCTCGACAAGACCGCGCTGTCGATGCTGCTCGTCGCGACGTTCCTCTTGCTGGCGAGCGGGCGCCGCACGTGGGAGCGCGCCGCCGCGGGCGTCGTGCTCGGGCTCGCGATCCTCACGCGCGCCAATCTTCTGGTGTTCGTGCCGCTCGGCGCGCTCGTCTTCGCCCGCGATTCCCGGCGCGCGGCGCTACTCTTCCTCGCTGGCGTCGTCGTCGCGCTGGCGCCCGTGGCGCTCCGCAATCACGCCGTCTCGGGCGAATGGGTGCTCACGACGACGCAGCTCGGGCAGAACTTCTACACCGGCAACAATCCCGAGAATCCGTACGGCGCGTACGGCGTCGTGTCGTTCGTGCGGGCCAATCCTCATTTCGAGGAGGAGGACTTTCACCACGTCGCCGAGGACCGGGCCGGGCGGACCCTGACGGCCGGCGAAACCTCGTGGTTCTGGCTGCGCGCGGCTTTCTCTCACATGGCGAACGATCCTGGGTTCGCGCTCCGCGCGTTCGGTCGGAAGGCGATGCTCTTCTGGAACGACTTCGAGATCTCGGACAGCCAGGATCAATATCTCCTCGAGCGTGAGTCGCGGATCTTGCGGCTGCCGTTGCTCGGATTCGGCGCCGTGCTGGCGCTGGCGGCGCTCGGGGTGGTGGCGGCGTTTCGGTCCTCGGCGGTGGTCCGACGGCTGACCGCGTTCGTACTCGTCTATTGGCTGACGCTGGTCGCGTTCTTCTTGTTCGCGCGCTACCGCATCCAGATCGTGCCGGCGCTCCTGCCGCTCGCCGGCCTCGGGGTCGTCGAAGCGGCGCGCCGGCAGAGGGCAGGCGAGCCGAAGCGGCTCGCGTCGGCGCTCGCCATCGTCGGCGGCGCGGCCTGGCTCTCGTTCCACACCGTCGGGCTCTTCACGCGGGATCATCCGAACGTCGTCGAGATGCGCCTGCGGCACTACGCGAGCGTCTATCTCGACGCGGGCCAACCGGAGCGGGCGATGGTCGCGCTCCAAGAGGCGATCCCGCATTGCACGCACGGGTGTCCGTGGGCTCTCGCGGATCTCTTCGCGCTCTATCGCGACCATGGTCGGAGAGCGGAGGGAGTGCGGTACTTCGAGCGCTTCGTGCGCGAGCATCCCGAGCAGGGCGACGCCTCGGAGTATCTTGCGACCCTGCGGAACGCGTCGGACGCGCGATAGTCCGGGCGGCTACGGCGAAGGAATTCCGCAGTCCATGCGAGCCGGGAGGTCAGCGGCGGCGCGCAGCACGTTGACGCCGTCCGGGACCGACACGGTCCCACTGCCGTCGACGTCGCAGACGAACCGCTCGCAGCTGCTGGGCAAGTCCGCGGCGGCGCGGAGCGTCGCGACCCCGTCGCTCACCGAGACCGCGCCGTCGGCGTCGCTGTCGCCGCAGTCTTGCGTCCGGTCTCCTTCGAAGCGGTCGACAGTGGCGAAGCAGGACGTCAGTCGCGGGCCGCAGCCGCCTCCGACGGCAATGCGCTTGCCGTCGGATGGGGGGACGATGTGCCGATAAAAACCCGTCCCGGCCGCCATCGTGAAGCTCGGGTCTGACGACCCGTCCGGTTCGAGACGGACGAGTGTGTACCCTCCCGAAATCATCCGGTCTTGTGCGTCGACGGCGAAGGCCGTCGACGAAAACACGCTCTCCAGAACCCCATGGGCGCCGAATCCGTCGTCGAGCGATCCGTCGAGGTCGTAGCGCAGCAATCTCTGGCGACCCCCGCACGACGATCTTGCCGTCGGCGCGTCGTCCGAGGGCCCACGCGGTACCCGGCAGCGAAGCGAAGTCCTCCGAGCCATGACCGTCAGGGTCGAAGCGCACGATGCGAATCTGATACGGCAATCCGGTCTCGTACCCGGCGACGGTGATGCGGCCGTCCGGCGCTCCGACCGCGTCGGTTGCCATCACGACCTCGTTGTTTCGGATCGATTCGGAGCGCGCGATCCCGTGGTCGCCGAAAGACGGATCGCGCATTCCATCGGGGCGCAGAGCGGCGAGCACGAACGCTCCGTTCCCGCCGCGTCGATCAGTGTCGCCGACGACGACGAGACGATCCCCGCCTTGCACGACGACCGCGCGCCCGGCGTCGAACGTATCGACGTCGATCGTCACGATGCCGCCCGCGAAGCCCGCATCGAGCACACCGTGCGGGCGACGACGATGGCGGATCCGTTGGGCGCCAGATTGCCGACGACGACGATCCCGCCATCGGGGTCGCCGACCGCGGCCTCGAATACGGCTTGAATGCCCGCGGGCAAACGGGCGTGTCCGCCTTCGCCGAAGCTGGGGTCGAGGCCGCCGGGGTAGACGACGCGCGTCGGCGTCGGCGCGCTGACCGGGATTGCTGCGAAGGCGTTCGCTGCCGTCAGTATGGCCGCCAGAACGAGAGGGATGATTCGACCGTGGATGACGACGCCCTCTGTGTCGCATCCGAGACGGCCGGCGGGATTGAAACCTTACGGCAGCGCTGGCGTCCGTTTCGGAACGTTTTTGGGTTCGCCGGGCTCAGCGCGGTCGCCGGCCGGCTTCCGCGGCGCCACGCCAGAACGCGATCACGTCGCTGAATTCCGGCGGCACGTGACGCGGCGTCCAACCGAGCGCGGTGCGGATCGCGCGCACGTCGGCGATCGCATTCCGCATCTCGCCCGGCTGGGCCGGCAGGTACTCCGGCTGCGTGCCCGGCGCGAGCGCGTGGATCAGCGCCGCCGCGACGTCGTTGACCGAGGTCGCGTGACCGGTCCCCACGTTGAAGACCCGACCCGCGACGGTGGCCGCGGGCGCGTCGAGGACGGCGAGGTTCGCGGCGACGATGTCGTCGACGTGGACGAAGTCACGGGCCTGCTCACCGTCGCCGAAGATGCGGAGCGGGGCGCCAGCCAGCAGGCGTTCGATGAAGATCGTGATGACGCCCACGTACGGCGTCGGCGTCTGGTTCGGCCCGTAGGTGTTGAAGTAGCGGAGTGCCGTGGCCGTCATGCCGGCCTGCGCGCCGAGCAGCAGCCAGTAGCGCTCGGCCGCGAGCTTGGCCACGCCGTAGGGTGAGATCGGCACGGTCGGGGCCGCTTCGGACAGCGGATCGGGTCGCGGCGAGTCGGCGTACACCGCCATCGACGAGGCGAGCACCGCGCGCGGGATGCGGCGCGCGGCGATCTCGCGCAGCAGGGTGAGGGTGCCCATCAGGTTCACCTCGGCGTCGCGCACGAAGTGCTCGACGCTCGCCCGGATCGACACGATGGCTGCCTGGTGGAACACGGCGTCGACGCCGTCGAGCGCCTCGGCGAGCGCGCGCGCGTCCCGGATGTCGCCCTCCACGAAGCGCGCGGCGGCGGGCACGTTCTCGCGGCGGCCCATCGAGAGGTCGTCGAGCACGGTCACGGCGAGGCCGCGCCCGAGGAGCGCGCGGGTGAGGTGATGGCCAATGAACCCCGCGCCGCCCGTCACGAGGACGCGCTTCGGCGGGTCGGTCAGCGACACTGGACGCCGCCCTTCAGCGACACTCGATCACGCCTTCGGTCGTCACGCTTTCGTGATGCCTTTTCAGCGACACTCGATGATGCCTTCGGTCGTGATGATCGCGCGGCGGATGTCCGACGTGGCAGTCACCGTGACACCGGGAAACACCAGCGAGTCGCGGATCTCGATCGGGTGCGTCACCGTCACACCGTCCATGATCACGCTGTGCTCGACCCGGCAGCCGGGCGCGAGGTGCACGTCGGCGGCGATCAGGCTCTGCGTGCCATCGAGCAGCTTCAGATTGATGTCGAGCAGGTCCGACGGGTAGCTGAGATTCAGGTCGTCCCGGACGACGTGCGCGGCGCGCACGCGATGGCCGTCGTCGACGAAGATCTGGATCGCGTCCGTCAGCTCGTACTCGTCGCGCATCGCAGTCCGTGGCGTCCGTCGCGCGGCATCGAAGAAGACCGGATCGAAGAGGTAGAGCCCGCAGCCCTTGAGCATGCTCGGGGGATGCTGCGGCTTCTCGATGACGCGCTTCACGAAGCCGGCGTCGTCCTCGCGCACCACGAAGTTCCTGCGCACGGCCTCGATCGACGTCTCCTCCTTGACCGCGAGCACGCCGCGCACGCCGTCCGTGCCGAGCATCGAGATCATCCGCGCGAGGTCGTCGTGCACGAAGAAGATGTCGCCGAGGAAGAGCATGAACGGCCGGTCGACGAGCGGCTCGAGCTTGCTCACCGCGTGCGCGATACCGAGCGTCTTGCCCTGGTCGACGTACTCGATCTCGACGCCGAGCTGTCGGCCGTCGCCCAGCGCGCGCACGATCGCGAACCCGAGATGCCCGATCACGATGATCACGCGCCGGACCCCGAGGTCGCGGAGGCATTCGATCTGGTACTGCAGGAGCGGCTTCCCGAGGATCGGGAGGATCGGCTTCGGATACGTCTCGCTGAAGGGCTGGAGACGCGTCCCCTGGCCAGCGGCGAGGATGACGCCGACGAGCGATGTCCCGGCGGCGGTCACGGCGCGAGGATAATCCCGGCGCGGTGAAGCTTCAACTTCAAACGCAGGTAGACGAGGAAGCGGAAGAAGCTCCATGCGGTCCGCCATGGATGGAGCTTGCTGAACCCCGCCGTGCGCTCACGGTGCGTGACGCCGCGCTCGCCGAGCCGGTAGCCCCGCGCGACGAGCCGGACGCACATCTCGGTTGGGGTGGGATAGCCACGGGCCTCGATCGGGAGGCCGCGGAGCAAGTCGCCCCGGACGACCTTGAGCGCGCAGTTGGTGTCGCGGAGCTGGACGCCGAACATGGCCCGGACGAGGAGATTCATGCCCCGATCGGCGAGCACGCGGAACGGCGTGTCCTTCTTGCCGAGCCGAAAGCCGGTGATCCCGTCGTAGCCTTCGCGCTCGACGTCGCCGGCGAGCACGACCGCGTCGGCGACGTCGAACTGCCCGTCGCTGTCGATCGTCGCGACGTACGTGCCGTGCGTCGCCGCGATCGCCGAGCCGAGCGCTCTCCCGTAGCCGCCGTTCGTGGGATTGCTCACGACTCGGAGCCGCGGGTAGCGCGCCATGAGCTCGGCGAGCACCGCGGCGGTGCCGTCGGTGCTGCCGTCATTGCAGAGGACGATCTCGGTCGGCTGCGGGACGGCGGTCAGGATCGCGTCCCACTCCGTGACGACCGCCGCGATGGCTTCCTCCTCGTTGTAGCAAGGCGCGGCAATCGACAGCCACGGACGGGCGGCGTCGTTCACGGTCACTCTCGCGCCCTCATGCGTGGTCACCTGGTGCGGCGGCCGCCCGCAGAGCCGGTTCCAGCATGACCGCGTGGGTCACACCGACGGTGGCGAAAACGCGACGATGCTCGGCCAATGCCTCGAGCAGGCGACGGAGCATGTGCTCGTCGCGCAGCCGATTGGAGCGTTGCGCGATTCGCTGCGTCGGGAGCTCGTCGCGCATCGGGTTGGTCTCGTGTCCGGTGACGTCGCGGGCCACGAGCGGATGCCCGACCATGCGGACGTGCTCGCGCTCGATGAGCGGCCAGTCGATCGCGGCGAGCTCCAGTGGCGGGC
>JBDSJB010000137.1:0-2697 GCA_039917665.1 Binatia bacterium
GGACGCGCGGAGATCGTCTTGCGTTCGGCGGCGCTCGGTCACGTCGCGACCGGCGGCCTGACCTTCGAGCACGACGCCGTTCGGATCGCGCACGGCGCTGGCTTCCCATTCGAACCAACGCCAACCGTGCACGGTCCGCGATCGGACCTCGACGTTCGTGCGATAGGGCGGCTGCATCGTCGCGTGCACCGCGATCCGCAGCTGCTCGACGTCCGCGGGGTGCACGAACGGCCAGAACGGCGCGCCGATGGCGTGGTCGAGCGCGACGCCGTACGTGTCGCAGTAGGCGTCGTTCGCGAACGTGACGCGGCCGTCGGCGTCGAACCGCAACACGAGCTCGTGGTGCGACTCGACGAGCCCACGATAGCGCGCCTCGCTGGAGCGCAACGCCTCCTCGGCGAGCTTACGCTCGGTGACGTCGAACGCCGTCCCCAACATCACGGGGGCGCCGTCGAGATCGACCATTGCGACCGTAATGTCCACCCAGCGCGCCACGCCGGATTTCGTCGCCAGTCGGTACGCGGCGCGCGGGTCCAAGGACTCGCCGTTCAATCGTGCCGTCAGCTTCTGTCGGGCCGCGGCGCGCTCGTCGGGATGAACGAGATCCCACACCTGCATGCCGAAGAGCTCGTCGCGCGTGAACCCGGTGATCGTCGAGACCGCCTCGTTGACGTAGACGATCCCATCCGGCCGCGCCATGAACACACCGGCCGCCATCGATTCCGCAAAGCTCCGGAAGCGGTGCTCGCTCGACCGCAGGGCCGCCTCGGCCGCACGCTGCTCGGTGATGTCCTCCACCTGCGAGATGAAGCGACTCGGGCTGCCGTCCGGCGTGCGCTCGAGTAACGCGTGCAGCTGCGTCCAGACGACCCGACCCTCGCGGTGCAGGTGGCGGCATGCGAGCGAGAACCCGTCGCGCTCGCCCACGCGCGCCGACGCGACGAGCGTTTCGATCGCGGGCACGTCGTCGGGGTGCAGCACGTCCCACACCTCCTTGCCGATCAGCGCCCCGTCGTCGTAGCCCAGCATCGTCGAGAGCGCACGATTCACCTGCATCCCCGCGCCGTCGGGGGTCACCACCGCCATCCCGACCGGCGCGTTGTCGAACACCCCGCGGAAGCGCTCCTCGCTGGCTCGCAGGGCATCCTCGGCGAGACATCGTTCGGTGACGTCGCGGCTGACGCCCTGGATCCCGATCACCTCCCCGGTCGGGCCATGGATGGGGCTGGCGACCGCCTCGACCCAGCACGGACCGTCCACGGCCGCCATGTGCCAGACCTGCGACTCGATCGGCTCGCCCGCGCTCATGCGGGCGATGCTCTCGCGCGGATCCGAATGCGAGGGATCCGGTGCAAGGATCGCCTGCACCGGCTGCCCGATCATGTCGGACACACGCATGCCGCACCGCCGAGCGAGCGCCTCGTTGACGTAGGTCCAGCGCCCCTGCAGGTCGATCGCCCAGATGAAATCGACCGCATTCTCGGCCAGCGCGCGGTACGCGTCGCGCGAGGCCGTGATCTGCCGGTCGAGATCGAGCGCCGCGAACCCCGCGCGCACCTCGGTCCGGAACGACTGCGCCGCCCACTGCGTCGCCGCGAGCGCCATCAGATTGCCGAACGCGATGGCCGACACCAGCTCCGTCATCCGGAGGTGATGCGGCAACTGCGCAAGCGCGAAGAGCCACGCCGCGGTGAGCCCACCCTGGAACGCGAGCTGGGGTCCGAGACCCCAGGCCAGCACCAGCGGCGCCGCGCCGAGCAGCGTGAGCGTGGCGAACATCAGCATCGCCGCCACCGTCGAGGTGGTCGTCAGGAACCACGCCCACATTAGGCCGACGACGAAACACGTGGTGACGGCCAGCGCCGTCACACGATCGCCGGTCGGATCGCGCCGACCGAGCGCCGCGGCCGCCGCAAAGATCGTCCCTTGCAACGCCAGGATGCCGACCATGGCACCGGGCGACGCGACCGCGCGCACCGCGGCGGGATCGGCGAGCGTCGCGAGCGCGAACCACATGACCGACGCGCCCGTCACGACCCAACCGAGATTCGGCAGCTGCGTAGCGATGCGCCGCCGATGCGCTTCTCGCAGGCTCAGGTCGAGTGTCGATTCGTCTGCCATGCGCCTCTGGGATCGGCGCTGGTGTTAGCGAACGGGCTCGGGCCTGGTCAACGGCGCCGGTAGTCCGGCACCCGTCGCGGCATCAACCGACACGCGCGAGATCGGCATGATACGCCTGCAAGGCTTTCACGCGGAGCGGACCGGCCGCCATGGCGCCGATGGCCTCGGCCGCTGCGATCGCGCCGGCGATCGTCGTGAAATACGGGATCTTGCGCTCGAGCGCCGTGCGTCGGATCGAGAACGAATCGCGGAGCTCCTTGGCGTCGGGGCGCGGCGTGTTGATGACGAGCGCGATGCTGCCGGCCTCGAGCGCGTCGACCACGTGCGGGCTCCCCTCCGACACCTTGTTGACCGTCTCGGTGGGGATTCCGGCCCGCGTGAGCTCGTCGGCCGTGCCGCTGGTGGCCGTGATGCGGAAGCCGAGCTCGTGGAGACGGCGGGCGGCGAGAACGGCCCCCGCACGATCTTCCTCGCGGACGCTGATGAACGCGGTGCCGGCACGCGGCAACACGGTACCCGCGGCGAGCTCGGCTTTGGCGAACGCGATGCCGAACGTCGGACCGATGCCCATGACCT
>JBDSJB010000138.1:0-6209 GCA_039917665.1 Binatia bacterium
GACGCCATGATCCCGCCGTCACGCACCTGCAGTGCTCCGGATCCCCTCCCCGTGCCGCCGACGGACATCCGGGCGAGCGTCTGCAGCTTGCCCCCCGGTCCGCTCACGATCGCGAGGGACGGCTTCCTGCCGCCCCCGAGCTGCGCGTTCCGCGCGCAGAGGCCGGCGGTGCGGAGCTCGAGCAGCCCGTTGTTCTCGATCGTGAGCGACGGTTGCTCGAGGGAGAGGGCGTTCAGCGCGAGGGTGCCGTTCACGAGCTCCAGGTCCTGCGCGGCGTCGAGTTGGAGGCGGCCAATCGTGCGTGTGATCAGCCCGGTGCACGTGGGCGGGATGGCGAGCGTCGCGAGGTCGCGATCCTTCGCCGGCGCGATGGTCGCACTCGCGAGCGTCGTGATGTCGACGTCGACGGTTCTGACGCTCTGGAAGAGGGCCGTGTCGCTCCGGACGCCATCGACGAACGCCGGCACGCCCGTCGGGTCCCAGTTGCCGTCCTGCGCGAAGACGCCGACGCTCGGTCCGATCCACCGGAAGATGCTGCCGACGTCGTTCTCGGTGGTCGCGACGGTGAGATCGATGCTGAACGACGACCGGCTCGCGGCTTGGGTGTCGCCGAGGCTCGAGTTGGTGGTGCAGTCGACCGAATAGCACCCTGGCTCGAGGATGCCATTGCGTCCGATGCCGGTGCTGCGCGGCCGGTCCGACGCGTCCTCGGCGACGATCTCGATCGCCGGGTCGGTCCCGTCGAAATCGAACGTCGCGTCGGTCGACTCCGTGGTGCCGTTCGTCTGGACGTCGATCGCGCTCGATACGACGAAGGAGGCGCGTTCGTCGAGGCAGAACGAGACGCGGAGACCGACCGCGCCGCCCGAGCCCGTGAATTTCAACCCTTCGAGCGTCCCGGGACTCTCGATGTCCGTCGTTCCGCGGGCGCTGACCGTGAGCCCGTCGGTCGACCGCGTGACGTCGACGTCGAGCGTCGCGGTGCCGCGGCCCTGGCCGCCCGTGGCGTTCGCCGTCACGGACTCGTGCAGATCTGCGAAGCCGTCGGGGATCGGCAAGGTGATGTCCTGCCCGCCACCCTCGAACACGCTGAGCGCTCGGAGCGTCGCGCTCGTATCGACTGAGACGACGTCGGCGGCAGCCACTGCGGGAAGCGCGACGAGGCCTGCCACCGCGGCGAGGGTACGACCCAGGGCGGCGAGGCGGCGGACGACATTGGGACGAGCGGCGAATGAACGGCGCATGGGGTGGTCTCCTGGTCGTTGCGGCGACGGGGGCCCGCCGGTTGTGGCGCGCGCAGGCGGATCAAATGGGGCGTTCGAGTTTCTCCTTCGCATCGGCCAGGGTGAGAAACAAGCTGTATTCACGCACTCGTCACGCATGAAACGCGCCGCTCTCGTTGCTCACGGCCGCGGCGACCGTGGCGGCGGCTGTGCCGTCGCCAGTGACATCAGCGCGTGATCAGCGGTGTCGCCGTCCATGGGCTTGACGATGGCGACGTCTCCCGGAGGCAGTTGATCGGCAATGGAGAAAGGGCACCGTATCGGGTGTGCCATGGTCCCATCGCCTTGGTTTTGCTTATCTCCGACATTCGATATCACGATGTATTTACTGCAGTTTTTCCATTGACACGTCGCAGCGACCCAGGGCGGCGTGTTCGTGATCCGCGGCTACTTCTTCTGCGCCTTGAGCGGCCGCTGGGTCAGTCGCTCTTGGCTTTGAAGAGTGTGCTCGTCGCCGTCGAAACGTTCGTGGCGTAGGTCGCGGCGAAGCAGATACCGCTGCCGTCGTGGAGCTGCACGGTCATCGGTGTGGACGACGGCAACGCTCCGAGCGCGAGGGCCGCGCCGCGCGCGCTGACCACGATCGACGCTATAGCGGCGGTTGCGTTCGGCTTCAGCTGGATCTTCGTGAGGCCGTCGAATGCGCGGTCGCGATCGCGATACTGATAGCCTTTGCTGCCGGGGGGTTTGCCGATGCCGCGCCAGCACGGTGACGGCCTCGCGACATTGCAGGTGCTGCCGGGGCGCGCGAACACAGAGGTCACCAGCGTGCCGGCGTCGTACCTTGCCGCCGACGCCGAACGTCGGGTCTTGGGAGCCGTCGGTGAGATAACGGGCGAGGATGACGTCGCCGTCCATGTTGAACGAGTAGCCGGTGGCACCGGCGATGACGATCTTCCCGTCCCACTGCACCGCGACGGCGCGCGCGACCTCGTCGGCGCCGAAGTCGGTGATCACGATGCCATCGCCGCCGAACGTCAGGTCGGGTCGCCGTCCGGTTCCCAGCGGACGATCGCCACGTCGGAGCTGGTGGGACCCAAGACGCCCGCCGCGACGACCGCGCCGTCGGACTGGACGACCACGGCGCTCGGCAGGCTGATGTAGCCGCCAGGGTTCGCCTCCGCCGTGCCGTCGCCGCCGAACGTCGCGTCGAAGTCACCCGGAGCCGCCGTAGCGCGGCCCGCTGCGGCAACGATGGTGAGCAGTGCGCCTGCGAGGGCAGCCGTGCGACGTGTCGGCATTGGTGAAGCCTCCGGAGGGGGACCGTAGCTCGGCGGTCCCTATCCAGAGCAAGAGATTGCGTTCGCCCCAGGCTTACGACCAGGGGGGGCTATTTAGTCTTCCCGATTTTGGCTTTGCCCTTCGCGAGAGATTACGATCAATGGGTGGTGCTGATCCCGTAGTCCAATCCGCGCCCCACGGTGCGAGCCTGGAGGTCCGAGATGACGACGACCCGACTGAAGCGACGGACGCGCGCCGGCGCGTCGATGCTACTGACGATGATGCTGACCGCCGCACTGCCGGTACGGGCGAGTGCGCAGCTCACGTGCGGCGGGACCATCGGGCCGGGTGGGGCGTTCACAATGAGCAACGACCTCACATCGTGTCCTGGAACCGGGCTCACTGTGGTCGGTCCCGTGGTCCTCGACATGAACCAAAGATCCGTCTCGTGCAGCGGTCTCAGCACGGGTATCCGCATCGTGGGGAAAAAAGCCACCGTGCGGAGCGGGCAGGTCCTCAGCTGCACGGTCGGGGTCGACCTCGAGGGTGACGGTGGACACACGGTCCGCGAGGTGCGGGCGGTCGGCAACGCGATCGGGTTCGGCGTGAGCACCGACGGCAACCTGCTGACGCACAACGTCGCGCAGACGCATAGCGGAGGATTCCAGGTAAACGGCGACCGGAACAAGCTCGTCGGGAACCTGAGCGTGAACACCAGCAATGCTGCGTTTCAAGTGTTCGGCAACAACAACGCATTCGTGCAGAACGCCGTCCAGCAGGCCGGGAGCGGCTTCCGCACCGAGCCCGGCACGATCGGCAACAGCTTCAAGGAAAACACGGTCACCGCGACGGCGACCGGTTTCAACATCGCCGGTGCGAAACACGTGTTGAAGAGCAACACGGCGAACCGGTCCATCGTGACGGGGTTTCGTCTCGCCGCGGGACCCGGCGGCCACGCTTTGAAGGCCAATGTCTCCATTGGCATCCGCGGCGAGGCGGGCTCGGGTTCGGGTTTCGACGTGGGGAGCGGGGACAACGTCCTGAAGAGCAATCGGGCGCACGAGCACGAGATCGGCTTCGGCGTGCGCGTACCGGGAAATGTCTTGTCTGGGAACGTGGCGACGGGCAACGTCGCCGACGGCTTCGACCAGGACGTCGCGTGCGCGGGGAACACCTGGAAGAACAACGTCTTCCTCAGGGCGTTCCCGGATTGCGCGCGCTGAAGGCGACCTGCCGGCGGCGTGAGGATCGCGACCACGTCGAGCGGGCGCGCGAGCAGCGCGGCGGCGAGATGCACCTCGGCGCCATGAAGATGCTCGCCGATCATCCGGTGTGGGCCGAGGACCTCGCGACGACCGCCGAGACCGACGCCCTGGCATCGTGCTCGAGACGCTCCGCCTGGAGCAGAGCGAGTTCCTGTTCCGCACCGTGTGCGCCCCGATCGAGGTGGAGGGGTTCCGCATGCCCGCCGGATGGTTGCTCCGGCTCTGCGTTCGCGAGAGTCACCGCGACCCCGCCGTCTTCGCCGAGCCGGACCGCTTCGACCCCGAGCGCTTCGTGACGCCGCCGGGGCGGCTCGCGTACTCGCCGTTCGGTGTCGCGACGTCGCGGCACGCGTGCCTCGGCGAGGCGCTCACCAAGACGGTCGCGTCGGTGGTGCTCGCCGAGCTCGGGCGCGGCTTCACGTGGCGGACCGTGGCTGACGGTCCGCGCGAGTTCGACGGCTGGCACTGGACGCCGAGCCCCAATTTTCGGATCGCGCTCGCGCGGTTTCAAACTACGCAACCAAAACGGTAGTGGAGATGAGACTGGAACGTCAGTCCCCACTGGGGAGTTGTTACCCTCCAACTGATTCAGGAAGGGCGCGCAGCGATGAGCGAACTGAGCATCTGGACCTACGACTGGGTTCCTAAAGGCCCCCGTGGTTTCGTGCGTGATTTAAGGCTGAGATGGGCGTGTGAGGAAGCTGGTCTCCTCTACGGAGTCCGTACGATCCCCTTCGATGGCCGCGAGACCAATCATCTGGCGCATCAGCCATTCGGCCAAGTCCCGTTCTTGAAGGACGAAGCGCTGGAGATATTCGAAAGCGGCGCTGGGTTGCTGCACCTGGCCCGGAAAAGCGAGAAGCTGATGCCGCGCGATCCGGTTGGAGAAGCGGAGACACTGCAATGGACGATCGCCGCGCTCAACTCGATTGAGATGGTCACGGTACCGTGGTGGTTTCTGAAGATCTCCGGCGCGGAGAACGATGGTCTTACCGGATGGATGAGCAGGCGCCTCGACCAGCTGGATCGAGTACTGAGCGAGCGAGAATGGCTCGCCGCCGAGCGCTTCACTGTCGCAGACCTGTTGATGGCGGATGTGCTGCGCGTTTCAGAGGTCCGCTCTTTCGGTGACCGACCGGCGACCGAGGCCTATGTCACTCGCGTAACCGATCGCATCGCATTCAAGAAGGCTCGAGCCGACCAGATCGGTCATTTCGAGGCGGCCGACCAGATCGGTCATTTCGAGGCGGCCGACCAGAAGAGAGCAGAGGAAGCGGCAGGTCACTAGCTGATGAACACTTCGCGCCTCGCTTCCAGCTCCATCCCGCTACTGCCCGCCGCTTGTCCGCGACGAGATCGTCGAGCGGAAATGCCGGATCGTACTCGTGCACGATCACGGGAGTGGGCCGTCTGCGGCATCGCAGTTGTCCGGGTGTGCTTACTGCCGATTCCGGATGTACCCTCAGCCATCGCGTGTCAGCCTCATCGCATGAATTGGCTCGTCGTTGGTTGCCCGTCCCGGCCACGCGTCCCTCCCGGTCGAGGGCCGACGTGCGTCCGCCGTCGGGCCCGCGACTGCTCTCTGGCGATGGAAGCGGCACGGCCGGTTGCGTCGACAGCCCTCCGACCTCAATTCGAGCCGCAAGGGTCCAGCAAGCGCTTGCAGGCCAAGGCTGACCCGAACTATGAGCGCCGTGATCTGGGCATCAGGCCGGTCATCTGGGAAATGTCGGTTGCACTGCCAGTCTCTCATCCCGATTCTCGTCGCGGCCAGCGTGGTCGTCTGCTCGTCCCCCTTCGCGCTTGCCGAGTGTTCCTCCTCGCAGCCGAGCACCAGCGCAACAGCAACGCGGCATATCGTGTTGCGCCCGGGCGAGAGCCGCTTTCGGCTGCTGCCGTTGACCAACTACGTCAACACCGCCTTCGACACAGCGCAGGTCTCGCGCGCTTTCAGTCAGGACGACTACTGGCACAACCACGGGCGCGTCATCGACCGCATCGCCCACCCGATCGACTCGATCGAGGACGACGGTGGCTGGGACCATTTGGTTCGCCAGGAGCTGCTGTCCAGCCACGTCCTACCCAATCTGACACTTCACCTGCTCGGCAACGGCTATGATTTCCGCGCCCTGGCCGAGTGGTTCGACGAACAAGACGTGCCGTTCGCTTATTGCTGGGCGTTCGTCACCTCGTACGCCGGCTATCTCGGCAACGAAGCGATCGAGGTTTCCAATCCGCACGTCGACGCTACCGACCACATTGCCGATCTGTATTTCTTCAACCTGCTCGGCAATCTTCTGTTCGTCAGCGACACGGTTACGGACGTCGTCCACAACGACATGCAATTCAGGAATTGGCCGGGGCAGCCGGTCCTCGACGTGCGTCACCACAAGATTCTGAATGCCAGCAACAACTACCTCATGCGACCGCGAGTCTTTGG
>JBDSJB010000139.1:0-3657 GCA_039917665.1 Binatia bacterium
GGTCATGCAGAAGCTCTGCTTGTGGCCGAACCCGACGCGATTGTCGTGTACGTCGCGCAGCTCGTACGTCGCGAAGCCGAGGAAATGGTAGTGCTGGTGACACGGGCTGTACTCGAAGTCGTCGGCCGCAAACGGCAGCTCGGGATCGGCCGGATCGCCGACGACGAGATCCTCGTTGCCGCGATTCACGACGATCGTGTCGAACCGCAGCAGCCGTCGCATCCCGGGCTCGGCGACGGCGCCCTCGATGACCGCGCAGTCGTCGGCCGCGAACTCTTCGTCGCTCAGCTGCAGCGTGGCCTCGATCGGTGCGCGATCGACCTGCAGATCGACGCCGGTCGAGACGTGCGCGTCGTCGCTGCCGCAACCAACCAGCAGCAGCACCATGAGCAGTCGGAATCGAGCGCGCACGAGAACGCGTCGGGTACCACGTCGCTCGGCGCTCGCCCAGAGGCTGCGCACATTGGACCCCCACGGCGACGCCCGACTAAGTCATCGCCGAGACTCGCGCCTGATTTATTTCACCGAGTCGCGCGGCACATTCGGCACCGGCTACTTGCTGCCGGAGCTTCCGAACTAGGCGCTCGTCGGCAACTCGAGGGTGACGCCTACGTCATAGACGAGGCGATCACCCTCGACGCGGGCGAAGTCGGGCAGCACGTGCGGCTTCGTGCGCCCACCGCCGTCGATGTGCAGCACGATCCAACCCGCGAGCAGCAAGCGGTCGGCGATCAGACGGCGGTGGCATTGCCACCACAGCACTTCGGCACAGAAGAACGCCGTTGGTGCCGCCGCCGCGATCTCCTCGAGCGTCGCGAGCTCGGCCGCGAACTCGGGCGTGTCCGTGTAGTCGGCGTAGGCGCGGAACGCCGGCACCTCCCACGCGATGTGCGGCGACGGCTGATTCTTCCGTGACCGGCGCCGCCCCCCGAGCCCGGGCATCCAGCGGTAGGTGATATCGCGGGCCTGACAGCTCAACGTCAGCGCCTCACGACCGAACTGCGGATGGCGACGCGACGCGGGGATCGCGCGCACGTCGACGATCGTGGTGATCGCGTGCCACTCGAGAAAGCCGAAGAACACCTCGGCCGAGTGATTCGAGTGTCCGATCGTGTAGATCGTTCCCGGCATCCACACCCAGAAAAGCAAACGGCGGCACGCTACGCGAGCGTGCCGCCGTGGAAAACCGAAGCGCGGGATCGACTACGGCGCCGGGTGGGCGCCGTCGTTGGTGAGCGCGCGGACCTGGGCTGCCGCCGCCGTCACCGACGCCGGATCAGTGAAGTCCGTGTCGGCGACGAAACGCGCGGCCGCATCTTCGAGATTGTCGATGCGTCGCCGGTCGAGCTCGTTGCCCTGAATGTCGCCGTCGATCACGGCCTGCACGCCGGCTTCGCAGGCGATGTCGGTCTGACCGTCGAGCTGCTTGTCCGTGTTGTTCGACGACGCGGCGAGGAGCCCGCTCACGCGGATGCTCTGGCCCTGCACCGTACCGGTGAGGATGACCGCGACGCTGACCGTCTTCCGAATGATGCCGAAGAAGTGGCCCACGCTGGTGCTGACATCCGACGACAGCGGATCGCTCGGCCGATCCGGGTCGATGATGACGAACGGCGCATCGGACACCGGTCCCCCGCCGTTGGCGATCGGAAACCTGGCATCGCCACCCACGGTGACCTTGTTGCTGCTGCCCGCGCCGTCGTTGCCGCAGCCGCCGACGATCAACCCGAGAGCCAGCACCAGCGCCGCCCCCATAACCCCCATGCCTCGATGTGCCTTCATAAGGCCCCCTCCCTTGTCTGAGCGCGACATCTAGCGGCCGACGGCCTGGTATTTCAAGCGCGATTGCGTGGGTTAGACCTTTCGGCACTGTCTCGTGTCGATTCGCGCGGCGGTGATTTGGTGGCAGCAGGCGGGCGGGTCGGAGATGGCTCCTACGGTCGCGCGGTCTCTGACACCCCGCGCGTACAACCTGCCGCTGCCTCCATGTCCTGCGCACACGCGAGCTGGCGCTCCCCGGAGCCATCCCCGACCCGCCCGCCTGCTGCATCCTCACTGAATCTCGATGGAGCCGTCGGTTCGGCAGGGCGAGTCTGCGCGTCCGATCGTCCTCGTTGCGATGCCTCGCCGGTGGGTGGGTCAGGGAGTGCTGCGGGGAGCCGCAGCTCGCGTGTGCGCAGAACAGGGAGGCAGCGGCAGGTTTCAAGCGCTGGGGCGGCGACCCGGCGACCGTAGGAGCACTCCTTGACCCGCCCACCGGCGACACCGCCCGACACCGACAGCGGCCTCCCGAACAGACTGAGACACTTCACACCTTTCCCACGGGTTGCGTTTGCTCTCCCGGTCGGTTCAAATCGCTCGCTGGCGTCAGCACCGTCGCTCAATCACCCCGGCAGGAGGAACCACCATGGCTCAGACCGCGCAGCTCCGTCATCTCGAGGCCGTCGAGAACGAGGCGCAACGCATCTTCAAGCTGCAACGCGCCGCGTATCTCCGGCACCCGTATCCCAGCATCGAGGAGCGGCGAGCCAACCTCGAAACGGTCGAGCGCATCCTGATCGACAACGCCGACGCGATCGCCGACGCCATCAACGCCGACTTCGGTCATCGCGCCGCCGAGGAGTCGAAGTTGCTCGAGCTCTTCAACTGCGTGGACGGCATTCGCTCCGCCAAGAAGAGCCTCGGGAAGTGGATGAAGCCGCAGCACCGCCACGTCGGCATCCTCTTCGCGACGGCGAAGAATCGGCTGATCCCGCAACCGAAGGGCGTGATCGGGCTCGTGTCGCCCTGGAACTATCCCCTCTTCCTCACCATCAGCCCGCTCACCAGCATCTTGGCCTCCGGCAATCGCTGCATGATCAAGATGGCGACCAACTCGAGCAATCTCTGCCGGCTCCTCGCTGACAAGTTCAAGCAGCAGTTCCCCGAGGACATGGTCGCGATCCTCCCCGGCATCCGCCCGAACGAGTTCACGACCCTGCCCTTCGACCACATCATCTTCACCGGCTCGGCCGACGCCGGCCGGAACGTCATGCGCGCCGCTGCCGAGAACCTGACGCCGGTGACGCTCGAGCTCGGCGGCAAGTCGCCGACCATCATCGCCAACGACTACGACGTCGAGGCTGCCGCGAGCCGCATCCTCTACGCCAAGTTCGTGAACGCCGGGCAGACCTGCCTCGCCCCCGACTACCTCTTCATTCCGGAGGGCAAGGTCGACACGTTCGTGAAGAGCGCCGAGAAGACGCTGCGCGAGCGCTACCCCGATACCAACGACCGCAGCTACACGTCGGTCATCGACGAGAAGTCCTACCGTCGCCTACGCGCGACTCTCGACGACGCCGTGAAGAAGGGCGCGCGGGCGGTGTCACTGGTGCCGGGCGCGACGTTCAACGACGAGCTTCGCAAGTTCCCGCCGCACCTCGTGCTGGACGTCACCGAAGACATGACCATCATGCGCGAAGAGATCTTTGGACCGCTGCTGCCGGTGAAGACCTACCGCACGATGGACGAGGTCCTCACGTACGTGAACGCCAAGGACCGCCCGCTCGGCCTCTATCTCTTCACCGACGACAAGGCGGTCGAAGAGAAGGTGCTCTACGGCACCCTCTCCGGCGGCGTCACCATCAACAACTGCATGTTCCACATTGCCCAGCACGA
>JBDSJB010000140.1:0-4896 GCA_039917665.1 Binatia bacterium
GCCTGCCCCGATGCCGACATCCTCGTCACCAACAATGGCGGCCCCATGCCAGCCCGTTTCGAGGACTGCGACCACGCGACGTGGCTCGCGGCGCTCGAGCAGAATCTGCTCGCGCCCGCGCTCATGATCCGGGCGCTCATCGGCGGAATGCGGGCTCGGCGCTTCGGCCGCATCGTCAACATCACGTCCGCGATGGTGAAGGCGCCGCACCCGATGATGGGGCTCTCGACCGCAGCCCGGAGCGCGCTCACCGCGGCGTGCAAAGGCCTCTCGCGCGACGTCGCTCCCGACAACGTCACGATCAACAACCTGCTGCCGGAGCGCATCGACACCGACCGGCAACGGTTCATGGCCGGCCTGCAAGCGGCGGGACGCGGCATCACGATCGACGAGGCGTACCAGGAGATCGCGGCATCGATCGCCGCCAATCGCCTGGGTACGCCCGAAGAGTTCGCCGCGGCCTGCCTCTATCTCTGCAGCGCCCACGCCGGCTTCGTCTCCGGCCAGAATCTCCAGGTCGACGGCGGGAGCTACGTGGGGTTGCTGTAGCGCCCGCTCCGAACCGCCGTCACGATCGTAATGCCGCCGCCGTCACCGGCCACGACCTGCTCGAACCCGGCATCGAAGAGTAGGCCGGTCACGTCGTTCTTCGCATGGAAGCGATAGACACTCGCCGGAAAGCTGGCAACGAACGACGCATCCTCTTTGGGCCGGAAGCCGAGCACCAGGCGCCCACCCGGCGCGAGAACGCGCTGCAGCTCCCGAACGACGGCTGCCGCGTCGGCCCAGAAATAGAGCGTGTGGACCGAAAGGACCTTGTCGACCGACTGGGCGGCGTAGGGCAGCGCCGCGGCGTCACCGCGCCGTAGCTCCACACGGCCCGCGTCGATCAACGACCGACACCTCTTGGCGGCCACCCGCAACATCTCGTCGGAAGGATCGAGGCCGGCCACGTGACCGCGCGGCGTCGCCCGCGCCGCGCGCTCGACGGTACGACCGGGCCCGCATCCCACGTCGAGCACTCGGTCCGCGTCCCCGAGTGCGAGCGCGTCGAGCACGGCGTCGTTGGCCGCCGCGGTTTCATGCACCATCAGCGAACCGATCAACCAGCCGAGCCAGCCGCTCGGACAACGCGACTGCGCGGCGATGAAGTGCGGGCGACGCATCGGTCAGCGCCGTTCGCGGAGCGCGGCCCGTACGCCGACGACGTAGGTTACGCACGCTCCGAGGATCGTCGTCGCGAAGCCGACCGTGAGCTCGTTCACGCCAGCGATGCAGCTCCGCGGAATGACGAAGCCGTAGCCGATCAGCACGGTCGGGAGCACGAATCCGAGGAGCGGTATCAGATGACGGGCCTTCACCGCTCGCCTCCGTTGCCCTGCGCGGCCCGGCAAAGCCGTTCCTCGCTGCCGACGCGCACCCAGGTCGTCGTGCGTCCGATGATCGGCAAACCGACGTAGCCGCGCAGGAGCGCCCGATCGTTGCCGTCGAGCGCCAGCGACGCGCGATACGTCCGGCCGCTCGCGGGGTCGTAGATCGTACCGCCGGTCCACTGCGCTACCGCGTCCGTTGCGGGTGAAAGATCGCGCACGATCTCGAGGCCGACCACCGTCCGCTCGCGCAATGCCGGGTCGGGATTCCAGCGGTCTCGCATCAAGCAGCCGTTCTCGTCGAACGGCGATCGCAACCACACGACCTCGCCGCAGAGCGCGCGGCCGCACGCGCGCAGCTCGACTTGCGCCGCACCGCCGTCGGCATACCAGCGCCCGATCGGCGTGGCGCCGAGCGCCGTCGTCGCGCCGACGAGCACGAGCACGACGGCCGTGACCGCCGCCCGCGGGCGGGCCGGCACGCGCAGCGGACACGCGCGCGCCCGCATGCCGAACGCGAGCCGCAGCGGCGGCAGGGGGCGTACCAGCCAATGATAGACCGCGAGCGTCGCCCCGAGAGCAAGCACGACCAGCAACGTGAACTTCGCGGCAATGCCGAGCGGAAGGCCGACCACCCAATAGCCGATCACGACGATCGCGAGCTGATGGAGGATGTACACGGGCAACGCCGACTCGACGAGGTACGCGAACACCGGTCCGTCCGAGAGCGGCCAGCGGCGCGCAAAGCCGAGGAGCGCCAGCACGAAGCACCACCCCGCGACGGCCGAGCCGGCCAACACCACCACCGGGCTCGTCACCACCCCGAGCACCGCGAACAGCAACACGAGCACCGACGCCAAGCCGAGCCCGAGCGCATGCCAGCGCTCGTCCTCCACTCGGCCCTCGAGGACGGGATGCCGCGCCAACAGCACGCCGCCGAACAAAAAGATCGTGTAGTACGCGACGTTCGCCCAATCGTCGTAGAGATTCTGCAACCCCGGCCAGTGCGGGCGGAGGAAGATCTGCACCAGCGCGAGCGGCACGATCGGCGCGTAGACCCAGAACGGCGAGACGGGACCGAGCTCGCGCGCGCGCGTCACGATCCACGCGATGATCCGCTGATAGAGCAGCGTGAACGTGATCAGGTACGCGACGAACCACAGGTGCGCCCACGTGAAGCGATAGAGGTGGGTATAGAAGGTCGGCAGAAACTGCAGGAAGGTCTCGTGAAACGGAGCCGCAACGGGCAGTCCGCCGGGAATCACCTGCCGGAAACCTTCTTGCAGCGCCGGGCTCACGAAGAGCCCGCGATAGTTCGCATCGAGCCCACTCGCGAGCTCGAGGTACTTGATCGGCGGCATCAGGAAGATGCAGCCGATCAGCAGCGGCACCCCGAGTCGCAGCAAGCGCTCGCGGACGAATCCGTCGGTGCCGCGCGCGCGCAACGACGCGACGATCGACCACCCCGCCAGCAGGAAGAAGAGCGGCATGTGCCAGAGGCTGATGAAGCCGGCGAACACCAGCATGCCGGTCGAAAGATCGGCGTTCCGCACGTGGTAGAAAGGCGCGGGGTTGAAGACCATCGCGGCGTGGAAAGGAAAAAGCAGATAGGTCGCGAACACGCGCAACCAATCGACGTCGACGCGGCGGGCAGCGGAATGGTTCGACATGTCAGTCCTCCTCGAGCGCGCCCGTGACGAAACGGATCACGGTCGCTTTGGCAGTATCCTCGTCGATCGCTTCCGGATGGGCGTCCCAGTGTCGGTGCACGGCCCAGAAGACGATCAGCTCGAGGATGAGACGGGTCGCCGCCGCGAGATCGGGGACGGGGCGAAAGTGACGGCGCTGGAGACGCGTCTCCAGATACGCACGCAAGAGCGCGAGCAAGCCCCCGCGCGCACCCGCGAACCACACGGCCGCGAGCTCCGGCAGATCGCGCGCCGACCGGTCGATGAGCTTCAGGCCCCGCCGATTGCGGGCGAGGACGTCGTAAAACTCGGCGACGATGCCCGCGAGCTCGGCGCCGGCGCCCCGAACCCGCGTGCGACCGACGGCCGCGGCGAGTGCCGGCAGTGCCGACTCGCGCGCCAGGCGCTCGGTGACGTACGCGAGCGTCGCCCCCGCTTCCGGCGTCGGCACCGGCATGGTCGCGGGCCGCGGCAAAGGCCGCGGGGCGTCGGCCCAGCGACAGGCCAGATCGAAGAGCGCTTCTTTACTTTCGACGTAGAGATAGAGCGTGCCCTTCGCGACCCCCATCGCTTCCGCGATGTCGGCCATCTGCGTCCGCCGATAGCCTTGGTCGATGAAGACCTGAGTGGCGGCGTCGATGAGCTGGTCGAACCGGTCGTCGGGAATCTTGCGTGCCATGCGGGACTCATATCTGACCGACTGGGTCAGTCAAGGCCCTATTTGCGGATTGGATTCCGGGCGGCCGTGGTCTTCTGCCGCCCGGAATCCCGGGTAAGTCGGCTAACGCCGCGACGAGCCCACCACCTCGTACGAACCCTGAAACGCCGGCGCCATCGCCAGCAGCGCCGGACCCTGCGTCGACTCGAACATGCGCACCAGCTCCTGCGCTTCGGCCGGCGCCTGGTCGGGTGTCTTCTCGGGATACGGCGGTGCCGGGTAGTACTCGACGCCGAGCTGGATCGTCTTCGCGAGCAGCTCGCCGCCGATCAGCTCGGTCAGATAGAGCGCCATGTCGATGCTCGCCGACACGCCCGCGGCGGTCACGTACTTGCCGTCGCGGTGGTAGCGCTCGGGCACGAACGTGGCACCGTATTCGGCGAGCCGATGTTGATAGAACCAGTTGGTCGTCGCCTTCCGGCCTTTCAGGAGGCCGGCGACCGCGAGCGTCGCCCCGCCGTTGCAGGCGCTGACGGTCCACGTCGACGTCGCGTCGAGCCGGCGCAGATGCCCGAGGAACTCTTCGTCGCTCTCGAGCGGCACGCCACCCGGTCCGCCCGGGACGTACAGGATGTCGGTGCTCTCCACTTCGGCGAGCGACCGCACCGCCACCAATCCGAGCGCGCGCGTGTCGGCGGCGATGATGCCTTTCCGCGGCGCCACGAACTCCGTCTCCATGCCCGGGATGCGCGACAGCACCTCGTAGCCGCCGATCGCATCGAGCGTCGTCACCCCGTCGAAAATCACCATGGTCAATCGCATCGTCACGTTCCTCCCGCCGACCGCGATAGAGCCGCGACCCGGCTGACGGAACGAGGGCACCGTCGATTGGCGGGAATCGTGGCGCCGATGTCCGTTTGCGTCGGCGACGGCGTCAGCGGGTGAGCACGTGACGGCGAATCTTGCCGGAGGCAGTCCGCGGGAGGTCGGCGACCTGCTCGATCGCGCGCGGCACCTTGAAGCCCGCGAGCCGCGTCCGACACCATTGTTGCAGGGTCGCGGCATCGACGGCAGCGCCGTCGCGCAGCACCACCGCGGCCTGCACGCGCCGTCCCCATTCCGGATCCGGCGCGCCGTACACCGCCGCCTCGCCGACGGCCGGGTGCGCGAGCAGCACGGC
>JBDSJB010000141.1:0-4209 GCA_039917665.1 Binatia bacterium
CGGAGCCGCCCGGACAAGCCGCGCGCGAAGCGCTGTTCGCATCACCGTTCGCAGCTCGCCGAGCTTCTTGAACGCCCGGCGGTCAGACGCCGGCCGCGCCCGGTCATTTCTCGATCGGCCCGAGCTCACTCGGCGCCTGACCAAAGACGTAGCCGAGCGCTTCCAGGCGGGCGCGGGTCGTCGGATCGAAGGCCGGCTCTGGCGCGCTCGTACCAGCCCAGCGAGCGCGAAATTCATGGGTGGCTTCGGCAAGCCGGTTCTGGACGGGGTTCGTGGAGCTCCAGACGTTCTGCCTCTCCGTCACGTCATCGGGCATGAAGTAGGCGGGGGCCATTTGAATGTCCTCGACATATGAGCCTTCGTCGCCGGTGGCGCGATACCCCATGTGCTCCGGCGGCATGTGTCGCATCGAATAGATGATCCGGCTCGCTTGGTCCCAGCTGCCGCGCTCGATCAGCGGCAGCAAGGAAACTCCATCGACGGCGGCGGGCACCGACAAGCCCAGCCGGTTCAATATGGTGGGGACCACGTCGATGAGCGCCACGCGATCGTCGACCATGCGAGTCGGCCGGCCGGGCTCGGCGAAGACGCATGGGACGTGCAGCACTTCGCGGTAGAGCGTCTTCGCGTGCATGCCCCAGCGCTTGTGCTCGCCCATCTCCTCGCCGTGATCGGCAACGACGACCATGATGAAGCTGCGCGTACGTCGCGCCTTCATGCGCTCCATCGCGTCCCATACCAGGCCGACGATCCGGTCGGCCTCGCGGAGATCGGCGTCGTAACGGTCGAGCATTTTGTCGCCCCAGCGATCACTCAGATAGGGCTGATGCGCGAGAAAGGTGTGCACGAAGAGGAAAAGAGGCGGCGCGCCGCGATGCGCGAACGGCTTGCGACCCCAGCGCTCGAGCCAGCGGCTGGTGAGTCCGACCTCGTCGCCGACCTCCCAGTTGGCGGCCTCCTCGAAGTGGTCGAACCCGCGCGCCGGCCCCCAGCGCTTGCCCATGAAGCCCCCCGCCGTGATGGCCGCCGTGTAGTAGCCGGCGTCCTTCAGGATTTCGGGAAGCACGCGATCGGCAGCGGCGAAGTAGCGCTGAGTGACGCCGTAGTGGACCGCCGACTTGTACTGCCCCGAGAGCAGCGAGGCGTGCGACGCCGCCGTGTAGGGCGCGTGCGCCCAGCAATTGCGAAAGCGCGTGCCCGGCACGCGCGCCAAGTTCGGCGTGGTGTCCCGTCCGAGCTCCGCCCCAAAAAGCGCGCTCACCCGGTCGGCGCGCACCGTGTCGAGCGAGATCAACACGACATCGGGTGGCAATTCCGAACCGACCGTCCACAGCCGAAGGCCGATCAATCCGATCGATACGGTGACGACGACGCCGAGCGCGACGAATCCTCGATGCGAAAACACCGCGTCGCTATGGCCACAAAATCGCGCGTTAGTGAAACGGATGGCGAGGGACGTGGCCGGACCGTCAGCGCGGCGTCCGTATCAGGGATATCGGCAGCGTGATCGCGCCGGGACCCGGGAGTCCGACGGTCGCATCGATCGCGGCCTCATTCGTCGCCGGAATACAAAAGAAGGCAACCAGGCTGCTCTGCTCCGTCCCGCAGATCCCCGTGCGCGCGACGGTGGCGCCGAAACATGGGCGAGGCTGATCGACGCAGCTGCCGGCACCTGGGAAGACCGCGTCGCAGTCTCTCGTCCCCGTCCCCGAACCGCATCGGCGAAACGTTTGTCCCTCGCAGACGCTGTCGATCGGACCGGCCTCGCAGACCCCGCTTGCCGGACAGACACCGTCGGGTTCGCAGGCGTTCGGCCGTACCTGGCCTGGGCAGTAGCAACTTCCCGCCGGGAAGGCGTCGGAGAGGCAATCGACGCTGGCAGTGACGACGACCGTTGCGGTGGTGAGCGGACTCACGTCGATGGGGAGATCCCAGACGCCGTCGCCGGTCGGCAGACAATCGTTCGAGGTCATCCCGAAGTCCGAAGCTTGGCCACTGGCGTTCTGGAAGGGATCGCTGATGCCGCCGACGTCACAGGCGGCGCCGGGGCTCGTGCCGCCGAAGCAAGTACCGGCCCTGATCCTGTCGTTGGGCGTCGGATCGCCGATGCACGGCGGGCACGGCCTCTCCGCATCCTCCGCTAGAAAGACGCGCGACAGAAGCTTGATGCTCGCCTCGGAACAGCCCGTGCTGGTGTCGTAGGTGCCGGTCACCGCCTCGCGGAACGCGCTCACGACACACACCGAGACGCCCCCGGCGGATATCGGCAGCGGCGACCCGACGGCCTGACCCACGAGGTCGCTGCCGTCGACGACGCAGATGTCATCGACGCAGTTCAGGTTGGTGGTCACGACACCATCGTGGCTCACGACGGCATTGTGCGCTGTCCCGGTCCATCCCCAATCCAGGTCGGACCCCGGGAGGGAGCGCATCGTGAAGAGAAGTGCGGGACCTTCGCCAGGTGGTTCGATGGGAGTATGCCTCGGCAGCGGCGTCGCGGTCGGTGTCGGGGTTGCGGTCCGTGTCGCGGTCGGTGTCGACATGACCGCCGGCATCCCGCTTTCGTTCCCGTCACCGCATGCCGCTGCGAGCACCATCGCAGCGATCGTGAGCACGACGCTTCGCATCGGCATGGTCCCTCCCGCGCGCTCGCTTTGGATCGCGAGCCTCTATGCGTAGGAGAACCCGCCTCAGTCACCCGGGGCAAGGGCGTGGCGCGTGTGAAGCCTTCGATTCGGAACGTTTCGTGCGGCGACGCGACTTCCGTCCGATGAGACTCCGAGGACGAAAACAACGGCTCGCTAACCGCGCAAATAGCGAACGATCAGGCGCGTCACCTCATCCGTGAAATGCTCGACTCGTTCCTTGCGAAGCATGCGGGGCTCGCCAAGCACGGCAGAATGCGACAACGCTTCCACCGTCTTCACGCAGATGAACGCAGCCGTATCCAAATCACTGACGGCAAGCTCATCGCGACGGGCTTCGAGATACGCGCGAACGAGCTTGTGGGTTTCCCTGTCCATGTTTTCGATGTTCTCGAGCCGCCCGGTCCGCGGGATTTGTTCCACCAGGACGCGATGCAACTTGGGATCGACGCGGTGAGCCTCGATCATGGCAGCCACGAGCCTCCGCACCGCCTCATCGACTGGACCCGTCGCTACTTCGGCCAAGTCCGCTCGCACCAGATCGAGCATCTCTCGCATGTGGCGCTCTACGACCCCCGCCACCAAAGCCTCTTTGGTTGGAAAGTATTGGTAGAGCGAGCCGATGCTGACACCGGCAGCGACCGCGATCTTGTTGGTACTGGCTTTGTCGTAGCCCTCCTTCACCAGAATGCGAGCGGTCGCCTCGAGCAGCACGTTCACCGTTTGGCGTGAGCGCTCTTGAGTGGCGGTTTTTCGTGGGCTTGTGAGCGGGCCGCGTGCCATCGGACTCCTCCTCGAACGCGAGTAAAAATTGCGAGCTATGGCTCCTATCTTGTCGGAACCCAAACGCGCCAGGCGTCACGTCCCGACAGGATTCAGCCATGAATGCTCGCCCCTATTCCCAGCTCGTTCGCTACAAGCAGTGGGCCGATCGCAGCCTGCATGAGGTGGTCGCGCCGAACGTCGATCGCTTGGACGCAACCGATGCGCTCATCGTGCTGCGCACCCTCGACCACATTCACGTCGTCGATCGGATCTTTCAGCATCACCTGCAGGGCCTGCCGCACCCGTTTCACGCGCCGCGCTCGGACGACTCGCCCGACGTCCAGAAGCTCATCGATGACGGGAGAGAGGTCTGCGCCTGGTACGCGTCTTACGTCTGGAATCTACCGGCGCAGGATTTCGACCAACCGGTGGACTTTGCCTTCACCAACGGCAAGCCCGCCCGGATGACGCGCGGAGAGATCGTCCTGCATGTCTGCCTGCACGGAACGTTTCATCGGGGAAACGTCGGCATCTTGCTTCAGAAGAACGGGATCTCCCCCAACGATGATCGGATGACGGACTTCCTCGAAGCGGCGGCTTGAGTACCGCCAGGTGCAGCGCCCACAGCATACGCAGAACGGCGCTGCTACAACGGCCGCGGAGGAATCGCCGCCGTGCCCGAAGGCCACCTCATTCATTACTACGCGCGGAAACACGCGGAGCAGCTTGGCCGCCGACGCGTGCGAGCGACGTCGCCGCAGGGTCGCTTCACCGATGGCGCCGCGGCCGTCGACGGGCA
>JBDSJB010000142.1:0-20114 GCA_039917665.1 Binatia bacterium
GTTACGTGAGCCCCGGCAACAGCACGACGTTCACCGCGACGGCCGATCTCGTCGGCGGCGGCACGGCGAACTACACGCAGAAGGTGATCTGGACGTCGAGCAATCCCGGCGTCGGATTCGCGCCGAACACCACCAACGACCGCAGCCGGATTTCGGCTGTCAGTCCCGGCATCGCCACCATCTCCGCCACCGATCCGGTGAGCGGGGTCACGTCCACGGCGTCGGCGGACGACGCGATGTTCAACGTGCCGGGCGCCCTGCTCAGCATCGCGCTCACGCCAGCGGCGCCGGCGCTCGACGTCGGTGAGGGCAAGAGCCTGGTCGCGACCGGAACGTTCGAAGGCGGGGTCACGCGCAACATCACGCAGCAGCTGACGTACACGTCGAGCGCTCCGAATGTCGCGACTGCGCTCAATCCCGACGAGAACAAGAGCCGCGTCGAGGCCCTCGCGCCGGGGACGAGCACCATCTCCGCGGTCGACAGCGTCACGGGTGTCAACAGCGCCGATTCCACCGGGAACGCGGTCGTCACGGTGTTGGGTGAGCTCGAGAGCATCACGCTGAGCCCAGTCGAGAAGACGCGGCCAGCCGGCCAGTTCCAGAACTACGTCGCGATCGGACATTACGCGGGTGGGGCGACGCAGAACATCACGCAGGAGGTCACGTACGCGTCGAGCGCTCCTAGTGTCGCGACGGCGCCGAATACCGAGGGCAACCGAGGGCGCGTGGAGACCGTGGCGCCCGGCGTAACGACGATCTCGGCCTCGCACCCGAGCGGGATCACCACGACGGCGGGCGGCAATGACGCCACGCTCACGGTGAGCAGCGCGGTCTCGAATCTCCTCAGCATCACGCTGTCGCCGACGAGCGCGACGCGCAGCGTAGGCGAGTTCCAGAATTTCACGGCCACGGGCCACTACGAGGGTGGCGGGACCGCGAACATCACGCAGCAGGTGGTATACGCCTCGTCCAATCCGAGCGCCGTCGCGGCACCCAACACGCAGGGCAACAAGAGCCGGGTCGACATGATCGCGCCGGGGACGGTGACGATCTCGGCGACGGACACGACGAGTGGCATCAGCACGACCGATTCCGCGGACGACGCGACCATCACCGTGCTCGGCGCGCTCGAGCGCGTCACGCTCTCACCAACGCAGGCGACGCGCGCCGCGAATCAGGTCATCACCTATACGGCGATCGGCCACTTCGGCGGGGGAACCACCAAGAACCTCACGCAGCGCGTGAATTACCACAGCAGCAGCGATGCGGTTGCCACGGCGCCCAACGAGAGCGGCAACAAGAGCAAGGTCAACACGATCGCTCCCGGGATCGTCACGATTTCCGCGATCGATCCGGTGACGGGCGTGAGCACGACGACGACCGGCGACGACGTGTCCTTGACCGTGATTGGAGCCCTCGAGCGCATCACGCTGAGCCCGGTCACGTCGAGCAAATCGCCGGGGGGCTTTCAGCGCTACACGGCGACGGGGCACTTCGGCGGCGGCATCACGCAGAACATGACCCAGGATCTCACCTACTCGTCGAGCGCCCCTGGGGTGGCGAGCGCACCCAACACGGCCGGCGATCGCAGCCGGGTGGATGCAGTTGCCGTCGGAACGGCGACGATCTCGGCGTCGCATCCCACGGCGGGTCTCAGCACGACGGATACGGGAGACGACGCGCAGCTGACCGTCGAGTGAGCGTGCGGCGCCGCGGACGGGCGCTCAGCGCGGCGGCTGCGTCGGCAGATCGACCGTGAAGCGCGTGCCGGTGCCGGGCGTGCTGGCGACGTGCACGTCGCCGCCGAGGCTCTCGCAGAAGCGCTTCACGATGTAGAGCCCGAGACCGGAACCGGTCTGACCGCGATTGCCGGTGCGAAACGCGGCGAACACATGCGGCAGATCGGCGGGGGCGATGCCGCAGCCGGTGTCGGTGACCTCGAGGCGGACGTGGTGCTCGTGGGGTGTGGCCGTCACGGCTACCTCGCCGCGCTCGGTGTGGCGGAGCGCATTGTCGAGGAGATTCTGGAGCACCTGCCGTACCCGGAAGCGGTCGCTGACCATGCTCGGTGTTCCCGGGTCGGTGTGCCAGCGGAGCGTGACGTCGGTGGTGGTGCGGTGGGCGAGCGAGCCCGTGCAGAGCTCGTGTAACACGTCCCCGACATCGAACGGCTCGGCGGTCACCTCGGCGGCCTGGCGCTCGAGCCGGACGAGATCGAGCGCGCCGGTCAGCACCGTGAAGAGCTCGCGGGCGTGACGTTCGATCGTTGTCAGCACCTCGCGTTGCTCGCCGTTGCAGGGCCCGTACGTGTCGTCGATCAAGAGCTGGGTGTACCCGAGCATCACGTTCAGCGGCTGGCGGAGATCGTGCGAGAGCGACGCCAGCACGTCGGCGGCGCCGTGGCGGCCGGCGATGTCGGCGTGCCGCGCTTGTGCATGCCGCAGCGCCACCGCGGCGAGCGAGGCCGCGTAGCGTGCGAGCCCGACGTGCTCGAGCCCGAACGATCCGCCGATCCATGGGCGGAGCTGCAGCGCGAAGGCGCCGGGCGGAGCCTCGACCGGCAGCGTGAGCATGCCCGACTCGTGGGTCGCATCGCCGAGCACGGGGCGACGTTCGGCGAGGACGCGGCGCAAGACGTCGTCGTCAGTCGCGACGAACGGGATGCCGTAGGCACCGCGTGTTTCGACGACGTCGCGGCCGTCGAGGCGCGCGATGCGGACGCCCGAGGCTCCGAGCACGAGCGCCGCGCTCTGACACAAGCGATCGCCGAGTGTCGCCTCGTCCAGCGATCCGAGGAGCAGGCGCTCCTGTACCTGGAGCAACTGCTCGAGGCGCGTCGGATCGACGGGAAGGTCGATGGGCACACTCACGGAATGGGCGAAATGGGCGGGTTCAGTGGACACGGCGTTGGTGTGAAAACATTAACGCCCGTGCTCTTCGAGGGTCAAGTCAATGGCGGAGCTTTACCGCGTGTGGCAGGATGCGCCGCTCGATGATGGACCCCCACGCCGCGTCGGTCGCCGCTCGAGGATCGTCGCGATGATCGCCGCGCGACCCTGGTCGCAGACCGACAAATCACCCGCCGTCTCGATCGCCGGGCTCGCGCACCGCTATGGCGAACGCGTGGCCCTCGCCGGTCTGGATCTCGAGATCGCTCGCGGCGAGATCTTCGGCGTGCTCGGACCGAACGGCGGCGGTAAGACCACGCTCTTCAAGGTGCTCGCGACGCTCACGCCGCCACAGACGGGGACCGTGCGGATCCTCGACGAGGACGCCGGGCGCGCGCCCGAGCGCGTGCGCCGTCGGCTCGGCGTGGTGTTCCAGCACCCGGCGCTCGACGGGAAGCTGACCGTGCTCGAGAACTTGCGCTGCCATGCGGCCCTCTATGGCCTCGGCGTGACGGCAGCGCGGGCGCGGACGGACGCCTTGTTGGCTCGGCTCGGGCTCACCGATCGGACGGGCGATCTCGTCGAGACGCTCTCCGGTGGTCTCGCCCGTCGCGTGGAGCTGGCGAAAGGCTTGCTCCACGCGCCGGATCTGGTGCTCCTCGACGAGCCGTCGACCGGGCTCGACCCCGGTGCGCGCCGCGACTTCTTCGAGTACCTCGTGCACCTGCGAGACAACGAGGGTCTGACGGTCGTGCTCACGACCCACTATATGGAGGAGGCCGAGCGTTGCGATCGCATCGGCTTCATTCACCAAGGAAGTCTCGTTGCGGTCGGCGCGCCCCGCGATCTCAAAGCCGAGATCGGCGGCGACGTCGTCGTCGTGGACGCGGCCGATCCGGAACAGATGCGGGCGCGCATCCAGCAGCGTTTCGGCTGCGAGCCGCGAATCGTCGACGGCGTGCTGCGGATCGAGCTGGCGCGCGGTCACGAGTTCGTCCGCGAGGTCGTGGAAGCGTTTCCGGGCGACATCCGGTCAGTGACCTTCGGCAAGCCGACCTTGGAAGACGTCTTCGTGCACCTGACCGGCGAGCGCTTCTGGCGCGAAGCGCCCTCGCCGACGGGACGCGGTTGAGAGGCGGAGCGATGCAGGGCGTGACGGCACTCTGGTGGCGTGAGATCATCCGGTTCGTCCGACAGCGCAGCCGTTTGATCGGCGCGTTCGCGCAGCCGCTCCTCTTCTGGGTGCTGCTCGGTGGCGGCTTCAGCTCGTCGTTGCGGCCGCCGGGAGCGCCCGAGGATCTCAGCTCGATGGCGTACTTCTACCCGGGCATCATCGGGCTCGTGATCCTCTTCACCGCGATCTTCTCGACGATCGCCGTCGTCGAGGATCGCAAGTCGGGGTTCCTGCAGGGCGTGATGGTGTCCCCGATCTCGCGTGGCGGCATCGTGCTGGGCCAAGCGCTCGGCGGGACGACGCTCGCGGTGTTGCAGGGCGTGCTCTTTCTGGCGCTCGCGCCGTTGGTCGGCATCTCGCTCACGGTCACCTCGGTGATCGCGGTCGTGCTGGTCATCGCGGCGATCGCGTTTGCGCTGACGTCGGTGGGGCTCGTGATCGCGTGGCGCATGGAATCGACGCAGGGCTTCCACGCCGTCATGAACCTCATCCTGATGCCGATCTGGATCCTGTCCGGCGCGTTCTTTCCGGCGTCCGGTGCCGCGGGGTGGCTCGGCTGGCTGATGCAGCTGAATCCGCTGACCTACGGGATGGCGGCCTTGCGACGCTGTCTCTACTGGAGCGCGCCGGCGTCGGTCGGACGTGTGCCGGCGCTGGCACCGTCGCTCGTCGTGACGCTGATCTTTTGCGGGCTCGCGTTCGCGGGCGCGACGGCCGTCGCGCGTCGCAGTCGCTGACCGGCGGCGTCGACTACCAGGGCGACGACGGCAGCTTGTCGGCCGCCATGATCGCGAACAACACGGGCAGGTAGATCAGGCTCGCGAACATCACGCGCCGCGCATCCGCCGTCTTCGCCGAGCGCGCCAAGCGATACGACGGCGCGAGCATGCCGAATCCGAGCACGATCGACGCCGCGAAATAGATCGGTCCAGCGAGCCCGAGCAGCGTCGGCACCATGCCGACGCTCACGAGCGCCAGCGAGTACGTGAGGATCTGACGGGCCGTGCTCGTGCCGTCGGGATCGACCACCGGCAGCAGCGCGAAGCCGCCGCGCGCGTAGTCGTCGCGATACATCTGCGCGATCGCGAGCGAGTGTGGAATCTGCCACACGAACATGATCGCGAAGACGGCCCATGCCGAGACGTCGAGGCTGCCGCTGGCGGCGGCCCAACCGGTGAGCGGGGGCAGGGCGCCCGGGACCGCACCGACCAGCGTACAGAGGGACGTGCGGGTTTTGAGCGGCGTGTACGCGAAGAGATAGCTGATGCTGGTCGCGGCCGTCACCGCCGCCGAGAGCGGGTTCACGGCCACGAGCAACAGCAGAATCCCGACGATGGTGAGCGCGGTGCCGAAGACGAGCGCGTCGAATGGCGCGACCCGGCCGTCGGGCAGGGGCCGTTGACGCGTGCGCAGCATCTGCGCGTCGAGATCGCGCTCGAGGTACTGATTGAGCGTCATCGTGCCGGCGGCCGCGAGGCTCGTGCCGACGAGCGTCACGATGAGGCGGATCCAATCGAACGCCGCCGTCGCGGGCGCGAGGTAGTAGCCGAAGAGCGCCGTCAGCGCGACCATCGTCACGATGCGCGGCTTGGTGAGCTCGAGGAAGTCGGCGGCCCGGCGTTGCGTGAGCGGTAGAACATCCGATGCGAGGCCGAACTCTTCCACGGGCTTCAGCGCGGGCATCATGCCGGCACCCGCTCGGTCGAGAGCACCGTGCGTGCCGCGCCCGTGAAGGCCGGCGCAGCGCGGCGGGCGCGAAGCGCCAGCAGCACGGTCGTGCCGAGGATCGCCGCGCCGCACGCGACGTGCGCCGTCGTCGGCAGGACCGCCTTCTGCGTCCAGATCGTGAGAGCGCCGAGCGTGATCTGCGTTGCGACCAACCCGAGCGCGACGAATGCCGGCCGGGTGAGCGCGCGCTCACGGCCGTGCGTACGGAACGTCCGGAGCGCCGACCAGACGACCATCGACGTCACTGCGAGCGCCCCCATGCGGTGCAGGAAGTGGATCGCGATCGCGGGTGAGTCGAACGGCGGCACGAGTCGTCCGAACGCGAGCGGAAAATCCGGAATCGCGAGCCCCGCGCCGGTGTGTCGCATGATCGCTCCGAGAATCAGCTGGCCGTAGACCGTGGCGGCGGTTGCGAGCGTGAGCGTGCCGAAGCCGGGATCGGCCGGCGCCGTCGTGGCCGGCGTCCACTCCGGGTGCGTGATTACGCCGAGGGCGACCGTGATGCAGAGGAAGGCCTGCGCGAGGCACGCGTGCGCGACCGAGATCGCGGGGGGCAGGAGAAAGATGACCGTGAGGCCGCCGAGCAGGCCTTGCGCGATGACGGTCCCGACGGCCGCGAAGGCGAAATGGCGCACGGCACGGTGAGTCTCGACCAGCATCGACCAGACGGCGAGCACGACCGTGAGCGCACCGACCGTCGCCGCGACCATGCGGTGTCCGTGCTCGTAGAGCACGCCGCCGACCATGCGCGGGAAGAACTGTCCGAAGGAGAGTGGCCAGTCGGGAACGGCGAGCCCCGAGCCCGTGCTGGTGACGAGCCCGCCGATGAAGATCAGCGTGAGCGTCGCGCCGGCGAGCAGCACGGCGAACACGTGCAGGGCGCGAGGTGTGCGAGGTGCCGTCACCGTGCCAGCCCCGTCTGCCGACCGAACAGTCCGAAGCCGATCAGGAAAAGCGCCGGCACGACGGCCCACACGACGGCGGGCATCAGCGCGCTACGCTCGCGACGTTCGCGCCAAGGGGCCGCGAGGAAAACTTGCGCGCCGAGCATGACGAAGCCGGACGCCCAATAGACGACGTGCACGACGTGATCGACAGTCATCGGAGCGTTTTCCGGGAGCATCCTGCCTCGAGATCGTACGCCGCGCGCGCAGTCGGGAGCGGGAGAGATTGAGGGGTTCGGCGAATGCGCGTGTCTACCGAATTCCCTTGGTGGTCGCAAGCTTGCGACGAGCCACCGGGAGGATCAGATGACCTTGTTGAGCGCGTACTCGATGATGCCGACGGCGCCGGCCTTGATGAGCTTGGGGATGAGTTCGCGCACCACGTCCTCGGCGATCACGCTCTCCACGGAGAACCAGTCTTTGCCGTAGAGATTCGAGACGGTCGGGGCGGTGATGCTCGGCAGCATGGCGACGATCTTGTCGAGCTGGTCTTTGGGGACGTTGAGCTTGATGCCGACCTGGGTCTCGGCGCGGAGCGCGCCGGTCAACAGCAGGCCGATCTGCTCGATTTTCTCGCGCTTCCACGGATCGGCGAGGGCCTTCTTGTTGGCGATCAGTTGCGGGTTCGAGCTAAAGAGCTCGGCAACGATGCGGAGGCCGTTGGCGCGGAGCGTGCTGCCGGTTTCGGTGACCTCGACCACCGCGTCGACCAATCCCTCGGCGGCCTTCGCCTCGGTCGCCCCCCAGGAGAACTCGACGTCGACCTCGATGCTGCGCTCCGCGAAGAACCGCTTCGTGTAATTGACGAGCTCGGTCGCGACGGTCTTGCCGCGGAGATCTTCCGGCGCCTTTACGGGCGACGCGTCGGGAACGACCAGGACCCAGCGCGTCGGCCGAATCGTCGCCTTCGAGTAGACGAGATCACACACGACCTCGACGTCGGCGCCGTTCTCGAGAATCCAATCATGGCCGGTGATGCCGGCGTCGAGCGTCTCGGCTTCGACGTAGCGGGCCATTTCCTGGGCCCGAATCAAATTGCAGCGGAGGGCGGGATCGTCGACGGACGGGAAGTAGCTGCGGCCGCCCGCGCTGATCCGCCAGCCCGACTTACGGAAGAGCTCGATCGTCGCTTCTTCGAGGCTGCCCTTCGGAATTCCGAGCTTGAGGATGTTCTTGCTCATTTTTTGTAGACCTCAGCCGGATCGAAGACGCGGCTTTCGACGACGTCCCAGCCGGCATCGGTGTGGCGGCGGAAGAAGCAGCTCGGATAGCCTTCGTGACAGGCGGCCCCGCCCTGTTGCTCGACGCGCAACAACACCGTGTCGCCGTCACAATCGATGTGGATCGCGCGCACCTTCTGGCGGTGACCCGACGATTCGCCCTTCACCCAGAACGACTTCCGCGACCGGCTCCAGTACGTGGCGTACCCCGTCGCGATGGTGCGGTCATAGGACTCCTGGTTCATGTAGGCGAGCATCAGTACGGCGCCGGAGGCGTCGTCCTGCACGATCACGGGGACGAGACCGTCGCCCTTGGCAAAATCGATGGTGGAGGTCATGCGGGCCGATTCGGAATCGAGCCTCGTAACACAGGCCTAGAGGGGCGGCAAATTCGATTGGCGTCGTGCTTGCGGGGGTGCCAGCTTCGGCCTAAAGCTCCGCCAAATGACGCTCGCTGAGCTGGCGGAACGACTCGGATGCGAGTTGCGGGGTGACGGCACGATCGTGATCGACGCCATTCGCGGTCTCGAGGAGGCTGGGCCCGGGGATCTGACGTTCCTCGCGAATCCCCGCTATGCCGCCCAGCTCGCGGCGACCCGCGCGTCGGCGGCGATCGTGGCGTCGGGAGCCGACGACTTGGCGATCGCCACGCTCCGCGCCGACAATCCCTATCTCTGCTTCGCGCGCGCGCTCACCCTCTTCCATCGTCCACTGCAACCACCGCCGGGCATCCATCCGACCGCGATCGTGGCAGGGACCGCGACGATCGCCGAGCCGACGTCGATTGGCGCGTATGCAGTGGTGGGGGACGGGGTCGTGATCGGACCGGGAGCCGTCATCCATCCGCACGTGACGCTCTATGCGGGGGTCAAGATCGGATGCGACTTCGTGGCGCATGCGGGGGTCGTGGTGCGGGAGCACGCGCGCATCGGGGATCGCGTCGTGCTGCATCCGGGGGTCGTGATCGGCGCCGACGGCTTCGGCTTCGCGCCGGGGCCGGAAGGCGCGGTCAAGATTCCGCAGACCGGCATCGTCGTCCTCGAAGACGACGTCGAGATCGGGGCCAACACGACGATCGATCGAGCGACGCTCGAGGCGACGATCATTCGGCGCGGCGCCAAGCTCGACAACCTCGTCATGGTCGCCCACAACTGCGAGGTCGGCGCACACAGCTTCCTCGCTGCCCAGGTCGGCTTGGCCGGCTCCACGAAGATCGGGCGCGGCGTGCAGATGGGCGGACAAGCGGGGATCGCGGGGCATCTCGAGATCGGCGACGGCGTGCAGGTCGCGGCGCAGAGCGGCGTCCCGAACTCGGTACCCGCGGGGCGGATCGTCGGGGGCTATCCCGCGGTCGAGGTCGGGGTCTGGCGCCGGACGGTCGCGGCCTTGCTGCGCTTGCCCGAGCTGCTGCGGCGGGTCCGGCGGTTGGAGCGGCGCGTCGGCATCGGTGCCGGCTCGTCCGACGGAGAATCGTCGACCTGACGCGGGCTTGTACCCCTTCGCCGCGGTGCATATAAGGCCGGGGAACGATCCTGCGTCCTTCCCGGGACGCCCTGGAAGCCCTCGCACATGAAGATCCAAGTGAACAACATTCTCGCGGTCGAGGACCACGTCGACTACGCCGAGCCGGTGGAGGCGCTGAACGCTACCTTGGCGAAGGCGAGCGGAGACTACGAGTTCACGGAGCCGCTCCAAGTGCACGCGATCTACTGCCGCGTCGAGCTCGATCTGTTCTTCGACGGCGAGGTGAGCGGCAAGGCGCGGGGGAACTGCGGCCGCTGTCTCGAGAGCTATCCGCTCGAGGTGACCCAGGAATTCTCGCTCGTGCTGACGCCGGCGACGCCGCTCACCGGCGAGATCGAGCTGGCCCCGAGCGACCTCACGCAGTCGTTTTACGAGGGGAACGAGATCGATCTCACCCCGCTGATGATCGAGCAGATCCTCATCGCCTTGCCCACGCGGCCGCTCTGTGGTGAAGAGTGCCGGGGGCTCTGCCCGCAATGCGGGACCAATCGCAACAGCGGCCAATGTGCCTGCGTGGTGGAGTCCGGCGATCCGCGCTGGTCCGCGCTCCGCAATCTCAAGATCGACCGCGGCGCCTGAGCGCGCGGAGGAGGGGTCAGTCATGGCAGTTCCCAAGCGACGTACGTCGTCGACCAAACGTAACAAGCGCCGCGCACACGATGCGCTGACGCCGGCAAGCTTCATCACGTGTCCGAACTGCAACGAGCCGACGCTGCTTCATCGTGCGTGCTCCCACTGCGGTGAGTACCGCGGCCGTAAGGTTCTCGACACGACGGAGGCGTGACCTCGCCGGGCGTTCCCGCGTCGTCCTCCGCCGCGACGGCGCTGCTCTTTCCTGGGCAAGGCTCGCAGCGTGTCGGCATGGGGCAACGCCTGGCCGCCGATCACGTCGCTGCACGAGACACGATGGCCGAGGCCGACGAGGCGCTCGACTTTCCGCTCGCGCGCCTTTGCTTCGAGGGTCCCGAAGCCGACCTCACGCGAACCGAATTCTGCCAGCCCGCGATCCTCACCGTGAGCGTGGCGCTCTGGCGCGCGCTCGGCGCCGAAAGCGGCCTCCGTCCGCGTTGGCTCGCCGGTCACAGCCTGGGCGAATACACCGCGCTCGTCGTGACAGGCGCGTTGCGTTTTCGTGATGCGGTTCGACTCGTCCGTCTGCGCGGTCGGCTCATGCAGTCGGCAGTGCCGGAAGGCGTCGGGACGATGGCGGCGATCGTTGGGCTCGACGATGTCGTGGTGGCGGAGATCTGCGCGGCCGCCGCGGAAGGCGAGGTCGTGTCGCCCGCCAATTTCAACGGCGCGGGGCAGGTCGTGATCGCGGGACACGCGGCAGCCGTGGCGCGGGCGCTCGTCGCCGCGCGCGCGGCGGGCGGCCGCGTCATTCCTCTCACGGTCAGCGCGCCGTTCCACTGCGCGCTGATGGCGCCGGCGGCGGCCGAGCTCGCGAGTGCGCTCGCCGCGGTCGAGGTCGAGCCGTTGGCGGTGCCGATCGTGAGCAACGTCGACGCGGCCGTGAACACCGACGCGACGCGCGTCCGCGGTCTGCTGATCGCGCAAGTGACGGCGCCGGTGCGGTGGGCCGAGTCGATGCAGCTCCTGCAGGCGCTCGGCTGCGAGCGTGCGGTCGAGGTCGGACCTGGGCAAGTGCTGGCGAAGCTGGTCCAGCGCATGAAGCTCGGGATCGCGAGTACCGGCCTCGAAGTCGCGGGCGCGCCGGCATGACGCTCACTGGGCAGGTCGCGCTCGTCACCGGAGCGTCGCGCGGGATTGGTGCGGCCATCGCACGTGACCTCGCGGCCGCCGGGGCGCACGTCGTCGTCGGGTGCCGGACGCAGCGGGAGCACGCCGATGCGGTCGTCGCCGACATCGTGTCACGAGGCGGCTCGGCGGAAGCGGTGACGTTCGACGTCGCAATCGCCGACGAGGTGGAGGCGGTCGTGCGGAACGTGGTCGCACGCCGCGGAAAAGTCGACATCCTGGTCAACAACGCCGGGGTGTCCGCCGACGCGTTGATCCTGCGCATCACCGACGAGCAGTGGCAGCGGGTGCTGGACGTGAATCTGAAGGGCGTGTTCCACTGTACCAAATCCGTGACGCGCCCGATGATGCGCGCGCGCGCGGGTCGGATCATCAATCTGAGCTCGGTCGTGGGCGTGACAGGCAACGCCGGGCAGGCGGCCTACGCCGCTGCGAAGGCCGGAATCATCGGGTTCACGAAGTCGACGGCACGAGAGCTCGCGTCGCGCGGCGTCACCGCCAACGTCGTCGCCCCGGGCTTCATCGAGACCGACATGACCCAAGGGCTGGACGCGAGCGCCCGAGCAAGCTACCAGGCATTGATCCCACTCGGCCGAATCGGGCGGGGGGAAGACGTCGCCGCGGCCGTCACTTTTCTCGCCGGCCCCGGGGCGGGCTACATCACAGGCCAGGTCATCCACATCAACGGCGGTTTGTACGTGTGAGGAGGGAGCATGGCATCAGCAGTTGAGGCCAAGGTACGCGAGATCATTTGCGAGCAGCTTGGCGTCAGTGAAGACGAGGTCACGCCGGAGGCGTCGTTCATCGAGGATCTCGGCGCCGACTCGTTGGATATCGTCGAGCTGGTGATGGCTCTGGAGGAAGAGTACGAAATGGAGATCTCGGACGAAGAAGCCGAGAAGATCCGTACCGTCCAGGACGTCGTCAACTACATCGAAAGCCAGAAGTAAGTCGGGTCGGCGCGGCCATTCCGGACCGACCGGAATGTCTGCAGCACGACCGCAAGGGATCGCAGAGGCCGGCCGGATGCTGTCGCGCAGGGGCTCTGCGATTTTTTTCCGACGAGGGTGTGAGGAATGACCAGCCAGCTAGCCAAGACTGACCCCGAAGTGATGGAGGCCATTCGTCTCGAAACCGGCCGTCAGAAGCACAACCTCGAGCTGATCGCGTCCGAGAACATCGTGAGCGAGGCCGTGCTCGAGGCACAAGGCTCGGTGCTCACCAACAAGTACGCCGAAGGCTACTCGGGCAAGCGCTACTACGGCGGGTGTGAGTACGTCGACATCGTCGAGGATCTCGCGATCGCACGGGTGAAGCAGCTCTTTGGTGCCGAGCACGCCAACGTGCAGCCGCACTCCGGCTCGCAGGCCAACATGGCCGTCTATTTCTCGCAGCTCGAACCGGGCGCGACGATGCTGGCGATGAACCTGAGCCACGGCGGCCACCTCACGCACGGCAGCCCCGTGAACTTCTCCGGCAAGTTCTTCAACGTGATCCACTACGGCGTCCGCGAATCCGACCAGCGCCTCGACTACGACCAGCTCGAAGCGCTCGCGCGCCAGCATCGCCCGAAGATGATCATCGCGGGCTACAGCGCCTATCCTCGCGAGCTCGACTTCCCGCGTTTCCGTGCCGTCGCGGACGAGGTCGGCGCTCTGTTGATGACCGACATGGCGCACTTCGCCGGGCTCGTCGCTGCGGGCGTCCATCCGTCGCCGGTGCCGCACTCTGATTTCGTGACCAGCACGACGCACAAGACCCTGCGTGGGCCGCGCGGCGGTCTCATCCTCGCGAAGGAACAGCACGCGAAGAGCTTGAACTCCTCGGTCTTCCCCGGGAACCAGGGCGGACCGCTGATGCACGTGATCGCTGCCAAGGCCGTCGCGTTCAAAGAGGCGCTGACGCCCGAGTTCAAGGCGTATCAGCAACAGATCGTCGCCAACGCGAAGGCCCTCGCCGCGAGCCTGCTCGAGCACGGGTTCCAGTTGCTGACTGGCGGAACCGACAACCACCTCATCATGATGGATTTCCGTGGCAGCGAGCTGACCGGGAAAGTCGCGGAGCAGACGCTCGACAAGGCGCGCATCACCGTCAACAAGAACACCGTGCCGTTCGATCCGCGCTCGCCGATGGTGACCAGCGGCGTTCGGCTGGGTACGCCGGCACTGACCTCGCGTGGAATGCGCGAGCCCGAGATGGCGCTCGTCGGCGGTTTCATCGCGCGTGCGCTGTCGCGGGTCGGTGACGACGCCGCGCTCACGGCGATCGGTAACGAGGTGGCGGAGCTCTGCGGGCGATTCCCGATCTATCCCGAGCGCTCGTCGTGAGCGCTGCGTACCCGAGCGTTCCATTTGAGCGGTCTGCGCCAACGCGCGCAGGGGTGTGATCGCCGGTGAAGTGCCCCTTCTGTCGCGATCTCGAAAACAAGGTCATCGACTCGCGTTTGTCGAAGGAGGGCGACGTCATTCGTCGCCGTCGCGAGTGTTTGCACTGCACCCGTCGCTTCACCACGTACGAGCGCGCGGAGGAAGCATTCCCGCTCGTGATCAAGAAAGACGGTCGTCGCGAGACGTTCGATCGGATGAAGATCGTCGCCGGTCTGAAGCGCGCGTGTGAAAAGCGGCCGGTCGGGATCGAGGCGATCGAGTCCGTCGTCGACCGCATCGAGCGGGGCCTGCAAGAGCGCGGCGAGAAAGAGCTGCCGAGCTCGGCAATCGGCGAGGCGCTGATGCGCGAGCTGCACGTGCTCGACAAGGTCGCGTACGTCCGGTTCGCGTCGGTCTATCGTTCGTTCGAGGACATCGGTGAGTTCATGGAGGAGCTCGAAGCGCTGCTGAAGGAGCGCCGTGGCGACGCGCAAAGTCGGAAGCCCAAAGAGCGCTGAGCAGCCGGGCGATCGTCGTTGGATGGCGCGGGCGGTCGCGCTGGCACAGCGCGCGCTCGGCCGCACCAGTCCGAATCCCGCGGTGGGAGCGGTCGTGGTGAGAAAGGGCCGCGTCGTTGGTGAGGGCTTCACCCGACCGGCAGGTGGCCCCCATGCGGAAGTGATCGCGCTGCGGCAGGCGGGTCGACGCGCCGAGGGCGCGACGCTGTACGTGACGCTCGAGCCGTGCTCGCATCACGGCCGGACACCGCCATGCGCGGATGCCGTGATCGCGACGGGGCTCGCGCGCGTCGTCGTGGCCGTCGGGGACCCCAATCCGCTCGTGCAAGGGCGCGGTCTCCGTGCGCTCCGAAAGGCCGGCATCGTCGTTACGACCGGTGTGCTGGCCGAGGAGGCCGGCGCCGTGTCCGCGTGGTTCCGCCACTTCATCGTGCAGCGGCGGCCGTTCGTGATCCTGAAGCTCGCGGCGTCGCTCGACGGCCGCATCGCCACGGCAAGTGGCGAGTCGCGCTGGATCAGCGGACTCGAGGTGCGACGCTTCGTGCACGAGCTCCGGAATCGCGTGGACGCCGTGATGGTGGGATCGGAAACGGCGTTGGCCGACGACCCGGCACTTACCTGTCGTTTGCGTGGTGGTCGCGATCCGCTCCGGGTCGTCGTCGACGGCCGCCTCCGCCTTTCGCCGCGTGCGCGCATGCTGCGCCAACGCTCGAAGGCCGGGACGCTGATCGCGACGACACGCGCGGCGTCGCCCGCGCGGGCCCAGCGGCTCGCCCAGGCAGGCGCGGAGATCCTGACCGTCGCCAGCGCCCGCGGGAAGGTGACTTTGGCGGCGCTCCTTCGCGACCTCGCGAAACGTGGCGTCGTGAGTGTGCTCGTAGAGGGCGGAGGCGAGCTCGCCGCGGCAGCGCTCCGAGCCCGTCTCGTCGATCGGCTCCTGGTCGTGACGGCCCCGACCATCATCGGCGGCGACGGTCGACCCATGCTGGGCGGGCTCGGCCTCGGACGTCTCGCTGCCGCGCCTCGGCTGGTGGACGAACGAGTGACGCGCCTCGGCCCCGACCTGCTGCGGGAAGGGCCGGTGGCATACTAGCGGGGAGGGGTTATAGTGCCCGGCAATCCGAATGGCGGCCCCAATCGAGGAGATTCTCGCGGACGTGCGTGCTGGGCATACGGTCGTCCTCGTCGACGATCGTGAGGGTGGCGACGGCGTGCTGTGCGTCGCCGCGGAGCGCGTCACGCCGGACGTCATCAACTTCATGGCGACGCATGCGCGCGGCTTGGTCTGTCTCGCGCTGACCGAGGGCCGCATGCGGCGGCTCGGAATTCCTCTACTCGGGAACCCGCTGGCGCCGAATCGTCAGCCCGCGTTCGGGGCGTCGATCGAAGCGCGGACCGGCGTGACGACGGGCATCTCCGCCGCCGATCGCGCGCGCACGATTCAAGTGGCCGTCGCCGACGGATCCGGACCAGATGCTCTCGGCATGCCCGGTCACGTGTTTCCCGTGCAGGTGGAGCGTGGCGGAGTGCTCGCCCACAAGCGCCATCCAGAGGGGACGGTCGATTTGATGCGCCTCGCGGGCATGCGGCCGGCGGCCGTATTTTGCACGGTGCTCTGCGACGATGGCTCGGTCGCGACGCGCGCCGACCTCGAGGAGCTGGCGCGCGAGCATGGCCTCCGCACGACGACGCTCGCCGCCCTCGGTGCGCACCGCTTGCGAAGCGAGCTGCTCGTCGAGCGCGCGGTCGAGTCGGAGTTCACTACGGCGAACGGCGGCCGCTTCCGGGCGATCGTCTATCGGAATGCCGTCGATCGACACGAGCACATGGCGTTGGTGAAGGGCGTATTCAAGCCGACTGAGGTGCCCCTCGTGCGGGTGCATTCGCAGTGCCTCACGGGCGACGTCTTCCAATCCGAACGCTGCGATTGTGGCGAGCAGCTCGATCAAGCACTCCGCATCATCGATGGGCTTGGCCAGGGCGTCGTGGTGTACATGCACCAAGAGGGCCGGGGAATCGGGCTCGCGAACAAGATCCGCGCGTACGCGCTGCAGGATCAGGGACGCGATACCGTCGAGGCCAACCTGGAGCTCGGCTTCGAGGAAGATCTGCGCGATTACGGCATCAGCGCGCAGATCCTGCGCGACCTCGGTCTCCGGAAGATTCGGTTGCTCACCAACAATCCGCGCAAGGTCATCGGTCTGCAGGGATACGGGATCGAGGTCGCCGAGCGCGTGCCGCTCGAGATGCCACCACGGAGCGGCAATCTGGCCTACCTCCGCACCAAGCAGGAAAAGCTCGGGCATCTCCTGACGGGCTTGAAGACGAGCTGACGGAGATCGCCAATGCCTCGTGAGCTCACAGGACCCGTCGACGGGGGCGGATTGCGCGTTGGCATCGTCGTCGCGCGGTTCAATCGCAGCGTCACGGCGCCGCTGCTGGCGGGAGCCCTCGAAGGGCTGGCGGCGCACGGCGTGAAGGACGACGACATCACCGTGGCGCACGTTCCCGGGGCGTTCGAGATCCCGTTTGCCGCGCAAGAGCTGGCCCGCGGCGGGCGCTATGAGGCCCTCATTTGTCTCGGGGCCGTGATCCGGGGCGACACCCCGCATTTCGAGTACATTTGCGAAGAGGTGACCCGCGGCCTGGGACGGATCGTCGACCGCCAGCGCATTCCCGTCGCGTTTGGCGTCCTTACCACGAACACGATAGAGCAGGCCCTCGTCCGCGCCGGTGAGGGACACGGCAACAAGGGCTACGAGGCTGCCGTGACGGCGATCGAGATGGCTCGACTCGCGCGCCTCTTGGGGTGAGACGGATCTACGATGGGGATGCGACGAAAAGGGCGTGAGCTGGCGCTACAGGCGCTCTATCAGATCGACGTCCGCGGCGACGACGGCGCGGGGGCGCTCGGGCTCTTCTGGGAGCACTGCGAGGCCCCGGCGGACTCGCGCACGTTCGGGGAAGAGCTCGTGGGCGGTGTGCTCGAAGAGCGAACGCGGATCGACGAGCTCATCGCGTCCTGTTCCGACAATTGGCGGCTCGGCCGTCTCTCGCACGTCGACCGCAACATCCTGCGGGTCGGAACCTACGAGCTGCTCTGCCGGCGTGATGTGCCGGCGAGCGTCGCGATCGACGAGGCGATCGAGATCGCCAAGCGATTCGGCAGCGACGAGTCGCCGACGTTCGTGAACGGCGTCCTCGATCACATCGCCGTCGCCGTGGGCGCCAAAGAGCGCACGCGCGCGGTCTAGCCCGGCGGCATGGAGCACCGGTACGACCCGCATGCCGTCGAGCAGCGCTGGCAAGCGCGCTGGGCGGAGCAACGCACGCACGAGGTGCAGACGGATCCGAGCCGTCCGAAGTTCTACTGCTTGGAGATGTTTCCGTACCCGTCCGGTCGCATCCACATGGGCCACGTCCGCAACTACACGATCGGCGACGTCGTGGCGCGCCAACGTCGCATGCGGGGCTTCAACGTGCTGCACCCGATCGGCTGGGACGCGTTTGGGATGCCCGCCGAAAACGCCGCGATCGAACGTGGAGCGCACCCCGCAGACTGGACCCGCGAGAACATCGCCTACATGCGGGAGCAATTGGCGCGCATGGGCTTCAGCTACGACTGGTCGCGCGAGCTCGCCACGTGTGACCCGACGTACTACCGGTGGGAGCAGCGCTTCTTTCTCGCGATGCTCGAGCGCGGGCTCGCGTACCGTCGGAAGTCGATCGTCAATTGGTGCGACAGGTGCCAGACCGTGCTGGCCAACGAGCAGGTCGAGGACGGCAAGTGCTGGCGTTGCGATTCACCGGTGCTCGAACGCGAGCTCGAGCAGTGGTTCCTGCGCATCACCGCCTATGCCGACGAGCTGCTGGCCGGCTGCGACCAACTTCCGGGCTGGCCCGAGAAGGTGCTGGTCATGCAGCGCAACTGGATCGGCCGCAGCACCGGCGCCGAGTTGCGCTTTCCGGTCGAAGGTCGCGACGATGTGATCAGGGTGTTCACGACGCGTCCCGATACGATATTCGGTGCGACGTTCGTGAGCCTCGCCGTCGAGCACCCGCTCGTCGCTGCGCTCTCCCGCGGCACCAGCCAAGAATCGGCGGTCACGGCCTTCGTGGCGAAGGTGAAGGCGCAGACGCCGGAGGAACGCGCCGAGGGCAAGGACGGCGTTTTCGTTGGCGCCTATTGCCAGAACCCCTTCACGGGTGAGCGTTTGCCCATCTACGCCGCGAGCTTCGTCCTCATGGCGTACGGCGCCGGCGCGGTGATGGCAGTGCCGTGTCACGATCAGCGCGATTTCGAGTTTGCGCGGACGCACGACATCCCTATGCGCGTGGTGGTCCAACCGGACGACGCTCCGCCGCTCGATCCCGCCGTCATGGAGGCCGCCTACGAGGGGCCGGGGCGCTTGATCGCGTCTGGGGAGTTCGACGGGCTTCCAAACGAAGAAGGCAAGGCGCGCATCACCGCCGCGGCCGAGCAGCGCGACGTCGGTCGTGCCGCCACGCAGTACCGCCTGCGCGATTGGGGCGTGTCGCGGCAGCGCTATTGGGGTGCGCCGATTCCGGTCGTGTATTGCGATGCCTGCGGCGTCGTCCCGGTGCCGCTCGAGCAGCTGCCCGTTCTCCTGCCGACCGATGCCGTGTTCAGTGGTTCCGGTGGCTCGCCGCTCGCCAGGCTCGAGCACTTCGTTCGCACGACCTGCCCGAAATGCGGTGGTCCCGCGCGACGTGAGACCGATACGTTTGACACGTTCATGGAGTCGTCCTGGTACTTCCTGCGGTACACCAGTCCGCAGGACACGACGCAGGCCTTCGATCCGGCTGCGATTCGGTACTGGCTACCGGTCGATCAGTACATCGGCGGCGTCGAGCACGCCGTCCTGCATCTGCTCTACGCCCGTTTCTACACCAAGATCCTGCGCGACCTCGGCGAGATTCCCGACTGGAGCGAGCCGGGACGCACCATCGAGCCGTTCGCCAATCTCCTGACGCAGGGGATGGTGATCAAAGACGGCGCGAAGATGAGCAAATCGAAAGGCAACGTCGTCGACCCGGACTATCTCGTTCAGCGGTACGGGGCGGATACGGCGCGGCTCTTCTCGATCTTCGCCGCGCCGCCCGAGCGCGATCTCGAGTGGAGCGACCAGGGCGTCGAAGGTGCGTCGCGGTTCCTGAACCGGATCTGGCGCATCATTGCGCGGGGCCAAAGCTGGCTCGGCGCCGGGGCTGCCAAGGCGGGGGACGCGCCCAGCGATGCGGCGCGCGCGCTCCGCCGGCTGACGCATCGGACCATTGTCCGCGTCACGGACGACGTCGAGCGGCGGAGCCACTTCAACACTGCGGTGGCTGCCGTGATGGAGCTGGTCAACGGGTACGCCGATCAGGTGCAGGAGTCCGCGCCCGAGGACGGGGATTTGGCGGAGGCGATCCGCGAGGCGGCGCGTACGACCCTGGTCCTCCTGGCGCCGTTCGTTCCGCACGTTACGAGTGAGCTCTGGGAAACCGTGGGCGGGTCGACGGCGCTGGCGGAGGTTCCGTGGCCGGATGCCGACCCGGCGGCGCTCGTCGAAGCGAGTGTCGAAATGGTCGTGCAGGTGAACGGTAAAGTGCGTGGGCGATTCTCCGCGCCACCCGATACCTCGGAGGAAGAGCTGCTGCAGCGCGCACTCGCCGACGAGCGCGTCCAAGCTCAGATCGCCGGCAAGACGATTCGAAAGACCTTGGTCGTACCCGGGCGGCTGGTCAGCCTCGTCATATGAGGATCCGCGCACACGGCGTCCTGGTGGTGGCGATGCTCCTGAGCGTCGGGTGCGGCTATCAATTCGCGGGCGGCGGACGAACGTTCGATCCGGGTCTGCACACGATCGGCGTCAAGACGTTCGCCAACGAGACGCGCGAGATCGGCGTCGAGAAGCGCCTGGCCATGGCCATCGAGCGCGAGTTCGTCATTCGCGGGCCGCTCAAAGTCGCGAAGGTCGATGAGAGCGATCT
>JBDSJB010000143.1:0-3282 GCA_039917665.1 Binatia bacterium
GCCTCGCAGATGACGTCGCCGGCCGCGTACTCGCGCCGCACGACCGCCTTGATGCCGGGCTCCTTGGCGTCGGGCCGAGCGCCGAGCAAGGTCGTCAGCTTCAGCTTCGCGCGCTTGCTGGTCTTGAAGTAGTCGAGCTCAGCGACTTCTTCGAGAGAGAGCCATTGGCCCTGCAGGCCATCAGACACGTGTCACCCCCGCCACCTCGCTTCCACGCCGAAACGAGAAACCGCGTCGGTCTTACCAGGAAGAATGTCGGAAGAGCAATTCTGAATCGTGCCGAACGCCGCGCGGCGCGGGTACGATCACGCTGCGCTGGCGGGCATTTCCTGCGGGCGACACGCGCGCAACCGAACCGGCACACCGTTCAGGATAGACTGGCCGACGATCGACTCGACCTCCTGGTCGTCGGTCCAGTCGTTGGCAGAGACCCCGGGGCGGCGGCCCGCCACCTGCTGCCATGGCGCGCTCGCGGCGTGGCCCCAGCCGTGCGGCAGGCTGACGACACCGGGGCGCATCTCGTCGCTCACGTGGACGCGGAGCGTGCCGGTATGGACCCGGCTCTCCAGCACGGCGACCTCACCGTGCGCGATCCCGGCCCGGCCCGCGTCGTCCGGGTGCACGAGCAAGACGCAGCGCTCCTTCCCCGCGACCATCGCCGGGACGTTGTGCATCCACGAGTTGTTGGTGCGGAGCTCGCGGCGGCCGATCAAGAGCAGTGCATCCGCGGCGGGCGGCGCGGCGAGCGTCGCCGCGAGGGCGCCGATCGCTGCCGCGAAGGGACCGTCGGCGAGGTGCAGCTTGCCGTCGGCGTGGAAGACCCGCCGGGCAATGCCCGTCTCCAGCGGCCCCAAGTCGATGCCGTGCGGCGAGTCCGCGAGCTTCTTCCGATTCAGCCCCGAAGACCACGGCAGGAAGCCGTCGCCGTGGCGGCCCGTCCGAAGCGCGAAATCCGCCATCGTGTCGGGGTGCCAGCGAAACCCGAAGCGACGAGCGAGCGCGAAGAACCCGTCCATCCACCGATTGCCACTCGGACCGCCGCCGAGACGCTCGGTCAGCTCGAGCAGGATCTCCCAGTCGGCGCGCTCGTCGGGGCGGCGCTCGACGACCGCCGGCGACCAGCGCGCGACGTTCCGCACGAAGTAGTTGGCGAACATGAGATCGACGTGCTCCTCGGCGAGCCCCCAGGCCGGCGGCAGGATCACGTCGGCGTGGCGCGTGGTCTCGTTCACGTAGAGGTCGATCGACACCATGAAGTCGAGGTTCGCGAGCGCGCCGTCGAGCCGGCGGCCGTTCGGCGTCGAGAGCACGGGATTGCCGGCATACGTGAGGAGAGCGCGCACCTGCCCCGGACCCGGGGTTTCCATCTCCTCGGCGAGGATCGCCGCCGGCAGGTCGCCGAGGGTTTCGGGAAGGCCACGGACCCGCGAGTGCCAGCGGCCGTGGCCGTCGCCGCCGAGCTTGCGCGAGAACTCGCAGATGTCGACGGCGGGCGAGGTGAACACCGACCCGCCCTCCGCGCCGAGCCGGCCCGCGACCAGGTTCAGGAGATCCGTCGCCCAGGTCGCGACGGTGCCGTGCGCGTTGTTGCAGACGCCGATCCGCGAATAGGCCGCCGCCGACGGCGCGTCGGCGAACTCCAGCGCGAGACGCTCGATGTCGGCTGCCGGGATCCCGACGTGCGACGCGACGGCCGCGGGCGTGAACGGCGCCACCGCAGCGAGGACCACGTCGAGCCCAGCGGCCTGGCTATCGACGGCCGTACGGTCGATTCGACCGCGTACGTGCAGCACCTGCACCATCGCGAGCAGCAGCATCGCGTCGCTGCCAGGTCGGATCGCGACGTGCTCGTCGGCCTCGCGCGCCGATTCCGAGCGGCGTGGATCGACGACGACCACCTTGCCGCCGCGCGCCTGAATGGCTCGCATCCGGCCGCGCATGTTGGGCGCGCTGAGGAAGCTGCCGTTCGACACCATCGGATTGGCGCCGATGCAGAGGAAGTACTGCGTGCGGTCGACGTCGGGAATCGGGATCGCGAGCGAGCTGCCGTAAAGGTAGTACGACGCGGCGAAGCGCGGGCTCGTGTCCTGCGACCCCGCGCTCGTGTTGTTGCGCGAGCCGATCGCCTTCAAGAGGCCGCCGCGCAGCATGATGGCGCCGTGGTTGTGGACGATCGGATTGCCCATGTAGACGGCGATCGCGTCGGCGCCGTGCGCGGCACGGATCGCGCCGAGCCGCTTCGCGACCACGTCGAACGCCTCCTCCCACGTCGCCGGGCGAAGCACGCCGTCGGCGTCCCGCACCAGCGGCTGCCGGATGCGGTCGGGGTCGTGGTGGATGTCGGCGATCGCGACGCCCTTGGGACAGACGAAGCCTTGCGAGAGCACGTCCTCGTCGTCGGGACGGACCGAGGTGATGCGATCTCCGGTCACTTCGAAGCGAAGGCCGCAGCACGCCTCGCAAAGCGTGCAGGTGCGATAGACGGTGCGCGGGGTATCAGACGACTCGGACATGCGAGCAGGCTCCTTTGGTTAGAGGCCGAACGTGTTGAAGAGGAGACGCCACTCGTGCACCTCGGGCGACATCGTAACGAGCTCGACCAGAGCGAAGCGACGCGCCGCGGCGCCGACACCGACGGATCCGACCCATTCGATCGCCATTCCGTCGGGGGTCCGTGCCACGGCCCCGGGAACGAGCTGGAGCCCGTCGGTGCGTCGCGCGAATACCGTCAGCGCGCCGTCGATTTCACGGGCGTGCTCGAGCGGTCGGCCGACGCCCGCCATGTGAAGGCGGACGGCACTCCGCGCCCTCATCGGCTGCGCCATATCGGCGTCGAGTAGCGTCCCGTTGGACGCGAAGAGCTCGCAATAGGCGTCGACGGTCGGCGCGGCACCCCAGCGGAAGAAGCGCTCGAGGCAACGGCGACGTCGGCGGACAGAAGCTCATCGATTGAGACAGCTTCGGCCGCCGACGACGCGTCACTCCGACCCGTGAGGGGCGTCTCACGGGTCGGCAAGAGAGTCCCGGCGTTCACGCAAAAGGTGTACGCCGGGTGTTGGCCTTCTCAAATATCCGCTTTCACGGATTTCAGTGAGGCCAATTCAAGAGGCTTGGGCCGCGGCTCAGCCGGGGGTGAGCAAATTGTTGCCGAAGAGCACCCACAGCAAGATGATCAATCCGATCGGCACACCCATGAAGTAGAGCACCGCGTATCCGACGCGTCCGGATTCGTCTTTGAGCGGAGTCAGCATTGGTGGTTCCTCCCTTTGCGCGATGTGATGC
>JBDSJB010000144.1:0-18333 GCA_039917665.1 Binatia bacterium
ACCGACAGCGTCTTCCCGGAGAGCATGCGGAGCGCGCCGTAGCCGCGGTTGATCTCCGACTCGGCGAGCTCACGGGCGCCGATCGCCACGTCGATGGCTTCGTGGTCGAGTGCCGCGAGCATCGGCCGCAATTGCGCGAGGTCGTAGGGGCAGTCGGCGTCGGTGAAGGCGACGAAGGGATGCACGGCCGCGCCGATCCCCGCTGCGACGGCGGCGCCCTTGCCGCGATTCTGCGGGAGCCGGATCACGCGCAGCGGCACCGGGCTTGCAAACGCCGCGGCGACGGCGGCGGTGTCGTCGGTGGAGCCGTCGTCGACGACGATGATCTCGCTCGGGTCTGCGAGAAGCGGCAGCGCCTCGGCGGCGTGTCGCAAGGTCGCGAGGAGCCGCGTCGACTCGTTGTACGCCGGAACGATCAACGAGAGCGCGGGCGGCGTTGTCATCACCCTCCACTTACGGTCGCCGGTTGGCCTCTGCAACCGTCGGTCTTGACCGTGCGCTGCGGCCTGGGGAGAGTCGCGTCGTGACGACGCTCGTCCGTCCGATGCGTGCCGACGATCTCACCGAGGCCGATCGCATCTTCCGCCTCGCGTTCGGCACCTTTCTCGGTTTACCCGACCCGATGCAGTTCGCGGGCGACACCGATTACGTGCGCACGCGCTGGAAGATCGGGTCCGACGGCGCGTTCGCGGCCGAGCAGGATGGCGCGCTCGTCGGCTCGGTGTTCGTCGAGTGCTGGGGCAGCGTCGGCTTCTTCGGTCCCCTCTCCGTGCGGCCGGATCGCTGGAGTCGGGGCGTCGCGCAGCAGCTCCTGGAGCCCGTCATGGAGCACTTCGCCGCGGCGGGGGTGAGGCACGCCGGGCTCTTCACCTTCGCGCAGAGCGCGAAGCACGTCGGGCTCTACGGGAAGTACGGGTTTCACGCGCGCTTCCTCACGATCGTCGGCGCGAAGCCCGTCGGGGCTCCGACGACCGCCCCGAACTGGGTCCGGGCCAGTATCCTCGACGGCCCGGAGCGGGCCCAGGCCTGGATCGAATGTCGCGCCGTCAGCGAGACGTTGCACGCGGGTCTCGACCTCGGCCACGAGCTGCAGGCGACTCTCGAGCATGGCCTCGGAGACGTCGTCCTGGTGCGGGACGAGGGTGCCGTCGCAGCGTTCGCGATCTGTCACGTCGGCGCGGGCACCGAGGCCGGTGCCGACACCTGTTACGTCAAGTTCGGTGCCGCAGCGTGCGGCGAGCGCGCGGCTGAGCATTTCGAGGTGCTGCTCGACGCGTGCGAAGCGTTCGCAGCGGCTGTCGGCGTCGGGACGATCGTGGCCGGCGTGAACCTCGCGCGCGAACATGCGTCCGCCGCGCTCAAAGCGCGCGGGTTCCGGACGATCATTCAGGGCGTCGCAATGCACCGACCAAACGTCGCCGGCTACAGCCGGAGCGACGTGTACGCGCTCGACGACTGGCGCTGAACGCTGCGCTCAGCCTGCTCCGGGCGGCTTGGTGGCGACGATGCGCTTCGCCGCCGCGGCGACGGTCTGCGAGACATTCTTGCTCTTGGCGAGCATCCGGATGTCGCGATCGGGGAGGCCGCTGACGAACCGCAACGCGAGCACGAGCGGCGTCTTCGGATTGCTCGTGAGGCTGATGCGCACCTGGTAGTTCTTCGTCCACTCGCGGCTGTCGGCGATGATCCGCAGTAGCTCTTCATCGGCGCTGCGGTTTTTGCAAATGGCGATGATCTCGTCGTCCCCGAGGCGGGGATTCTGCAGGACGAAGCGCCGGATCATCCGGTTGGCGTCGCGCAGGAGCAGCATGCGGGTTTCGCGGTTGCCGCGGAGCGCGAGCTTGATCTTCGCCCCGACGGGCATCTCCTGGAGCTTTTGCAGCAACGACTTCTCGACGGCCGCACCCTTGTCGGGCTCCTCGACGAGCTCCGTCGGTACCTCGATCCCGTCCGTGCCGGCCACGACGGACGCGGCGATCGCTTCTTCGTCTTCCATCCGCGGAGACTACTCGTTCGCGGCGTGAACGCCACGTTGCTCGCGCACTTCCTTGATCACACGCTCAGCGAGGTGGGGCGGCACCTCCTCGTAGTGGGCGAAGCTCAAATGAAAATCGCCGCGGCCGCTGGTCATCGAGCGCAGGTCGGGGGCGTACTTCAGCACCTCGGCCATGGGGACCTCGGCGCGGATGACCTGGTTCGGCGGCTTCGGATCGACGCCGAGCACCCGGCCACGGCGCGAGTTGAGATCACCGATGACGTCGCCCATCGACTCGTCGGGGACCGTCACCTCGAGCCGCATGATGGGCTCGAGCAGTATCGGCCGTGCCTTCGCGAGTGCGTCCTTGAAGCCCATCGACGCGGCGATCTTGAACGCCATCTCCGACGAGTCGACGTCGTGGTACGAGCCGTCGAAGAGCGTCACCTTGAAATCGACCACAGGTGAGCCGGTGAGGATGCCACGCGGCATCGCCTCGCGGATGCCCTTCTCGACCGCGGGAATGTACTGACGCGGAATCGAGCCCCCGACGATCTCGTCGACGAACTCGAACCCGTTCCCGCGCGCGAGAGGCTCGAGCTTGATCCAGGTGTCGCCGTATTGGCCGCGCCCGCCGGATTGTTTCTTGTATTTGCCCTGAACCTCGGCGCGGCCCTTGATCGTCTCGCGATACGGAACCTTCGGGGCCTTCAGCTCGACCTCGACGCCGTACTTGCGCTTCAGGCGCTCGACCACGACCTCGATGTGGAGCTGCCCCGAGCCAGCGACGATGATCTCGCGGCTCTCCGGGTCGCGCTCGATGTGGAGGGCCAAATCCTCCTCCATCATGCGATGCAATGCCTGGGTCGCTTTCTCCTCGTCGGCCTTGCTCTTCGGCTGAGCGGCGAACGACATGACGGCCTCGAACGTCGGGAGCTTTGGCAGCAACACGGGCGCCTTCTCGTCGGCGAGCGTATCTCCCGACGCGGTTTCCTTGAGCTTCGCGACGGCGCAGATCTCGCCCGCGACGGCGCTCGCGATCGGCGCTTGCTTCTTGCCTTCGAGCCGCAGCAGCTGGCCGAGCCGTTCCTTCGAGCCGTGGCTGGTGTTGAGCACGGTCGAGTCGCTCTGCGCCCGTCCGGAGACCACGTGGAGCACCGACAGCTTGCCGGCAAACGGATCGTTGATGGTCTTGAACACGAAGGCGGCAAAGGGCGCGGACGGATCCGGGGGACGCGCGACGGGCTGGCCGGTCTTGGCGTCGATCGCCTCCGGCGCGACCAGGTCCGCCGGCGACGCCAGCAGGTCGACGGCTGCATCGAGCACCGCGTGGACGCCGATGCCGCGCGCGGCGGTGCCAACCAGGACGGGGAAGAGCGTGTGCGCGAGGACGCCCTTCCGAAGGCCGACACGGATCTCCTCTTCCCCGAGCTCGCCGTTCTCGAGATAGTGCTCGAGGAGCGTGTCGTCGGTCTCGGCGACCGCTTCGAGCAGGCGGTCACGATACTCGCCGGCGATGGCCACGACGTCGTCGGGAATGGGGCCGGCCTGCGGCGCTGCGAAGTCCGCGCTCGCGATCATCGCCTTCATCGTCACCAGATCGACGTACCCCCGAAGATCGCCACTCGACCCGATCGGGATCGCGATCGGGAACACCGTGGTGTCGAGCACGCGCGCCACCGGCGCCAACGCGTCGGCGAGATCCGTCGGCTCGCGATCGAGGCGGCTCATGTAGCCGATCGCGGGAACGCCGAGCTCGCTGCACCAGCCGTACACGCGCTCGAGCTCGACCTTGACTTCGCCGTGGGGCGAGAGAACGAAGACGGCACCGGTGAGTGCGGGGATCGCGGCACGGGTGTCGGCGAGGAACGCTGCGTAGCCCGGCGTGTCGACGATGGTGAGGTCGTGCTTCCGCCAGGCGACGTGATGGATGGCGGTACTGATCGAGGTCTTCCGCCGGACTTCCTCGGGCTCGACGTCGAAGAGCGAGCTGCCGTCGTCGGTGCGTCCGAGGCGCGTCGCGCCGCCCGCGGCCAGTATCAGGGCGTCGGCGAGCAGCGTCTTCCCGACGCCACCCTGCCCGACGATGCCGATGTTCCGGATCCGTGCGACCTCTTCGGCAGGCATACGATCCTCCGTGCGGCGCTAGGCGCTACTGGTTACGATGATGAATGAGCCGGAGCCCCTCCAGGGTCAAGAACTCGTCGAAGGTTTCGATCGTGGTCGACTCGGGCGCGAGCATCGTCGCGAAGCCCCCGGTCGCGATCACGCGGGCTTCGGTGCCGATCTCCCCGCGGATGCGGCCGACGAGCCCATCCACGAGCGACACATAGCCGTAGACGATGCCGGCCTGGATGGCGTGGACGGTGTTCTTGCCGACCACCTTGGGCGGCCGGATCAGCTCGACGCGTGGCAGCTTGGCCGTCCGCGTCACGAGCGCGTCGAGCGAGATGCCGAGGCCTGGAGTGATGACGCCGCCGAGATACTCGCCCTTCGCGGAGACGCAATCGAAAGTGGTGGCGGTGCCGAAGTCGACCACGATGCAGGTGCTGCGATACTTCTCGTAGGCGGCGACGGCGTTGACGATGCGATCGGCGCCGACCTCTTTCGGGTTGTCGTAGAGGATCGGCATGCCGGTCTTCACGCCGGGCCCGACCACGAGCGGTTCCGAATGGAAGTAATCGCGGCAGACGTCTTCCACGACCTTGGTCATCGGCGGCACGACTGAGCAGACGATGATGTCGGTGTGACGCGGAATCGGCAGCTCGGACGCGCGATAGAGATTCCAGAGCAGCACACCGTACTCGTCGGAGGTGCGGCCCGGATCGCTCAGCACGCGCCAATGGCGGATCAGTCGATCATTCTCGTAGACCCCGATCACCGTGTGCGTGTTGCCGACGTCGATCGCGAGCAAGACCTGACTCATGTGCGACTCTCCTTCGCCGGGGCGGCAAGTCCGCGGTATCCGTTCACGAGTGAGACGTCGCCCGCCAGGATGCGTTCTTCGCCGGCCAGACCATCCAGCACGAGCCGGCCGCTCGTGTCGATCCCCCGTACCGTCCCGGAGCTGCGTTTGCCGCCGCCGTCGATCGTGACCTCCCGTCCCGTGAGGCAGGAATACGACTCCCACTCCGGCGCGACGGCGGCGAAGCCGTCACGGACCACGCGATCGTAGACCGCCTCGAGCGTGGCACAGAGCGTGGCGACGAAGCGCGGGCGATCGACGGGCGTTCCCGTCGTCAGGAGCACGGACGTGGCCGTGGCCCGGAGCTCGCTCGGGAAGGCGCGAGCCGGCGCGTTGAGATTGACGCCGATGCCCAGAATGACGGCGCGTACGCGATCGACCTCGGCGTCCATCTCCGTGAGGATGCCGGCGACCTTCTTGCCGTCGAGCAGGCAGTCGTTCGGCCATTTGATCGCGACCCGGCCCGGCGCGAGCGGGCCGAGCGCACGGGCGACGGCGATGGCGGCCGCGAGCGCGAGCTGCGGCGCGTCGGCGGGAGACAGACGGGGCCGCAGCACGAAGCTCGCATAGAGATTCACGCGGGCCGGCGACACCCAGCTCCGTCCGAGGCGGCCACGCCCGCGGGTCTGGCGCTCGGCCAGGACGAGCGTGCCCTCGGGCGCGTCGTCGCGCGCCAGGGTGGCCGCTCGCACATTCGTGGAGTCGATCGTCTCGAAACACTCGAGGCGCCGACCGAAGCGCTCGGTCGCCAGGTGGCGCGTGATCTCCGCCGGAATCAAGCGATCGGGGCTCGCGGTGAGCGCGTAGCCGCGCGCGCGGTGGGACTCGATCGTGTAGCCGTCGGCGCGTAAGGCCTCGACGTGTTTCCAGACCGCAGCGCGCGAGACGCCGAGCGTCGCGGAAAGAGCCTCTCCGGACACCACTGGTTCGCGTCGTAGCAGGGTCAGTATGCGCTCGCTGGTCTCCATGGCTGGCGTCGCGTCACGACGTTGCGCGAATTCTGAGGTGGAGCGGGACTGCGGGGGCCGAGTGCGTGAGGGCACCGATCGAGAGGCGGTCGGCGCCCGCGGCCGCGTACGCTGCGACGTTGGCGAGATTGATCCCGCCGGAGAGCTCGACGGGCACGCGTCCTGCGACGCGTCGAATGAGCGCGGCTGCTTCCTCGGGCGTCTGATTGTCGAGCAGGACCGCGTCGGCTCCGGCCGCAAGCGCGGCGTCGAGCTCGGCAGCGCTCCGACACTCGACCTGCACACGGAGCGCGCTCGGCGCCTCGGCGCGGACCCGCGCAACGACCGCTGCCGTACCGCCCCCGAGCGCGACGTGGGTGTTCTTGATGAGGATGCCGTCGTCGAGCCCGAAGCGATGGTTCATGCCGCCGCCCATGCGCACGGCGTGTTTCTCGAGCAGCCGCAACCCGGGGATGGTCTTCCGCGTGTCGACGATCGCAGCACGCGTGCCGGCGACGGCGGCGACGAAGCGGCTGGTGAGCGTGGCGACGCCGGCGAGGTGTTGCAGCAGATTCAGCACGACGCGCTCACCGGCGAGGATCGCCGCTGCCGAGCCGGCGATCGTGACGGCCGGGGTCTCCACGCCGCCCTGCGCGCCTTCCGACAGCACCACGTCGACGGCGAGGCTCGGATCGACCAGGCGGAACGCGAGCGGTGCCAGGAACAGGCCCGCTACGACGCACGGCTCCTCGGTCGAGATGATGGCCGTCGCTTGCAGTCCGGGCGGCAACGCGGCGGCGCTCGTGACGTCGCCGCGGCCGATGTCCTCTTCGAGCGCGGCAGCGACGAGCCGACGGATCGAGGGATGTTCCGCCAGCGCGGCGACGCGATCCGCGTGTGCGTCCGCCATCGCCGTCAGGCCTCCACCGGCGCCACGTACTCCGCCTTCCGAACCTCGAACGTCCCGGCGGCGAGCGCGTCGTCCGTGGCGAGATCGTGGCGCTCGACGCGGGCCGACGCGAGCACGTCGCGCTCGACGGTCGCGAGCTGGCGCAGCGTCTCCGAGCTTGCTGCCAACGTCAGTTGGGCGACACCGCGGCCCGGGGAAACTCCCGCTTCGGACTTTGCCTTGTTGATCGTGGCGAGGCACGCGACGGCGACGTCGAAGCATGTCGCGTCGGCCGGGGCTGCGATCGTGCTCAGCTCCTCGAGCGTCGGCCACGGCGCGCGGTGAATGCTCGGCGTGTCCGTCTCTTCGGCGAACACCCACGACCAGACCTCGTCCGTCACGTACGGCAACACCGGCGCGAAGAGCCGGAGCAACACGCGGAGTCCGAGCCGCAGGCCCGCGATCGCCGAGCCGCCGGCGTCGTCGCGGGCGCGATGCTTCACGAGCTCGAGGTACGTGTCGGTGAAGTCGTGCCAGAAGAACGACTCGGTGTCCTGCAACGCGTGCGCGTAGTCGAACGCGTCGAACGCTTTGGTGACACGCGTGACGAGCTGGCGCAGCCGCTCGACGAAGGCGCGATCGAGCTCGACGTCGATCGGCGCGTGCGGACCCGCCTGCGCGAGCACGAACTTGCCGGCGTTGTAGAGCTTGGTGACGAGCCGCTTCCCGACCTTCAGGACCTTTTCGTCGAAGGCGGTGTCGGTGCCGAGGCGCGCGCTCGCGGCCCAATAGCGGCAGCCGTCGGAGGTGTACTCGTCGAGCAGGTGCATCGGCGTCACGACGTTGCCCTTGCTCTTCGACATCTTCTTGCGGTCGGGATCCAGAATCCACCCGGAGATCACGACGTGCTTCCATGGCATCGTGTGCTCGTGCAGCCAAGCCTTGGCGATCGTGTAGAACGCCCACGTTCGGATGATCTCGTGGCTCTGGGGCCGAATGTCGGCGGGAAAGCGGCGCGCGTGACGGTTGGGATCGAGCACCCAGCCCGAGGCGATCTGCGGCGTCAGCGAGCTCGTGAACCAAGTGTCGTAGACGTCGGCTTCGGCAGTGAAGCCGCCCGCCTGGTCGCGCTGGTCGGCGCCATAACCCGGCGGCAGGTCGACGGTCGGGTCGACGGGCATTGTGGCCGCGGCGGCGACGATCGGATGGTCGTAGTCGGGCTGGGCATCGGCATCGAGCGGATACCAGACGGGAAACGGTACGCCGAAGTAGCGCTGCCGGCTGACGCACCAGTCGACGTTCAGATTCTCCGTCCAATTGCGGTAGCGGAGCCGCATGAAGTCGGGGTGCCAGCGGATCTCGTCGCCGATCGCGAGCAGCTGCTCCTTCTTGTCGAGCAGCCGAACGAACCATTGCCGGGTCGAGATGAACTCGAGCGGCCGGTCGCCCTTCTCGAAGTACTTGACCGCGTGCTCGATCGGCTTCGGCTCGGCGCGGAGCGGCGCGGTGCCCGTACCCGTGCTGTCGGTCGTCGCATCGCGCAGCATCTCGACGATCGCCTGGCGCGCGCCGCCGACGCCCTTGCGAGCGATCTGCGCATAGCGCGTGTTCGCCGCCTCGGGATCACGGCTCGGGAACGCGTCGCTGCCGAACTGCACCGCCACCAGGCGGCCGTCGCGGCCGATGATCTGACGAAGCGGCAGCTTCTGCTCGCGCCACCAGACGACGTCGGTCGCATCGCCGAAGGTGCACACCATCAAGATGCCCGTGCCCTTCTCGGGATCGACGAGCTCGCTCGCGAAGATCGGCACCGGCACGTGGAAGAGCGGCGTGCGGGCGGTCTTCCCGAAGAGATGGCGATAGCGGGCGTCACTCGGATGCGCCGTCACCGCGACGCAGGCCGGGAGCAGCTCGGGACGCGTCGTCGCGATCGTGAACTCGCCGCCACCCTCGACGCCGAACGCGACGTCGTGGAACGCGCCACGCGTTGGCCGGTCTTCGACCTCCGCTTGGGCGACGGCGGTCTGGAAGTCGACGTCCCACATCGTCGGCGCTTCGACGCTGTAGACGTGGCCCTTCTCGAAGAGATCGCGGAAGCTCAGCTGCGCGAGGTGGCGACAGCGCGGATCGATCGTGGAGTACTCGAGCGACCAGTCCACGGAGAGGCCGATGCGTCGCCAGAGATTCTTGAACGCCTCTTCGTCCTGGTGGGTCAGCTCGAGGCAGAGGTCGATGAAATTCGGACGCGACACCAACCGGGGCGGCTGCTTGGCCTCGGCAGCCGTCGCCGGTGCCAGCTTCAGGTCCGGCTCGTGCGGGGCGCGCGGGTCGCAGCGGACATGGAAATGGTTTTGGACGCGACGCTCGGTCGGGAGCCCGTTGTCGTCCCACCCCATCGGGTAGAACACGTTCTGGCCGCGCATCCGGTGGTAGCGCGCGAGGACATCGGTGTGGGTGTAGCTGAAGACGTGGCCGACGTGCAGCGAGCCCGATACCGTCGGCGGGGGCGTGTCGACGACGAAGGTTTCGTCGCGGGGGCGGGCCGGATCGTGCGCGTAGACGCCGAGACGATCCCATCGCTCGTGCAGCCGGGCCTCCACTTCCCTGGCCTCGAAATGCTTCGGAAGCGTCTCGGGATCGATGACCTTGATCGGCGCGGACATCCGGCTGGAGATAGCAGAGGGGCCCGGAGGTGGGAAATCGGGAGGGCGATGCGAATGAGGGGGCGCACGACCGACCGGGGTCGGCTACACTGTCGCGCGATGAGCGATCGACCGCCTCCCTTCGATCCGTCCGCGTTCACCAACGCACCCTACGTGCGTCGCATCGAAAAGCCGTGGGGCTTCGAAGTGCACTGGACGCCGGATGGTCTGCCGTACGCGGGGAAACTCCTGCACATCAACGCCGGCGCCCGCCTGTCGCTGCAGCTCCACGATCAGAAGCGCGAGAGCTGGTTCCTGCTCCGCGGCCGCGCGCAAGTCGTGTGGCAGGACGCGCAGGGCACCCTCATCGAAACCGAGCTCAGCCTCGGTGTCGGCTACACCTGTAGCCTCGGTCAGGTGCATCGCTTGATTGGCATCACCGACTGCGAGGTCATCGAGGCGTCCACCCCCGAGATCGGCACGACGTGGCGGCTCGAGGACGACTTCGCGCGGCCGCACGAGACGCCCGAGCAGCGCGAGCGCGAACGCAGCTCGCGCTGACGATCTTGGATGGCGCGCGCCCCAGGCTGTCCCGCGTGTGCTCGTCGCGGCGGGGCTGCTGCTGCTCGTGACGGTCGTGCTGGTGATCGGGCTCGCGGTGTCTGCTGTCGCGGCAATCTTCACGATCGATCCGTCGCGGAAGATCGGGCCGTTCGACGAGGTCGGCATCGTCTTGCTCGTCATCTGCCTCGTAGCGTTCGGCCTCGTTGGTATCGTCAGCGCCGTCTTGACCGGCGGCTTCTACGCGGCTCGCGCGCGAGCGCCAATCGCCGCGGCTCGAAGCGTCCAACGGGGAGCAACGCTGGACAGCTCCGACGAAGAACGCTAGGAAAATCGAGTACGCGAAAGTGGCGGAATTGGCAGACGCGCAGGATTCAGGATCCTGTGGGGTAAAACTCGTGGGGGTTCAAGTCCCCCCTTTCGCACTCGCGGTGGGATCGAACAGGTGGTGTGGTGAGCTGAGGGAAGGCGCCCTGGCGGGCGAACTGGGTGGCGGCGGTGGAAGGTGCTCACATGATGATGCAATGTCCGCGTTGCTCGACACGTTGGCGTGTCGCCGCGGCTTCGCCGGTCGAGAATCCGCTCTTCAAATGCGGGCGCTGTCATCACCTCTTTCGACAGTTTCCCGGCGCGACGCCGCCGACTGAGGCGGCACCGTCCGAGCGTCGTGCCGCGGCAGCTGCCGCGCCGGATACGATGGAGTTCATCTTTCCGGAACGCCAGTCGGCGGAGCTGCTGGTAGCGGATCCGCCACCGGCTCCCGAGCCGCCGTCCGTCATCGAGCGCGCGGCCGCGCCCGCGTTGGCGTCGCGGGATGCCGTCATCGTCCGTACCCCGCTCGAAGCCGAGGAAACCGCCATCGTTGCTCAGGCGGGCATGCTCGCGAACGCCGCGGCGGATGTGGCCGAGGCCGACGACGACCACGACGAAATCGACGACGTCCGCGCCCACGCGGACGGCCGCGATCGCGACCAGGATCACGAGCTCGGCATCGACGACGATCTCGCGACCGACGGTCTCGCGGAGCACCACGGGACCAGGCACGAGCTCGGGAGCGACGTGCTCGCCGAGCCGGCCGCGGACGACGAGCTCACCCTCGACGATCTCGGCGACGGCCCCGACGACCTTCACGAGGACGACGACGAGGAGGTCGACGACCTCGACGAGTTGATCGACGAGCAGCCGACCGGTGCGAAAGACACGCGCCGGGTCGTTCGGGTGGAGGAGACGATGAAGGTTCCCGCTGGATTCAATACGATCATTCGCGCGCTCGGCGTCGCGGTGTCCGGGTTCGCCGCGCTCGCTCTCGTCGTCCGGGTGGCGCCGGAGCAGACCGCCGCCTGGCTCTCGAAGATCCCAGTCGCGGGCGCCGGCTTCGCGCACGATCGGAATCTCACGACCAAGGTCGAGCTCAAGAACGTCCAGGGTCGCTTCCAGCAGCTGCGGAACGCGCGGCGCGTCTTCGTGATCTCGGGCGACGCCCGCAACAACTCGCCCATGACGATCGAGCGCATCGAGGTGGCGGGTGCGCTGTACGGGCTCGGGGGCGGCGAGCTCGATCAGAAGGTGGTGGCGACGGGCAATCGCACGACGCTGACGGATCTTTCGGAGGCGGAGATCGCCCTACTGCAACGGCTCGACCCGGTCATTGCCCTCGCACCCGGCGAGACGACCCCGTTTCTGATCGTGTTTCTCGAGCCGCCGCGAGAGCTCCGCGAGTTCAGCTCGCGGGTGTTGAGCGTCCGCCCGACGCGTCGGGCTTCGACTCCGCCGCTCCGCCCGGGCTTGCCGGGTTCGGTGGGGTGACGTCGATCGAGTCGGGCTCGCTGGTGGCCTTCCGGAAATTTCGGATGCCCTTGCCGAGCCCTTCACCGAGCTCGGGCAGACGACCGGCTCCGAAGATGATCAAGACGATCACCAGGATCACCAACATCTCTCCCATCCCGAAACCGAACATGCGATTCTCCGCGGGCGCGAGCTGCGCTCGCGCGACTATAGGAGAACCGTTCGGAGGCGCGCAATAGGGTTTGCCGTTTCGACGGGATCTGCGAGGACGTAGCGCCCCATGCGAGTTGCGACTGCGTCTCTGCGCCGAATAGAATCCGCGCCTCGATGAACGCCCCGAGCGGCCGCCGGCCCCTAGCGCTCGCGATCGCCTTATCGGCGTTGCTGCACCTCCTCGCGTTCCTGCTGATGCCTTTGCCATCGGGCGACGCGCGGCCCGTCGTCGAGCCTCCGCTGGAGGTGGCGTTGTTGCCGCCAGACCAACCGAAGCCCCCGCCAGCGGCCCCCGCGCCCCGTCAAATGGTGGCGCCGCCGGATCAGATCAACGACCGCGCGCCCGAGAACCCGCATTTCGAGAGCGATCGCGACAACGAGGTCGAGCACGAGACCGTGAACCCGGGCGTTCCCAACCCTGGCCCCGAAGCGCCACCGGCTCCGAAAGCGGCGCCGCAACCGCGCGCGGTCGCGCCCGATCGCCCGCCTCCGGCGCGTCAACCGAAGCAAATGGCGGCGAAGCCCGCGCCACCGGTGAAGCCCGCTCCGCCCGAGCCCAAGCGCGCACCCGCTCTGGACGATCTCTTCGCGCAGCCGGGCGAGCTGGTGCGCACGCAACGCCCGACACCCGATACCGCCGAGGACAGCGAGGAGGTCGGCAATGGACGGCGGAAGCTCGCGCTCGCCGTCCCGCCCGTGACGCCCGAGTGGAGCCTGCCCGGCGCCCGCGGCACGCTCGACAACCTCCCCGACATCCAACGCGGGAGTGTGACCCTCCTCAACACGAAGGCGAACGTGTTCTCGCCGTTCGTGCGTCGCGTCGGTGAGCGCGTCTTCCAACACCTCATCATTCGCCAACGTCGACTCGAGCTGCAGCAGATCCTGAGCGCGAATCACCCCGTCCAGATGCGCGCGATCCTCGACCCACGCGGCAAGCTCAAGTCGGTGCAGATCGAGGGGCAGTCCGGGAGCGCCAACATGGACGACACGCTCTCCGATGCGCTGAACACCGCCGCCTTCGACAACAACCCACCGAAAGCGGCTGCCAACGCCAACGGCGACTTCGAGTTCGTGTTCCAAGCGCAGCTCCGCGCCTACCAACCCTCCCCTGGTGGGGGGTCGGGGCGCATCGAGAGCCGTCTCAGCGTCGGGCTGCTGTAGCAGCAGCGTCGGCGATCAGGCGTCCGACTTCGGCGCCGCGCTCGGACGCCAGCGCAAGACGGGCCGACGCGCGGCCCTGGTCTCGTCGAGCCGGCCGATGAACGTGTTGTGCGGCGCCTCTTTGACGACGTCGGGTGTATCGCGGGCTTCGCCCACGATGGCCTCGATCGCGCCGATGAACTCGTCGAGCGTTTGCTTGCTCTCGGTCTCCGTCGGCTCGATCATGATTGCGCCGGGAACGACCAGCGGGAAATAAATGGTCGGCGCGAAGAAGCCGTAGTCGAGCAGGCGCTTCGCGAGGTCGAGCGTGTGAACGCCGGTCTTGTCGAGGTCGCGGTCGTTGAAGACGCACTCGTGGAGCGATGGCGTGTCGTAGGCAAGCGGCAACGTGCCGGCCAGTCGCGCACGGACGTAGTTGGCGTTGAGCACGGCCATGGCCGTCACGTCGGTCAGACCTTCGGCACCGAGCGTGCGCATGTAGGCGTAGGCGCGGACGAGCATCCCGACATTGCCGTGGAACGAGCGGACGCGGCCGATGGCCTTCGGGAAATCCTCGCTCCAACGATAGCCATTGGCGTCGCGAACGATGCGCGGGGTCGGGAGATAGGCTTCGAGGCGCTCCGACACCGCGACTGGGCCCGCGCCCGGACCGCCGCCACCGTGCGGGGTGGAGAACGTCTTGTGCAAGTTGAACTGCAGGACGTCGGCGCCCATGTCGCCGGGCTTCGCGACGCCCATGAGCGCGTTCATGTTCGCGCCGTCACAATAGAGCAGCGCCCCCGCCTCGTGGACCGCTTCGGCGATCGCTTGGATGTTGCGCTCGAAGACGCCGATCGTGTTCGGGTTCGTCACCATCATCGCGGCGACGTCGGTGTCGAGCAGGCGGCGGACGGTTTCCACTTCCAAAATGCCCGCGTCGTTCGCGGGAACTTCCGTGACGCCGTAGCCGCAGAGCGCCGCGCTCGCCGGATTGGTGCCGTGTGCACTGGTGGGAATGAGGACGCGCTTCCGCGGATTGCCGCGGTCGTTGTGGTACGCCCGCACCATCTTGATGCCGGTGAGCTCCCCATGGGCACCCGCGGCAGGCTGCAGGCTGATGCCCGGCAGTCCGCTGATCGCGCGCAGAAAATCGGCGAGCTGCCACATGAGGTCGAGGGTGCCTTGGGCCCAGGCGTCGGGCACGAGCGGGTGCAGCGCCGCGAACCCGGGCATGCGGGCGACCGCCTCGTTCGCCATCGGGTTGTACTTCATCGTGCAAGACCCGAGCGGGTACAGCGTGGTCGCGGCGCTCAGATTCCATTGCGACAGGCGCGTGAAGTGACGAACGACGTCGAGCTCGCTCACTTCCGGCATGCCGGCGAGGCCGTCGTCTCGGCGCAGTGCGGCTGGAATCACGTCGGTCGAGGAAGGTCCGGGTACCTCGTTCGGGTCGCAGGTGGCGCCGGTGCGCCCCGCCGTTCCGCGCTCGAAGATGAGGGGCTCTGGCAACACGCCGGGGCGCAGCACGCCGTAGGGTGTCGTGCTCACGAGCGGCCCCCGCGGCGCTTCGGCTCGGCTGAGGCTTGTGGCGCGTCGAGCACGGCGACCAGGCGATCCATCGCCGCGCTGTCGTGGAGCTCGGTCGCGCAGATGAGCAGAGCGTCCTCGAGCTCGGGATACCAATCGCCGAGCGGCAGCCCCGCGATGACGCCTTCCGCCACCGCGTGCTGCCAGCGGCGGCGCGCGCCAGGAATCGCGAGCACGAACTCGTTGAAGTACGGCGCCGCGAAGTGCACGGTGCCGATTCCGCTCAAGCGGTCGGCGAGCGCGTGCGCTCCGCGCAGATTGCGTTCCGCGAGACTCGCGAGGCCGTGCCGTCCGAGTAACGACAGATACACGACGACTTGGATCGCGCAGAGCCCTTGGTTGGTGCAGATGTTGGAAGTCGCGCGCTCGCGGCGGATGTGTTGCTCGCGCGTCGCGAGCGTCAGCACGTAGCCGCGACGGCCGTGGACGTCGACGGTCTCGCCGACCAGACGTCCTGGCAGGCTTCGCACGAAGCGGTCGCGGCTGGTGAAGAGACCGAGCCCGGGGCCCCCGTATCCGAGGGCGAGCCCGAGACTCTGGCCTTCGGCGACCGCGATGTCGACGTCACACGCGCCGGGCGTCTTCAGCAGCGCGAGGGCCAGCGACTCGCTGGTCGCGCTGATGAGGAGACAATCCTCGGCGTGCGCGCCGGCGGCGGCGCGGGTCAGATCTTCGACCACGCCAAATGCGTTTGGATAGCCGAGGACGAGGCACGACGCGCGGCGGAGCAGCTCCGCGGACGGCAACGGCGTCGTCCCGTCGGGTCCGAATGGGACCTCGACGATCTCGACGTCCTTGATGCCGGCGAGATACGTGCTGATGACCTGGCGATATTGCGGGTGCAGCGCGCGCGCGATGAGCACGCGCGGCCGGCCCGGCTTCAGACGTTGCGACATCAGGACGGCTTCGGCGGTCGCGGTGGCGCCGTCGTACATGCCGGCGTTGGCGACTTCCATGCCGAGGAGCGCCGCGATCGCGGATTGGAACTCGAACGACGCCTGCAGCGTTCCCTGACTCACTTCCGGCTGGTACGGCGTGTAGGCGGTCGCGAACTCTGAGCGTCCCGCCAATTGCTCGACCGCCGCCGGAATGAAGTGGGGATAGGCGCCCGCACCGAGGAACGCGACCCCGTCAGTGCGATTCCGGTTGGCGAGGAGCGTGAGCTCCTGGCGCATGGCGCGCTCGTCGAGGCCGGCGGGCATGTCGAGGCCCGCCGTATCGCGGAGCGCCGCGGGAACGTGCTCGACGAGCGCGGCGAGCGTCGGGGCGCCGATGGCCGCGAGCATGGCCTCGATCTCAGCCGGGGTGTGGGGAGTGTACCGCATGTGCGTCTACGCCTTCTCCTGCGCGACGAACTCGCGATACTGCGCCGCCGTCATGAGACCGTCGACCTCGGCCGTGTCGGTGACGGACACCTTCACCATCCACCCTTCGCCGTAAGGATCCTCGTTGATGATCTCGGGGTTGCCGGTGAGGCGCTCGTTGACCGTCGTGACGGTGCCGCCGATCGGCGCGTATACGTCGCTCACGGCCTTCACCGACTCGACGACGCCGAGCGTGGCGGTCTTGGTCAGCACGGCTCCGAGCGCGGGCAGCTCGACGAACACGATGTCGCCGAGCTCCTCTTGCGCGTGGTCGGTAATGCCGATCGTGGCGACGCCATCGGCGATCAGCACCCATTCGTGCTCTTCCGAGTAGCGGAGGGTCTCCGGAACCTGCATCAGCTCTCTCCTTCTGGGGCGGCGGGCGGCACGTCGTCGGTCTCGGAATCTGTATCGGCCTCGTCCACGGGAATCGTGAGCTCGATCGGCGCCACGGGCTCGGTGGTGACCTCTGCGGTCGCTTCGTCGTCGGCGCCGCTCGCGGGCAGCGCTTCCGGAACCGGAACGGGGGCCGATGCTGGGCGCGCGCGCCGGTAGAACGGCGTCGGAATGACCTCGGCTGGAACCGCGCGGCCGCGCACTTGGACGGCGAGAAGCGTGCCGAGCGTCGCCAGCGGTGCGGTGACGTACGCGAGCGCGACGGCCTCACCGAGCGTCGGCGAGTGGGTCCCACTCGTGACGATGCCGACCGTCGCTCCCTCGAACACGACCGGATAGCCCTGGCGCGCGATGCCGGGGCCGCGCATCTTGAGCCCCACGAGCCGGCGCGGAGTGCCCTGCTCCTCCTCGTGCAGCAAGTAGCTGCGGCCGAGGAACTCCTCGCCGTCGAGCTTCACGAAGCGCGCGAGACCCGCCGCCAGCGGTGAGGTCTGATCGTCGAGCTCGTGGCCGTACAGCGGCAAGGCGGCTTCGAGGCGCAACGTGTCGCGCGCACCGAGGCCGATCGGCTCGAGGCCGTCGTCGGTGCCCGCGGCCATGAGTGCCGTCCACACCGTGACCGCGCGCGACTCGTCGACGTAGATCTCGAAGCCGTCCTCGCCGGTGTAGCCGGTCCGCGAGATGAAGGCCGGGAGGCCGGCGACTTCGGTGCGCGCGAAACGGAAGCTCTTGAGTGCGCTCAAGGTGAGCGGCGTCAGGCGTTCGAGGATGCGCACGGCCGCCGGACCCTGCAAGGCGATCAATGCCGTGACGGCGCTGCGATCGACGATCGTCGCGGGGCCGGCGTTCTCCTGGATCCACGCCAGGTCCTTGGCGATGTTCGAGGCGTTGACGCAGAAGAAGTAGCGCTGCTCGTTCACGCGGTAGAGCGTCACGTCGTCGACGACGCCGCCGTCCTCGCGGCAGAGCAGCGTATACTGCACGTGGCCGTTGGCGAGCCTCCGGACGTCGTTGCAGGTGAGCCGTTGGCAGGTGGCGCCGGCGTGCGGCCCGAGCACCTCGATCTCGCCCATGTGGCTCACGTCGAAGAGTCCGGCCGCAGTGCGAACGGCGCGATGCTCTTCCATGATGCCGCGGTAGGAGACCGGCATCTCCCAGCCGCCGAACTCCACGAGCTTGGCGCCGAGCGCGCGGTGCTCCTCGTAGAGCGGCGTGCGTTGCAACGTTTCGCCGTTGGACTTCCTCACGCGGCTTCCTCGAAGGTACGGGCCGCTGCGGTCACGGTGTTGGTGAGGAGCATGGCCACGGTCATGGGCCCGACGCCGCCGGGCACGGGCGTGATCCAGGCGGCGCGCTCGCGCGCGGCCGCGAACTCCACGTCGCCGACGAGGCGACCGCTCGCGATCCGATTGATCCCTACGTCGATCACGATGGCTCCTTCTTTGATCCAGTCGCCGCGAATCATCTCGGGCTGGCCGACGGCCGCCACGACGATGTCCGCGTTCCGGACGGTGGCGGCCAGGTCGCGGGTGCGCGAGTGGCACATCGTTACGGTCGCGTGCTGCTCCAGCAAGAGCATGGCGACCGGCTTTCCGACGAGCAGGCTGCGCCCGATGACGACGGCATTGGCCCCGCGCAGGTCGACGCCGGTCTCGCGCAGCAGCCGCATGATGCCGAGCGGCGTGCAGGGTCGGAGACCCCGGACTCCCGCGAGCAGTCGCCCTTGGCTGACGGCCGTGAGACCGTCGACGTCCTTCGCGGGGGTGATGCGCTGAATGACGGCATCGGCTTCGACGCCGTCGGGCAATGGCAGTTGCACGAGGATGCCGTGCACGTCGGCACGGGTGTTCAGCTCGTCGACGACCGCCA
>JBDSJB010000145.1:0-6846 GCA_039917665.1 Binatia bacterium
CTCGGCCTCACGGATCTTGCCGAGGCGCTGCTCGAGCGCCTGATCGCCGAGGTCGCGCTGGATCTTCGTTTCCTCCACCAAGCGATTGATGTGCTCGCGCACCCCTTCGAGGGCGCGGATGTCGGCGTCGGGCGCGAGGCCGTTCAACGTCTCCTGGAAGCGCAGGCGCGCTTTCGCGTTGGCGAGCCGGGCGATCATCCGCACCTTCTCGTCGCGCAGGCGGACGATGTCGCCTTGAAAGGTGACGAGATTCTGCTTGGCGGCGTCGGCTTCGGCCGTCAGCTCCGCCAGCTCGGCCGTCAGGCGCTCGGCCTCCGCGCCGAGCGCGTTGCGGCGACCGATCAGCGTGAGCGCGACGGCGTCGTCGTCGCGCTGAACCGCGATGTCGAGCTGCGCCCGGACACGCGCGAGCTCGGCCGACGCCTGCTCGAGCTCCTTCGTCAGCTTGCTTCGCAGGTACAGCACGCCGGCCGCCGCCGCGCGGAGCTTGCCGTACTGGGCGCTCCGCTCCAGGATCGCGCTCTCGTAGACGGCTGCGGGATGACGGTGCTCGCGGCCCCGAATCCAACCGGCGAGCGAGCCGCGGACGAGGTTGTAGATACGGGCGAAGATTCGCATGGGGTGCCTCCTCTTTCGGTTACGGGGTTGGAGCGTGCCGGTCAGCTGTCGCTGGCCGCGTCGTCGCTGGTGATGCCGAGCTCGCGCATCTTCTGCTGAAAGTTCTGGCGGTACATGCCGACCTCTTCCGCGGCCTTCGTGATGTTGCCGTCGTGGCGGCGAAGGGCCTGCACGAGGAAGTCGCGCTCGAAGGCGGCAACCGCCTGCTCCTTGGCGGCGCGAAACGAACCGCCTGCCGTCGGCGCCGGGATGCTCTCGACCATAGGGTCGCCGCCGAGCAGATCCGTCGGCGTGAGCTCCTCAGCCGGCGCCAACAGCAGCGCTTGCTCGACGGCCGAGCGCAGCTCGCGCACGTTGCCCTTCCAGTCGTGCGCGACGCAGGCGCGGAGCGCCGCGCCGGTCAGCGGCCGCACCGGTCGCTGAAACCGCGCCGCGGCGTCCTTCAGAAACCGATCGATCAAGAGTGGGATGTCCTCGCGGCGCTCGCGCAGCGGCGGCAACGCCACCTCGACGACCCGGAGGCGATAGTAGAGATCCTCGCGAAATCGTCCGGCCTTCACCGCGGCCTCGAGATCTTGATTGGTCGCCGCGATCAGACGGACGTCGACCGTGATCGCGCCGTTGCCGCCGACGCGCTCGAAGCTCTTCTCCTGGATCGCGCGCAGCAGCTTGGCTTGGGTCTCGAGGGGCATGTCGCCGACCTCGTCGAGAAAGAGCGTACCGCCGTCGGCGGCCTCGAACTTGCCCTCGCGGCGCGCGACCGCACCGGTGAACGCGCCGCGCTCGTGACCGAAGAGCTCGCTTTCGACGAGATCGCGGCTGAGCGCCGCGCAATTCATGGCGACGAGCGGGCGATGGCGCCGCGGGCTCCGGTAGTGGAGCGCGTTCGCCACCAGCTCCTTCCCCGTCCCGCTCTCCCCGCGCACCAGCACCGTCACGTCCGTATCGGCGACCTTGTCGATCACGGAGAACATGCGCCGCATCGCCGGCGCCTGGCCGACGATGCGCTCGAACCCGTAGGCGTCCTGCACCTCGGCGAGGAGGCGACGGTGCTCGCGCCGCAGCACCACGTGATCGACCACCCGCCGTACCACCGCGCGGAGCTCGTCGTTGTCGAAAGGCTTCGGCACGTAGTCGACCGCACCGAGCTTCATCGCCTGGACGGCGATCTTCTCCGATCCGTATGCCGTGATCATGATGACCGCGACGTCCGGATCGATCTTGCGCGCGTGCTCGAGCACCTGCATCCCGCTCACGCCCCGCAGGCTCAGATCGGTGATCACGACGTGGAAGCTGCCGGTGTCGAGGAGCGGCAGCGCCGCCTCACCGGACGAGGCCGTCTCGACCTGGTACCCCTCGCGGCCGAGCAGGCCGCGGAGCGCCAGCAGCATCGCCTTCTCGTCGTCCACGACGAGCACGCGTGCTTGCATCGTCCGTTCCTCGGTCACGCGCTGGGTCCCGGCATCGGAAACGTGACGGCGAACTCGCTGCCGCGCCCGACGGTGCTCGTGACGCCGAGCGTGCCCTCGTGCGCTTCGACGATCTTCCGCGAGATCGCCAGGCCGAGCCCGGTACCCTTCTCCTTGGTCGTGAAGAACGGATTGAACACGTGGTCGATCTCGTCCTCGGTCATGCCGCAGCCATTGTCGCGCACCCGAACCGTCGCCGCGCTGCCGCCGTTCTCGATGAAGAGATCGATGCGACGATCCTCGGCGACGCCGCCGAGCGCGTCGATCGCGTTGTCGAGCACGTTGGCGAAGACCTGCCGCAGCTTCTCCGCGTCGGCGCGCACCGTCGGACCCACGATGTAGTTCCGCGACACCCGCACGCTCGCGGCGTCGAGCTTGGCGCGCATCTGCGTCAGCGCCGAGTCGACGACGTGCGCCAGGTTCACGAGCGTCATCGCGTAGTCCTCTTCCTTGGCGTACTTGAGGAGGTGCGAGATGCGGCGCTCGACGCGGTCGAGCTCCTCCAGCGCCACCTGCGCGTACTGGACGTTCTCGACCGAGTGCGGATCCTCTCCCATCTGCTGCACGAGGCTCTTCGCGGCGGCGATCGGGTTGCGGATCTCGTGGGCGATCGTCGACGACAGCTCGTCGATACTGGCCTGCTTCTCGTTCTGCATCACGGCGCGCTCGCGCCGGAGCTCGCGCTCGACCGCCGGATCGAAGAAGCGCGTGCGCACCATGCGCGAGCCGAACACGCCCATGAAGTGCGAGAAGATCCCGATGCCCCAGCCGAGTGCCGGCCAGAGGAACCAGGGACCGCCGCCCGTCATCAGGTTGATGAACGCGAGCAGCGTGATGACCCCGCCATAGACGGCCGCGTGGGCGTAGAAGCTCGCCTCGGCGGCGGCGCGCCAGCGCGCGCGGCGCTCGGCAAGCTGCTCGGGAGTTTCGCCCGGACGTCGATTACGACGCCGTTCCCAGTGTCGTTCCCAGCGCCGGAATTCTTTCGCGCTCTGATGTTTGCCGCAGCCGTGCATGCCCATGTCAGTCAGACCAATCGCAACGATCGTGCCGGATACTACGCCGGGCGCCGGCCAGGAAATACGGGCACCCGGCCAACGGGCCGCATGGTCTCGACTGCGGCGCGCACGCATCGGCCGCAGTCGCGTTACTGCAACGTGCGCCGACCAAGCACCGGAATTGCTGTGACGGCGCGCTGGCCCACGTCGTGCAACGAGCCCCGCCGAGGAGGAACCAACGATGCTCGTGATCCTGACCATGGTGCTGCACGTCGGATCGGCGTTCTTGCCGGTCGGTCTACTGACGATCCTGGCGGTTGCCGACGCTTGCGACGGGGCCCAGCTCGACGATCTTCGCGGTCTCTGACCCGACCCGGATTGCCTAGCCCCACGCGGCACGGGACACTCGGCCGATGTTTCGGCCGCTCCATGTTCTCGCCGCCGCCGCGCTCGCAGTCGGTTGCGCCGCGACGGCGCCACGCGTCGGTGCCGCGGATCCCGCCCCAAAGGCCACGGCGGCGCCGTTCGCCGCGACGCCCGGCAGCAACCATGACTTCGCGGACGTCGAGCAATGGCGGCGCGTCTTCGATGATCCCGGCCGCGACGCCTGGCAGAAGCCGCGTGAGCTCGTAGCCGCGCTCGGGCTCCGACCCGGCATGTGGGTCGCCGACCTCGGCGCCGGCACCGGCTACTTCAGTCGCTACCTCGACGCGGCCGTCGCTCCCGGGGGCGTCGTGTTCGCCGTCGACACCGAGCCGAACCTGGTCGCGCACCTCCGAACGCGCGCCGAGCAGGAGAAAACGGCGACCGTCGTCCCGATCCTCGCTTCGACCGACGATCCACGTCTGCCGCCGGGCGCGCTCGATCTCGTCCTGATCGTCGACACCTACCACCACTTCGATCGCCGCCTCGAGTATCTGCGACGTCTCTCCGCCGCGGTGAAGCCCCAGGGCCGCATCGCCATCGTCGATTGGAAGAAGGACGATCTGAAGATCGGGCCGCCGCCCGAGCATCGGCTCGCCCGGGCAGAAGTCGTCGACGAGATGCGCGCCGTTGGCTACGCGCTCGTGGCCGAGCCTGCGCTGTTGGCGCATCAGTACGTGCTGGTGTTCACGCGGCGAGGCGGCTGAAGAGCCCGTTGAAGCGCTCGGCGCTCCATGCGATCACCGCGCCGGGAGGGCACCGCATGCGGAACGCAGCGCAAGTCGGACTTGGGTTCATGGTCGCCGTACTCGTGGGGTCGGCGGCGAGCGCCGGCGCGGAGAGCGCCAAGGGCACGATCGCGTACAAGGGCAATAGCGTGACGGTCCAGCACGCGTATCTCGTGAAGGGACCGGACGCCGTCGACGAGAAGAAGATCCTCAAGCGCATCGTGCTCGCCACAAAGGATTTGAAGGCCAAGCTCGACGCCTGCAAAGCGATGAGTTGCTCCGACGGCGATCTCGGCGAAGGCATGACGATCGACCTCGACGGTGGTCCCCGCGTGAACTACTGGGTCGTCTTCAAGGATCAGATGGTGCAGTACTCCGGCACCGCCGACCCAGCCACGTTCAAGATTACCGCCGACGACGCGGGCAAGATTACTGGCTCGTTTACGGTCGACGACAGCGGTGCGGGTGGCGCGAAGATCGACGTCACGTTCGACGCCACGCTCGTCAAGGAGCTGACGTCCGCCCGGTAATCGCGGCGCGCCTCGTGCTCCTGCTGGCGCTCGCGGCGACGGCCTGCCGCGCCAAGGCGACCGGTCCGGCGGCCGTCCCGGTGCCGGCGGCGCTCGGCGCCGGTGTGTCGCTCGTGCGTGTCGCGACCGGTCTCTCGAAGCCAGTCGCGCTGACGTTCGCACCCGGCGATCCGAGCGACCGCCTGTTCGTCGTCGAGAAGACCGGGACGATCCGCATCATGCGAGACGGCAAGATCGACCCGAAGGCGCCGCCGTTCCTCGACCTGTCGGATCAGGTATCGACCGGATCCGAGCAAGGCCTTCTCGGATTGGCGTTCCATCCGGCGTTCTACGTGACCGGACGCTTCTTCGTGAACCTGACCGACAGGAAGGGCAACACGAAGATTCTCGAGTTCGCTGTGCCTCGCGATCACTTACGGGACGACCACGCGAAACCCGTGAGGCATGGTGACGTCGAATTCTGGGGCGTCGAGCAACCCTACTCGAATCACAACGGTGGCCACCTCGCCTTCGGACCCGATGGCCTGCTGTACGTCGGCCTGGGGGACGGCGGGGCTGGCGGCGATCCGAAGCGCAACGGCCAGAATCCCGCGAGCAAGCTCGCCAAGATGTTGGCGTTCAACGTGGACTTGATGGACGACCACGATCCCGGAGCGGAATTCGAGTGGCCGCGCATCGTTGCCCTCGGCCTCCGCAACCCGTGGCGCTACAGCTTCGATCGCCAGACCGGCGACCTCTGGATCGGCGACGTCGGACAGAATGCGTTCGAAGAGGTCGACGTGCTGACGCCCGAGGCACGAGCCGCCGCCAAGCCGCCGAAGCCGCATGCGTCCGCGACCCCGACCAACTTTGGCTGGAACGTCGTCGAAGGCTTTCATTGTTTCGGTCCCCACGCGTGCGACGAGAAGCGGTACACCCCACCGGTGATCGAGTACGACCACCACGAGGGCTGCTCCATCACCGGCGGCTACGTCTATCGCGGTAAGGCTCTGCCGATGCTCGCCGGCCGCTATTTCTACGCCGACTACTGCACGGCGATGGTGCGCAGCCTGCGCTGGAACGGATCCGAACAGCCCGTGACCGAGGTCTGGGACTGGCGCGCCGCGCTCGATCCCGAGAATCAGCTCACCAATCTCTCGTCGTTCGGCGAGGACGCCGCCGGCGAGCTCTATCTGCTCTCGCTCGACGGCGACGTGTACAAGTTCGTTCCCGCCACGAAGTAGACGCGGCTACGGAATCAGGACGACCTTCCCCTTCACTCGCCGCGCGGCGAGATCGCCGAGTGCCTCGGCGACGCGCGTGAACGGATACGACGCCGAGATCCGCGGCTTCAGCTTGCCGGCGCTGTACCAATCCATGAGCTCGCGGATGTTGGCCTGGTGACGTTCCGGCTCGCGCGCCGTGAACGACCCCCAGAAGACGCCGACGATCTGCGCGCCCTTCAGCAGCACGAGGTTCAGCGGAATCTTCGGGATCGGGCCCGCCGCGAAGCCGATCACGAGGAAGCGACCTTCCCACGCGATCGAGCGGAACGCCGCCTCGGAGAAGTCGCCACCGACCGGATCGTAGATCACGTCGGCGCCGGCCCCACCGGTGAGCGCCTTGATCCGTTCCTTCAGATCTTCCGTGGAGTAGTCGATGCCTTCGTCGGCACCATGCTCGCGACACACGGCGAGCTTGTCGGCCGAGGACGCGGCGGCGATCACCTTCGCGCCCATCGCCTTCCCGAGCTCGACGGCCGCGAGCCCGACGCCGCCCGCCGCACCGAGCACCAACAGCGTCTCGCCTGGCTTCAGGTCGGCGCGGTCCTTCAGTGCGTAGTGCGACGTCCCGTAGGTAAAGAGGAAGGCCGCCGCGGCGTCGAACGGCATCGTTGCCGGGATCGCAACGCAGTTGCGCGCGTCGATCGCCAGCTCTTCCGCGAACCCGCCGAAACCCGGCGCGCCGAGGACCCGATCGCCCGGCTTCAGCGTCGTCACCTTGGCGCCGACCTTCTGCACCACGCCCGACACCTCGCCACCCGGCGAGAACGGCAGCGGCGGCTTGAACTGGTACTTGTTCTCGATGATCAGCAGGTCGG
>JBDSJB010000146.1:0-7822 GCA_039917665.1 Binatia bacterium
CGCCGGGGTTTTTCTGGATGGTGGGTAGCGCCTTCGCCCTCTTCGGGCGGACCGAATGGGCGGCCCGTCTGCCGTCGGCGATCGCCAGCGCGCTCACGATTGCACTGCTCGTAGGGTTCGCCTGGCGGCGCGTGGGCTGGCGCGCCGCGGTCGGTGCCGGTGTGATCCTCGCGACGGCGGCGCAATTCGTCGCGCTCGGACGCTCGGTCCGCATGGACATGGTGCTCACGCTGCTCACGACCGCGACCCTGCTCCAGGCCTTCGTGCTCTGCGAGCGCCGCACGTTCCCGCTCACGGCCTCTCGGCCGCCGACGTGGCCACTCTACGCGCTGCCGATCGCCGCCCTGCTGATCAAAGGGCCGGTCGCCGTGCTCCTGCCGGCGATGGTCATCGTCCCGTTCCTGCTCTTCACCCGGACCCGACCGCCGCTGGCGCGACTCCAGCCCGGGGCAGGCACGTTTTTCGTCCTCGGGATGGTCGTCGGGTGGTACGCGGTCGCGGCGGCCCGTGCCCCGGACTATCTCTGGACCTTCTTGTGGCAGCACAACGTCGGGCGCTTCGTCGGACGCGCCCTCGCCGGCCACCAGGAGCCGATCTATTTCTTCGTGTGGATCCTGCCGATCACCTTTCTGCCGTGGACGTTGTTCCTGCCGGGCGCATTGCAGTACGCGCTTCGCCGCGCCCGCCGACAGCACCGCCTCGCGACGTTCCTGCTGACGTGGTGCGTCGCCCCATTCGTGTTCTTCAGCCTCTCGCGCGCGAAGCTCGCGACCTATCTCCTCCCGATCTTCCCGGCGCTGGCGCTGCTGGTCGCGGTCTACGTGGATCGGGTCGTACGCGCGCCGGCAGCGACGCGCGCGCGGGCGTTCCGCTTTCCGGCGCTCGCGTGGAGCCTCGGGATGGCCGCCATCGCGATCGGGACACCGATCGGGGTCGCGATCGCGTATCCACCCTTCGCGCGCGCGGCCTTGGTGACCCTGCCGCTCGGGATCTTCGCGCTCGCCGGTGCGCACGTCATCCGGAACGCGCGCTGGCAGGCGATTCCCGTGCTCGTTGCGGTGGCGGCGCTCACCACACAGATCCTCTTCTATCGGGTGGGGACGCCGGTCGTGAACGAGTTCAGCAGCCTTCGGACCGCGGCCGAGCTGGCGCGCGATCTCCCGGCCGCGACGACGATCTACGCCTACAAGACCCGCGGACACTCGTTCACCTACTATGGCGAGCGCACCGTGCTCCGCGTCCGCTCACCCGAAGCCGCGGCCGAGGTGTTGTCACGCGCGCAACCGACCGCCGTCCTCGTGAAGACCCGCCACCTCGAGAAGATTCGTGAGCACCTCACGCAGCCGGTCTGCATCTGGTGGCAGGGGCCGGCGGGACGGGCGATGGTCGCCAACGTCCCGCGCCCGAGCGCGCCCGCGGGTGCTCGGCTCGCGCCGCCCGCGCCCGCCGACGACGGCAGCACCCCGAATTGCTGACGAAACCGCGAATGATGCTTTGACGCACCGAGACGACGCCGCTAGAGTCGCGTCGTGACTCGGGTTCCCAGCGATCCCTCCGAACGACTCGAGCCGACGAGCGTCGCAGAACGCCTCGCAGGCACCCTCCGTCGTCAAGTGTTGGCCGCCGCGCAAGCGAGCCTCCGGGCTTTGCGCGAAGTGCTGGCACACCTCCCGCAGATCGACGCGCTGCAGCCCCAGCCGACGCCGCAACCGCACAAGCGGCCGAGCGTGCCTCCAGGCTCGCCCCAGAGCTTGGCGCCAACGCCCGAGCGCGCCGCGCCGGCCCTTGCAACGCCCACCATTGCAGCGCCGAGCGTTCCGCCGGCGAGCGCGCCGCCGGCCGATCTGCTCCGAACCGACGCGGTGCTGCCGGCCGCGTACGGCAGCGATCGCCTCGTGCTGCTCGCGCGCGACCCCCATTGTCTCTACGCGTATTGGGATCTTTCCGGCGATCGCGTCGCGGAGGTTCGGACGAGCGCCGCCTCCGATCAGCTGCGCTCCGTGCTGCGCATCTACGACGTCACGCAAATCGCGTTCGACGCCAAGCCACCAACGCGTTTCCAGGATTTCTCGATCGCGGGCGACGCGCGTTCGCTCTACGCGTACGTCGGGAAACCCGCGGGCTGCTTCGTCGCCGAGGTTGGCTATTTGCGCCCGGACGGCGGGTTCTTCGCCCTCGCCCGCTCGCAGCCGGTCTGGACGCCCCGCACCGAGCAACCCGGCGCCGCACCGGGGCGCTGGATGACGGTCGGGTGGACCGAGCGCGCCGCGGCCGGCGAAGTCGTGCCGCTCACGACGACCGGAACGGCCAACGTCGATCCGACCCCGCTCGCGTTGCGACAAGCCCCATCGTCGTGGCCCGGCCCGGCGCCGTCGGCAGCCCAGCGCGGCAGCTGGAGCCTGGTCCGCGGCCGCCTCGCCACCGCCACCGCGGCCGACGCCGGCAACGAGCCGTAAGGTCGGATAACGGATGTCGGGTGAGCGTGGCCTTCTGGCCCTCGTGCTGCAGGCCCATCTGCCATGGGTCCGTCATCCCGAGTACGGCACCTTTCTCGAAGAAGAGTGGCTCTTCGAGGCGATCACCGAGACGTATCTGCCGCTGCTCGCCACGTTCGAGCGTCTCTCCGCCGATGCCGTGCCCTATCGCGTCACGATCTCGCTCTCGCCGCCGTTGCTCAACATGCTCGCCGATCCGCTCCTCCAGTCGCGCTACGAGCGCTACCTCGAAGGACGGATCGCGCTCGCCGAGCGCGAGGTGCACCGCACGGGCAACGACAAGGCGTTTCGGCCGCTCGCTGAGCACTACCTCGCGGCCTTCACGGGCGCGCGCACGACGTACGTCGACCGCTACAAGCGCAACCTGATCGCCGCGTTCGGCGCCCTCGCCGATACCGGCAGCGTCCGCCTCATGACGTCGGCCGCGACGCACGGCTGCCTTCCGCTCCTCGCGGTGAACGAGCAAGCCGTGAAGATGCAGGTCGATCTCGGCATGAGCGAGTTCCGACGCTTCTTTGGCCGGCCGACGTCGGGGTTCTGGCTTCCCGAGTGCGCGTACTATGCAGGGCTCGACCGCGTCCTCGCCGACGCCGGCATTCGCTACTTCTGCGTCGACACGCATGCCATCGAGCTCGCGTCGTCGCCGCCCGTCCACGGAGTCTACGCCCCGCTCTTCTGTCCGGCCGGCGTCGCCGCGTTCGGCCGGGACGCCGAGTGCGCCCGCCAGGTGTGGAGCTCGATCGAGGGCTACCCGGGCGACTTCGACTATCGCGAGTTCTACCGCGACATCGGATTCGACCTGCCCGAGGACGACGTGCGGCCGTTTCTCTCGGCGAGCGGCCAGCGGGCGTACACCGGCATCAAGTACTACCGCGTCACCGGCACGAGCGATCACAAGGAGCCGTACAATCCGGCGTGGGCGCGGGCCAAAGCCGAGCTCCATGCGGCGCACTTCGTCGAGAGCCGGGCGCGCCAGATCGCCCGCATGGATGCGCCCCCGGGACGGCCGCCGCTCCTCACGGTGCCATTCGACGCGGAGCTCTTCGGCCACTGGTGGTACGAGGGGCCGATCTGGCTCGACTTCCTGTGCCGTCACGTCGCCGCGCAGGACGAGTTCCGTCTGACCACGCTCGACGAGTACCTCGACGCATACCCGACGCAGCAAGTGGCCGAGCCGAATACGAGCTCCTGGGGCTTCAAGGGCTACCACGAAGTATGGCTCTCGACGGCGAACGATTGGATCTACGGCCACCTGCACCATGCCGCCGATCGTATGGTCGACCTGGCGCGGCGGCATCCCGACGCGCAGGGCCTCACCAAGCGCGCCCTCGATCAAGCGGCGCGCGAGCTCTTGCTGGCGCAAGCGAGCGACTGGGCGTTCATCATCGCGCGCGGCACCGTCGTCGACTACGCCGTGCGCCGCACCACCGAGCACCTGACGCGCTTCCGTGCGCTCGCGGATGGTGTCGAGCAAGGGGCGATCGACGAGAAGCAGCTGGTGGCGGTGGAGTCGGCGGACAACATTTTTTCGGCGATCGACTACCGCGGGTTTCGCTGAGTCTGTCGGTGGGCCGCTGGGAGGTGGCACGTCGGGCTCCCGGGCCGCCAGACTCGCCGCGCTCCTCACCGCCTCTTTGAAACCTTTCGGGGGCTCGTCTGAGGGCCCTGGAGCCCGACGTGCCACCTCCCAGCGGCCGGCGTCTCTCAAGTCCGCGGAGCGCGATGGCTGGTTTGAAACAGGCGGAGGCCTGCGGGGACTATTGTTAAGGCCATCACCAGGCCTGCGGTGCTGCCTAGGGCGCCGGCTAGGCCTAGGTCGCGGAGGCCGTCGAAGTTGGAGAAGATGAGGGCGCCGAAGCCCGCCGCCGTCGTGAGAGCCGTGGCCGCGATGGGCGGGCCCTCGTCGCGGAGCGTTTCGGCGATGGCGTTGGGTCCCTCACTTTCCGACGCGCGATGAAGGAGAAACATGCCCTCGTCGACGGTGATGCCTAGGAGGACCGGCAAGACCAGCGCGGAGTATGCGTGGAGGGGGATGCCCGAGACGCGGAAGAGCATGAGGACCGCGGCGACCTCGCCGATCACGACGAGAGCGGCGATCACGACGTCGCGCGTGCGGCGGAGCGCGGCGGCGAGCGCCATCAGCACCAGCACACCGGCGACGAGACCGATGCGCGGCAGATCGTGGCGGAGCGAGTCGCGGAGATTCGTTTCCAATCGGCTGTAGCCCGTGATGACCGCGGCCGGATCGAGCATATGGACGGCGGCCTCGAAGCGCTCGACGGCGTCCGGCGTCGAGCGCGGTTGCACGTAGAGGGCGATCATCGTCTCGTCGCCGTCGCGGCCGAGATAGCGCGACAACATGATGGCCGACGGCGTCGTCTCGAGCTGTGGAACGTCGAGCAGGTCGTGGGACGGCGCCCGCATCGTCGCGAGTACCGGCGCGAAGCGATCCGGCGTAAAGCCGGTGTCGCGCAGCGCGCGGGTCAGCTCGTCGGCCTTGGCCGGGAGATCGAGCGCGTCGCGCTCGGCGAGCCGCGCGCGTTGCGTCGCGAGCGCGGGCGCGAGCGTCGTCAGCGCGTCGACCGTCTCGACCTCGGGGACGGCGGCGAGGCCTTCGACGATCCGATCGGCGCGTCCGCGTGCCGCCTCGGGGTCGCGGTCGCCGACCATCACGATCAGTTGCCCGGGCCGGCCGCCGAACGCGTCGAAGATCTCTTCCTGCACATGCAGGGGCGCGAGGCTGCTCGGTCGAATGCCGACGATCGCCGACGCGAGCGGCGGCGGGCCGATGGTGGCAAGCAAGGCGACGGGCGCGAGCGCGAGCGTCGCAGTGACGAGCGCCCTCGTCCGCGTCGCCGCGATCCAGGCGAACGCACCGGTCCAGCGCGCCGGTGGGGGCGGCGGCGGTGTGCCGCGCTCCAGCCACGCGCCGATCTGCGGCGTGACGAGCACGATCGCGAGCGCCGTCAGCACCTCGCCGGCCGCGCAAAGAATGCCGAGCTGGCGGACGGCCTTGATGTCGGAGAGCCCGAGCGCCGCGAACGCCGCCGCCGCCGTCATGGCCGCGAGCAACACGGCGCGCGCGGTCCGCCGCCGCGCTTCGTCGGCCGCCGCCTGCGGCGCCAGGCCGGCGCGCCGCGCGTCGAGGAGCGCCGCATAGACGTGCACCCCGGTATCGACGCCGACGCCCACCACCACCGACGTGAACGCGACCGCGATCGCCGAGAGCCCACCAGGCAGCACCGACGCCAGCGCCGCCGTCCAGAGCGTGCCGAGGAGCAGCGGCGGGAACACCGCCACGAGCGCGCGAATGCGGCGGAAGAGCAGCACGAATACGACCGACGTCAGCACGGTCGCAACCGGACCCGAACGGAGCAGGTCGCCCTTGATCATCGTCTCGGTGGCGGCGGCGATCGCGTGACCACCCGTGTCGCCGATCTCGACGCCGGGATGCGCAGCCCGGATCGGCGCCAGCACGTCGGCCATGTCGGTCGCGAAGGCACGGGCATCGGCGGCTTCGAGTGCCTGGCCGCGACCTTTGATCAGGACGAGGCAGGTGCGACCGCCGTCGGTTGCGAAGCGGCCGTCCGATTGCGCGCGCAGCCCGCTACCCGCCGACGTGCCCTCGAAGGCGATCTGCGCCAACCGGAGGGGATCGCTCGCGAGGATCTCCGCAAGCGGACCGCTGCCCGGCAGCGCCAACATCGACCGGCTCTCGCGAAGACGCGCCCGCATGCCGTCCGGCGTGAGGGCCGCGGCGAGCCGCTCCCGAACCGGCGCGCTCGCGTGGCGCCAGACCAGCCACGGACTCAGGCCCCGCGAGGTGTCCAGGCGATCCACCGCCTGCACGATGCTCGGCTTCGTCCGTAGCTTCGTCGCGATCTCGGCGCAGATCTCGCGATTGCGGTCGGGGTCGTCGCTCCGCACCATCACCGCCCCGAGATCGCCGCCGCCGAACGCCCGCACGTATTGGCGGAGTGCCACGGCATCGCCCTGGTCGGGGAGCAACGACCCGACGTTCGGATCGAGCCGCAGCCGGCCGGTCACGACCACGAGCGACGCGACGGTCGCCAGCACGAGCGCCGTCGCCGCGAGAGCTCGCGACCGACTCATGCCGCTTCCCGGTGACGCCGCGCCGGCCGCGCGCGCATCGAACAAACGCTCGCTACGCTCGACAGGCACCCGCTCGCCACGTCGACGATCGGCCCTACTTACCCGCCGGTGTGGTCGCGATCGCGAGCTTGTCGGCTCCCGCTTCGCGGGCGATCGTCATGAGCTGCACGGCGTCCTCGAGGATGATGGTGCGATCGCCGCGGAGGATGACGGACTTGTCTTCCCGGCCCTCGAGCGCCTTCGCCAACGCCTCGCGCAGCCCGGCCCGCTCGACGGTTTCGCCGTTCAGCTCGAGGGTGTGGTTGGCCGTCGCCGTGATGGTGACGCCAACCGCCTCGGCGCTGCCTTTCTCGGACGACGGCAGCGACACCTTCGAGCCCTGCTGCATCATCGCGCTGCTCGTCACCATGAAGATGATGAGCAACACGAGGAAGATGTCGGTCAGCGGGGTGACGTTGATTTCGGCGACGATGGCGTCGCCATCGTCGCCACCGTCAGAGAGCAGCCGCGCTGCCATAGGCTCGCGGGGCCGCCGTCCGTTCGGACGTGCGGAGACGCAGAAGGAGGTCGTCGCTGCGCTCGCGGAGATCGGCTGTCTCGTTGGCGATCCGAACCATGAACGCGTTGTAGGCGAAGATCGCGAGGACGCCGACGAGCAGGCCGGCTGCGGTCGCGATCAGAGCCTCGGAGATGCCGGCCGCCACGACGGCAAACCCGCCGGAGCCGGTCGCCGCCATGTTCTCGAAGGCGCGAATGATGCCGACCACGGTGCCGAGGAGACCGATGAACGGTGCCAAGCTGCCGATCGTGCCGAGCAACCAGATGTAGCGCTTCAGCGCTCGCACACCGGTCGCGACCTGGCGCCCGGCAACGTGCAAGCGCGTGTCGTCGTCGGCGTCCGTGAGTGCGAGCACCCCGCGATAGACCGACGCCAGCAGCGAATCGTCGCGTCGTGTGACCGCCACGACCTCCGAGACGCCGCCCTCCTGCCAGGCTTCGCTCGCGGCGCGATGGAAGCGCTCGGAACGACGGGACGCCGAGGACAACGCCCATAGGCGTTCGACGATCACCGCCACGCTCACCACCGAGCACAGCGCCAGGGGGGCCATGACGATCCCGCCCTGCCGCACGAGATCGAAGACCCCGCCTCCGCCGATCATGCGCTCTCGCTTACCCTGGCGACTGGACGCATGCAATTCAGCTGCGGCGCGGGC
>JBDSJB010000147.1:0-4916 GCA_039917665.1 Binatia bacterium
GTGTCGACGTCGGTCGTGTAGCGCACGTCGTAACCGGAGCGCTCGATCCAGCGGACGAAGTCGATCTCCCAATCGAGGAACTGGCCGGCGCCGTCGCGCGCGTACGGACGATCGAACGACACGGCCACGGCGCGCGTGTTGCCGGCGATCGTGTTCGGCCCGAAGCTGCTGCCGTAGAGGCTTTTCCCCCTGACGCCGTCCGACGGATAGTCGTTGTATGCCTGATAGGTCGTGACGCTCTGCTGGTAGAGCACCTGGGCGGGACGCTCGTCGTCGCGCACGACGAATACGACGAAGCTCGCGAAGCGCGCCTCGGTCCGCATCACCGCGAGATAGATCCCGCTCACCCACGTCGTCGGCACCACGAGCGTCGTGCTCGGCGCCCAGTCGCACGCGCTGAAGCCGGTCGCCGCGTCGATCGGACACGCCGGCTGGCGGATGCCGTCGAACGGCCCCAGGTGCGCCGCGAGCGTGGCGCCGAGGCCGCCGTACCAACCGATGCGATACACGTCGATCGCGTACGTCTGCGGCGTGTCGACGCTCACGAAGAGCGTGATCGGCTCACCGCGATTCACGCTGGTCGCCGACGCGTAGCCCTTTACCTGCTCGGTCGTGTCGTCGGTGCGGGCCCAGCCGTAGCGCCAAAACTGCCATTCGTCCGTGCCGGGCTTGTGATTCTCCGCAGTGATCACCGATTCCTGCTGCGTGACCGTGCGCGTCTCACCGCCACCGCCGGATCCGCAGCCCACGACGGCGGCGCAGAGCCATCCGGCCATCGCCAGCCTGATCGTGTTCTCGGTCCGCATGCGAAGTCTCCTCGCGACACCCGCCGACCACGCCTCGTCCCATCAGCCTATGCCGATGGGACGGGTCGACGATCGTGGTTCTTTCGTCCTCGACACGAGCGCCGCGGCGATGTGCCGCGCCAAAGTGAAGCAGCCGCTGGGCGGGCTAGGCCGCCAAACTCGGGAGCTGCACGGTGAACACCGAACCGAGCCCGAGCACGCTGCTCGCGGTGACGGATCCGCCGTGCGCTTCGACGATCGCTTTCGAAAGATAGAGGCCGAGCCCCGTGCCGGGGATCGCGCGGTCGCGGTGAAAGCGTCCGTACTTGGTGAAAAGGCGGCAGAGATCGGCCGGCGAGACGCCGTAGCCGGTGTCGCGCACCCGCAGCACGACGTCGTTCGGTGTGCTCGCCACCTCGACGTCGATGCGCCCGCCGATCGGTGTGTACTTGAGCGCGTTGCCGACCAGGTTCGTGACGACGCGCCCGAGTTGCCGGCGATCGCCGCGCACCAACGCCGTCGCCCCGTCGTGCACCAGCGTGATGCTCTTTTCCGACGCCGACGGCCGATGACGTCCGACGACCTCCGTCGTGAGCACCCCGAGGTCGAGCCGTTCGCGCGCGATGCCGGCGACGCCGCGGTCGATCGCCGCCATGTGCAGATGGTTGGTCGCGAGATCCGCGACGGCCTTCAGCGATTCGCTGACCGAGCCGGCCAGCGCCAGCAACTCCGGCGAGCCCTCGTTGCGCAGCCGATCGCCGAGCATCTCCATGTACCCGAGCGCGACGTGGACCGGATTGTTGATGTCGTGCCGAAGCGTCGCGAGGAACTCCTCGCGGGCCTCGTTCCGAGCCGCGTCGAGCGCGAGCGCCGCCGACGTCGCAACCAGCGCCAGGATACGACGATGATCTTCCAGCGCGGCGGCGTCGCCGTGGGTGTGGACGAGCAATACGCCGATGGCATGACCGCGCACCGGCAGCGGCGCCGCCAGCAAGGCACCGCCTTCCGGTGGCGACGGCATCCACGGCAACGGCGGGACGTCGCGGATGACGATCGGGTCGTTGCTCGAAAGCGCCGCCGCGAACGGTTGTGCCTCGAGGCTCATCTCCGCGGTCGGCTCGACGTCGAGGCTCGCCGGCACGACCGTCTGCACCGTGCAGACACGCCGCGGTCCGTCGACCACCACGAACGCCACGGCATCGGCGTAACGCTCTTCCCACACCAGCTCGACGAGGGCGCGGCAGGCCGACGCGAAGTCCGGGACGCGCGACAAGCGCTCGTTCACGGCGCCGAGGAACGACATCTCCTCGATTCGCTGCAACAGCTCGGTTTCGGTGCTCACGGCCGTCGACACGTTCATGCGAACGTCGCGAAGTTGAGAGCGTGATCGAGATCGGCGTCGAAGCGATCGAGGATCGCGTCGAGCACGTCGGGGGTGAGCGCGAGCCGCGCCCAGGCCGTCGGGTCGATCGGCGCAATGCGCTGGTCGCCGCCGGAGCCGTAGCCGAGCGCGCGGATCAGCGCGTTCGCGACGTGGACGATCGCGGTCTCGTCGCGCGCGACACGCGCGCGTGATGGTGCGTGATGCCACGTGATCGGCTCGGCGAGGCACGCCGGAAAGCGCCACTTCTCGACCAGCCACCCGGCGATCTCGCCGTGATCGGTGCCGAGCTCTTCGCGCTCGACCTCGAGGAAGCTCTTGCCGGTCGCCGCCGCGGTCTCGACGATGTGCACGAACGCGTCGGGCAACTGTTTGTAGATCACGACCTTCCCGAGATCGTGGAGCAGACCCGCGGCCGTCACCTCTTCGGGGTTGCCGCGTCCCGTCACCTTGGAGATCGCCCCGGCCGCGACGGCGCACCCGAGCGAATGCTCCCAGAACCCCGGGAGACCGCCCATGCTCTTCATGTCGAGCACGCCGGTCGAGAGAATGACGCTGCGGGTGACGGCGGTGCCGAGCATCACGAGCGCCTGGCTCACCTGACTCACGCTGCCCTGCGCGTTGTAGAACGCCGAGTTCGCGAGTCGTAGCACCTGCGACGTCAGCGACTGGTCGATCTCGATCAGCTCCGCAACGCTCGCGAAGTTGATCTCGGGATCCTCGAGCGCGACGACGACGCGCTCGAGCAGCTTCGGCAACGTGGGGAGGGTCCGAAGCCGGCTCACCTCCCATTTGAACTTCTCCTTGCTGACTGATCCGGTCGCGGACTCGGCCCTGATCACGCGTCCTCCCCGGCGGCCGTCGCGACGGCCGCACGCCGGTCGATGCGGCGGGCGATCGCCGCTTGGATCTCGGCGAGCGGGGGGGTCAGCGTTTCATTGGCGAACCGCGCGGCGAGCGCGAGATGCTCCTCCGCCGGCGTCCGCACCTGCTCCCACTGAGCGACGCTTCCCGCGTCCTCCACCAGCACGCTCTGCACCGCCATGTGACGGAGCACCCGCACGACGCCGGGCGACAGCATCGTACCGATGCCGGCGACCAGCCGTCCGTTGGCGTCGGTGATCGGGCGCGCCAGCTTCATGGCCGACGTCACAAACTGTAGATGGATCCGAGCTGCCATCGTCCGACTTTGCTACGTCGTCTGACATGACGTAGCGCATCCCTCCCCGGGCACATGCCCCCGGAGAATCGTTCGGCCGGATTCAGTCGGAACTTGAGCGTGGGCGCGCTACGCGCTCACACTGTTACTGCCCGGGAGCGGCTATCGGACCTGGTTTGAAGCGGAACACGTGGTACGGGGCGTGCGCCGCTTGGTGCCCCGGCGCCACGAAGAGCACGTGCTGCAGGGAGCTGCACGTGAAGTAGAGCCACCCTGCGGGACCGAAGCTCAGGCCGTCGGGCCAGCGCAGCTTCGGGTCCTTGATCAACGTCGTCAGCTTCCGGTCGGGGCCGAGCGTCAGCACCGCCGAATGCTCGGGGTCGGACACGTAGACGTTGTCGGCGTCGTCGCTGCTGAGACCGTCGCTGATGGTCTTCGGTCCGTAGTCCTCCACCTTCGCGGCGAGCGCGTCGGGCGAAAGGCTCGGATCGTCGAGCGCCGCGGTCGCGATCCGGAACATGCGGTCGCCGTTCACGGGAGCGTAGTAGAGCCACTCGCCTTTGCGGTCGAGCGTGATCGAGTCGACGCCGATCCGGAGCGTGTAGACGCCGAGGACGATCATGTCGCGGCCCTCGACGTTCATCGCGTAGTTCTTCGGCATGACCGACGGATGGCGATCGAGCAGCCGACGGCTCTGCTTCTTCTCGACGTCGTACACGATGATCGCTGGCGTCTGCCGGATCGGGCTCGACTCGGCGATGTACACGCGCTTGCCGTCGGGCGACACGGCGAAGTCGTTCAGCATCGAGAGGAAGCCCGCCACCTCCGGCGGGAAATCGTATTGGTGCACCAGCGTCCGCGCGGCGATGTCGAAGGCGAGAATGCGCGGCTGGCCGCGGGCGTAGTCCGCGAAGTCGAGGACCCAGAGCCGGCCCTGGCGGTCGATCCGCATCGAGAGCGGCGACTGGAAGTGCGGCGTCCCCGTCTCGGGCATCTGAAACGCTTCGTCCGGAAACGGCACCGGCTTGCCGTCGACGAGCTCCGTCACCTTGATCGGCGGCTTGCCGTCCGGGTGCAACGTCAGGAAGACGCGACCCGTGTCGGAAACCGCGATGTTGCCGGGCGGATAGTCGAGCGCCGCCACCTGCTCCACCGCCGACGCCGGAATTTTCGGCGCCGTCGTGCGGTCGTCGAGCCGCATGCCGCCTCCGAAGAGGATGCGGACCACGATCAGCAGCAGCACGACGGCAACGACGAGCCCGATTCCGATCCGCGAAAGCATGCGCATTCGCGGGCGTCTAGCGAACACGCCGGACGGGGGCAAATGACGTTTGGTGGCAGCAGGCGGGCGGGTCGGGGATGGCTCCTACGGTCGCGCGGTCGCTGACACCCAGCGCGTACAACCTGCCGCTGCCACCATGGCCGGCGCACACGCGAGCTGGCGCTCCCCGGAGCACACCCCTGACCCACCCACCGGCGATTCATCACACAACAAGAACGGTTGACTGACGCGCAGAGCGGAACTGCCGAACCGAGGGCTTCAAGAAGATTGAGTGAGGATGCTGCAGGCGGGCGGGTGGGGCTGGCTCCG
>JBDSJB010000148.1:0-3740 GCA_039917665.1 Binatia bacterium
TCGAAGTACAGCGCGAGCAGGCGATCGAGCGCGAAGTCGACCACGTGATCGGCGAGGTCGGTCGATGGCCGACTGAGCTTCGAGCGCAGCACGTCCTCGAGGGCAGCGCAGGCCTCGTCGAAGCACCCGATGCTGCGCGCCTGGTGATACCGCAGCATTCCCGCCGAGACGACGCCGAGGTTCCAGGCCGTGCCTGCGGCCTCGAGCGCATGACCGAAGTCCGCGAGCTCGTAGAGGAGACGCGAGGCGAGGGCGTGCACGAGCCCGTTCCGCGGCGCGGCGGCGACCGCGGCGCGCACGTCGCGCCAGGCCTCGATGCGCTGCGCTCGCGTGATCCGCTCGACGGCCCTGAGCACCAGCGACAACGGCCCCAGCGTGTCCGTCAGCCGGCGGCTTTCCTCACTGTCGAAGTCGCCCGCCGACAGCAGTTGGACGAGCCGCTCGACCGTGCCGGCGGGTACGCGGGGCCGTCCCGGGTGGCGAGCGCTCATGCTCGACCTCGGTCGAAGAGCGTGGAAATCGAGAGCGCAGCGGCCATAGGGTGAGTGCAGCGAGCACGGTGCCGGGCTCGCGTCACCTCTCGGCGTCGCGACCGCGAGCCGTGCCGTTAGCACCGCCTCCCCACGCGATCAACGTCGACGGGGCCGAAGGCAGGGGCTCGCAAAGGGTGGACGCGCGCATCAGCACACCTTCGGGGTTTTTACGTCGCCGAGTACAGAAACCAGTTGACGGTGGACGCGGCGCCGTCGATTAAAGGGGGCTTGGTGGGGATCCGGAGCACGGCAAGATTCGTTTGGGCAGGTCTCGCGGCGGTGCTGCTGCTCGGCAGCGCGTGTGTCGCGGAAGCGGTGACCGTCGAGCTCAATATTCTGTACGTCCACGGCGTCGACAACTGCACGAGCAGCCGCTTGGGCGCCCACAATTCGCTGGCGGACCTGGCCTCCGTCGTGGACACGGCACTGCCCGCCAAGATCGCCACCTACGAGGCGGCGCATCCCGGTGTCACCCTGGTCACCCACAGCGCGGGGGCGAATCTCTACACGGCAACGCCGTCGGGATTTCATCCCTCGGACTCCACGGACCCGCTCCTGATGGACGATTGGGAGGTCGGCGATCCGGGCTGCTCGACGACGCGCCAGGGCGACCCGTGCACGTCGGCGTTCGAGTGGCGCTACCGACTGGCGGGTGAGATCAACCGGCTATTCCCGGCGCCCGCCCGCAACATCATCCTCGTCGGCCACAGCAGCGGCGCGCGCGCGGCGATGGAAGTCGCTTCCAACACCGGTCCCGACGGCGTCGGCACGTATGACTGGGGCGTCCGCGACCGTATCGCCGGCGTCGTCACCGTCCACGGCATGGTCGATGCGATCGGTACCAGCAAGTACAACTTCGTCGGCACGACCAGCTTCGAGACCGGCTGCAAGAACGGCGAGGCCCTACTGGGCTTCGGCGATTCGTGCGCCCCAGGCAACGGCTGGTGCGAGTACGCTGGCCGCGTCGACGCCACTCCCGCCGCCGACTGGGTGGCGCAAAACAAGCGCGCGATGATGTTGACGTCGTGGGGCAGCTGCTCGCCGAGCGCGTGGACCGGGCAGAGCGACGGATCGCTGCCGTACGACGCCCAGGCAAGCCCGCTCGCCGTCGGCCTCGACACGACACCGTCGGCCGGCGAGACCTATCGCGCCGCGCATGGAGAGCGCTACGGCGCGTTTTGCCACAGCGCGATCACGAACGCGTCGAACGGCTCGCACGTGGCCGCGCGCGACGCCGCGCGCCAGCGCATCGTCGATTGGCTCTTCACGGCCGCGCCGCGCGTCGCGGCCGCTGGTACCAACACGACGGCAACCTCGATCGGCTTCAATCAGTTCAGCTCGACGTTCACGATGGGTACGACGTGTCCAGCCGGTGACGTCGACGATAGCGTCACCTCCGGGACCGAGGGCCTCGGCATCGACGTCGTCGGCGTGTGCAAGCACCCGGGGTTCTTCGACGGCGACGACCATGCAGCCGCGGCCAGCGAGATCAGCGTCCTCAGCAACGGCGCGACCTGCAACGGCAGCTACCGCTGGCAGCAGGCGCACGACTCCGACAACAACCACGCGGCGACGTTCTGGTGGAAGACGCGCTCGCTCTACGCGGATGGGCCCGATCTGGTGAATCACCTGGCCGCCACCGCCCTCGCGGAGTGCGGCAATGACCAGCTGGAGACCGGTGAAGCGTGCGACGACGGCAACACCGTCGGCGGCGACTGCTGCACCGCCACGTGCGAGCACATCGCGGCCGGCACCGCGTGCGCTTCCGACGCCAACCCGTGCACCCTCGACCAATGCGACGGGATCAACGCCACCTGTCAGCACCCGGCGGGAAACGCGGGCGCATCGTGTCGCGCGCAGTCCGGCATCTGCGATGTCGCCGAGACGTGCACGGGCGCGAGCACGGCATGTCCGTCTGATGCGTTCGCACCTACGACGATCGAGTGCCGCGCCGCGGCCGGCCCGTGCGACGTCGCCGAGTCCTGCAGCGGGACGAGCGCGGTCTGTCCGCCCAACGGGTTCGCGTCGGCCGCCGCGGCGTGTCGACCGTCGGCCGGCGTCTGTGACGTCGCGGAGAGCTGCTCCGGCACGAATGCCGCGTGTCCGGCGGATGCATTGCGATCGAACGGCATCGAGTGTCGGGCCGCGGCGGGTGGGTGCGACGTGGCCGAGAGCTGCACGGGCGCCAGCGCGGCGTGTCCCGCCGACGTTCTCCGATCGAGCGGTATTGAATGTCGGGCGGTGGCGGGCGGGTGCGACGTTGCCGAGAGCTGCACGGGAGCGAGCGCGGCCTGTCCGACGGACGGATTCACGTCGAGCACCACCGTCTGTCGTGCATCGGCCGGCTTCTGTGACCTGGCGGAGAGCTGCACCGGGTCGAGTGCCGCATGTCCGGCCGATGCGTTCCGGTCGTCCACGACGCCCTGTCGCGCGGCGGCGGGCGTCTGCGACACGGCCGAGCACTGCACCGGGGCAGCGGCGGCATGCCCATCCGACGCGAAGAGCACGGCCCAATGCCGCGCGTCGGCCGGCGACTGCGACGTCGCGGAGCTCTGCACCGGCGCGAGCAACGACTGTCCCCCCAATGCGTTCGCGCCGCCGACGCAGGAGTGTCGTGCCGCCAACGATTCGTGTGATGCTGCCGAAACCTGCGCCGGATCGAGCGCGACCTGTCCCATCGACGCGTCGCAGCCCGACGGTACCGGCTGCGACGACGGCCTCACCTGCACGATCGACGACAGCTGCGTCGGCGGGACCTGCAGCGGGGACTCGACGACGTGCGGCGATGGCACGTGGCAATCCAGCTGCGGTGAGCAGTGCGACGACGGCAATCTCACCAGCGGTGACGGCTGCTCCGCGAGCTGCCAGACCGAGTTCGTCTGCGGTCTGGTTCCGCAGGCCGGGTGCAAGCGGCCGATCGCGCCCGGTGCGTCGAAGCTCCGGCTCAGTGACAAGACGACCGATACGGCCGACGCGCTGGACTGGAAATGGACGCGGGGTGCGGCAACGGCGTTCGCGGATCTCGGCGCGCCGCCGACGGGAACCGACTATCTGCTCTGCATCTACGATGACACGCGCGGCCTCGTGCTCAGCGCGCTCGCGCCGGCGGATCTGAGCTGCGCCGGCAACCGCTGCTCGTCCCTGACGTCGACCAGCTTGAAGTACAAGGACAAGGCGGCGACGCCAGACGGTGTGACCGCGTTCACC
>JBDSJB010000149.1:0-13751 GCA_039917665.1 Binatia bacterium
CGCCCATGTGCACCGTCGACGCGAAGCGCAGGCTCGCGATCCCGAGATTGGCCGCCATCTCCTCGGCACTGCCGAGGTTCGGGAACGGCATCACACCGTCGATCTGGCGCGGCGTGAGACCGGCGTCCTCCAGCGCGCGGAGGGACGCTTGCAATTGAATCCCGAGCTGACTGAGTCCCGATCCCGGCGCTCGGCAATAGGATGTCTCCCCGATTCCGACGATGCAGGCGCGCTCTTTCAGCGTCGACATGGCGTCGGCACATAGCCGATCGCCCACGACCGTGCCACCGCGTCAGCCCGCGAGCAGCTTCCCGAGCGCCACCATGCTGACCGGAGGCGACTGCCTTAGGCGGGCGCGGCGATCCGCTCCAGGGCGAACGCAAAGGCCTCGATCGTGCGGGCGATGTCGTTCTCCCCATGGACGGTGGAGAGGAACAGCTTCTCGTGCGCCTTCACTACGCCGGCCTCGAGCAGCCGGTTGGTGAACGCCGCCGCGCGGCCGCGATCCGCCGCAAGCGCGCTCCGGTGGTCGACAACCGGCGTCGCGCTGAACCACGGTTGAAAGACCGCCGGCTCGCCTTGGACGTGACAAGCAATCCCTACCTCGTCCGCGCTGCGCTGCAGGGCCGTCATGAGGCGCGTGCCGGTCGCCACGAGACGATCGTAGACGCCGGGGCGGCGGAGCACGTCGATGCACGCGAGCGCCGCCGCGGCCGCGACCGGGTTGCCGCTGTACGTCCCCGTCAGCAGCACACCGTCGCCCTGCTCGCGCCGCTCGGGATCCGCGAGCGCAAGCACGTCGTGCCGCCCGCAGACGACGCCGAGCGGCAGTCCACCCGAGATGCTCTTGCCGAGCGCGCAAAGGTCGGGCGTCACGCCGTAGTGAGCCTGCGCGCCACCGAGCCCGAAACGAAAGCCGGTCACGACCTCGTCGAACACCAAGAGAATCCCGTAGTGCTCGGTGATCCGCCGCAGCTCGGCGAGGAAGCCAGGCACCGGCGGAATCGTCCGTTGCAGGGGCTCGACGATCACGGCGGCGAGCGCATCGTGGTGACGCTCCGATGATTGCCGTCGTCGTGGCGATGTCGTTGAACGGCGCGATCAGCACCTCGGCCGGCACGCTCGCCGGAATGCCGCGCGAGCTCGGCACCGCGCCGGGAAACGGCGCCGGGGCCTGCGTCCACTGCGTGCTCATGAGCGCGTGGTCGCTCATGCCGTGGTAGCCACCTTCGAATTTCAGGATCGCGTCGCGGCGCCGGTACGCTCGTGCCAACCGCAGCGCGAAGAACGTCGCCTCGGAGCCCGTGCTGTGGAACGTCACGGCCTCCGCGCACGGCACGAGCTCGACGAGCGCCTCCGCCAACCGGATCGCCGGCTCGTTCACGAGGAGATAGCTCGTGCCGCGCTCGAGCTGGGCCTGCACCGCAGCCACGACGGCCGGGTGCGCGTGCCCGAGCAACAGCGGCCCGGACCCGAGCAGATAGTCGACGTACTCGTTGCCACTGCAATCGGTGAGGCGCGCGCCGCGCGCGTGGTCGACGACCATGGCGTACTCGGCGAGCGCTGACGGGTTGCGAACGCCGCTCGGCAGGAGCCGACGCGCCGTCGCGAGCAGCTCAGCCTCGCGTGCGCTCCGCGGCCGACGCGGCGGCAGCGGCGGCGCGCTCACGCGGGCTCCGGCCGAAGATCGAAGTGCCGCATGTACCCGGCGAACCGATCGAGGACGACGTCGCGCGGGATGCCGAGGTCGTCGCTCGCGCGGCGCGGCTTCGCGTGCGCCCCGTCGGGATCGCCGCCCTGCCAGCCGCGCATGCGGCGCTCGGCCTCGGGCGAGAGCGTGAGACCGAAGCGCGCGTAGATGCCGCGCACGGACGCGATGGGATCGGCGACGAACTGCCGGAAGAACACGTCGTGGAACTGCGCCGGGTCGTGCCGGGCACGGACGGCGATGGCCCGATCGGCTCCGGCAGCCCACACCTCGAGCTGCTCGCGCGCGATCGCCGCGCGGTCGATGTCGCGCTCGAAGATCGCGCGGAAGCCCGCGATCAGCTCGACGTACGACGCCATCACTTGCGCCGGGTCGCGATGGGTCTGCACCACGCACGCGTCGGGGTAGACGGCGAGGAGCGCCGCCAGCTGCTTCACGTGCACGGGGTACTTGAGCACCCAACGGCGCGCATCGTCGCCGCCGAGCAACCCGACGAGCCGGCGATGACGGCGATACGCGTCGACGTGCGCCCCGCCCTCGTACCACGCCGTGTACGACGGCACTGTCGCGTTCACCTCGAACGAGTCGTCGGTGAAGCTCTGCGCGAGGAAGTGCCGGCACTCCTCGGCGAGGTCGGGCATCATGAGATGAATCTTCCTGAGGCCCGGATCGAATTGGTACATCGCCTCGATCTCGGCGGCGGCGGCTTGGAAATCCGGCTCGCGCTCCCACGTCACGCGCGGCGGCCGTGGCCGTGGGCGCGCCGCCAGCCAGTACTCGATCACCTGCAGCGACGGATCCTGCGCCAGGAGATGATGGAGGGCGGTACTCCCCGTGCGCACCAGACCGAGCACGATGATCGGCCGGCGAATCATGGCGTCCACCGATGCCGGCATGCGCGCGAGCTGCGCTTGCGAGCGTAACCGCGTCGCGAGCAGCTGCACCAGATTGCCGCGGGCCGCCGCCCGCCCCGCGTCGTGGAACTTGGCCTCGCGATCGTACGCGTCGAGGATCGTGCGGAGCGCGTCGCGATAGGACGGCTCGCCGAAGTCCTCGCGGTGAGCGCCGCGATCAGAGCTACCCGCGAGCGCGACGGCTTCCTCGTGGAGGGCCGCTTCGCTCGCGGTGAATGTGGCCGGCGTCGTCACCGCCGGAGCATCAACCTTTCTTCTTCACCCGCTTCGTCGGATCGATCTTCGCGAGCTTGGCGAGGTTCAACCCGAGGAACTTGGCGCGCATGTCTTCCGTAATTTCGGGGTAGCCCCACTTCTCCTGCAGCTCGGCGGGCATCTCCAGATTCCGCACCCAATCGACGACGCGCGGCATGTCGTCGAACGCGAGGTCGAGGCCCATGACGATCTTGTCGGGGCTCACCCACTGCAGCGCCTGGCCGATCATGTGGTAGCCGCGGTACGGCGCGCGCTGCAGCCAGCCGATGATGCCGGAGAGGCTGAGGTACAGATTCTTGTGCTTCCCGGCGTAGCCCATCATCTCTTCGTGGTAGGGCCAGCCCATGTGGTACGCGATGATCTTCAGCTCGGGGAAGTCGAGACAGACCTCGTCGAGCAGGAGCGGCAACGTGTACTTGGTCGGCTGCGGGCAGACGTAGGCCATGCCCATGTGGATCGTCAGCGCGACGTCGAGCTCGAGCGCCTTCTCGTAGAAGGGCCAGAGCTGACGGTCGTTCAACGGACCGTCCTCGGGCGCGTAGACTTTGCAGAGCTTCGCGCCGCGCTCCTTCACCAGGTACTCGAGCTCCCAGATCGCGTGCTTGACGCCACGCCGCATGATCGGACCGACGTTGCACTCGAGGTACATGCGGTCGGGATACGGCGCGATCTCTTCCAGGATGAAACCGTTGGTCGACATGCACGTCGCGTAGCCCGACACGTCCATCATCGACTCGCGGAGCGCGAAGCAGACGTCGACGCCCGACTTGTCCATCCACTCGATCAGCGCCGACGCGCGCGGCGGCGGCATCGCGTCGCCGCCCGCGAGGTCGCGATTCGCCCACGCGCGGATGACACCATCGACGCTCTGCCACCAGCGCGTAAACCCGGGGTAGTAGCTGATCTCGTGCATCGACTGCTCGTTCATGAAGTGGCACTCGGAGAGCGCCACGAAGTGGTCGGGCTTGGCTGTGGTCGTCACGTTCGGCTCCTTGTCGTCGTGTGGTGCTTGCTGCCGGCGCGTCGAGGAATGGCTGACGCGGGCGCCGTCTTAACCCGGTTTCGGTCTGCTCGTCGAGGGAAGGTGCGGGCTTCCGAACGACACGGTGCGTGATCCGCCACACGCGCGCGACCGTCATCCCTGGGCGGCCCACGGTGCCCCACCTCTGGTCGCGCGCGAGGTTGGCTTGACGGTCGCGGAGCCCCTGGTTACCGTGCCGCCGCTTCCATTCTTCCCCCACGAGGAGCCCCATGACGATCCGAAATCCCGCCGCCCTGTTGACCCTGCTCGCGACGCTCGCACTCGGCAGCCTGCCCGCCGTCGCCGCCGACCCGACGCCTGAGCCCTCCGGAAGTCCCGCCGAGGAAGCAAAGCCGACGGTTCTCAAGAGCGGCCTCCAATACATCGACACCGTCGTCGGTACGGGTGCGACGCCGAAGAAGGGCCAGAAGGTCGCGATCAATTACACGGCCGCTGTCGGCAACAAGCGGATCGAGTCCTCGAGCCCCGCGGCCCCATTCGAGTTCGTGATCGGCAGCGACCAGGCCATGAAGGGCCTCATCGAAGGCGTCAGCACGATGAAGGTCGGGGGCAAGCGGAAGATCATGGTCCCGCCCGAGCTCGGCTACGGCAATGAAGAGGTCGGCAACGTGCCCCCGAGCTCGATCATCGTGTTCGACGTGGAGCTCGTCCGCATCGTCAAATGATGGGAAGCGGCGCTCAGACGCAGCGGATCAACCGGATGAGCGCGGGATCGATGGCGGTCGACGGACTCACGCCGAACATCTCCACGAAGGCGTGGTCGAGGTGCGCCAGGTCGTAGAACCCGACCCGGTCCGCGAGCTCCGTAAAGGGCGTGCCGTGCGCCCAGAGCATCGCCGCTTTCCAGACTGCCGCCCAGCGCGCGTAGTGCGACACCGAGCAGCCGAGCTCCTCCTGGAAAAGATGGCGGAGACGTGAGGTCGAGAGGCGCAAGGGCTTGGCCAGCACCGCCAGCGACACCTGATCGAGAGGCAGGCCATCGATGATCTCGCACGCGCTCACGATGCGCGGATCGAGCGCGTGCGTGCTCGGGGCCGCACCGGTGATCGCCTTCAGGACGTCGAGGAAGAGCCCGTCGATGTCCTTGCTCGCAAGCGTGCCCGCCTGCGCACCCCGGAGCTTGGGCACGAGATGCGCGAACCGGTCGAAGTCGAGGGAGAGGATCTGCTGGGTCTGGAGCGTCGACGCCAGGGCCGCGTACTCGGGCGTCCCGATCGGGATGTCGAAGATCGCGAGCTCGCTGTCGATGGCGATCGTCCGCCGCCGCCGGACCTTCGGGGCCAACAACGCTGCGCGCGTCGTGAGCGTGATCCCGTCGCCGACCTCGAGCTGAAACGGCCCCTTGCACCCGAGGAAGAGCGTAGCCGAGAGCCGGCGGTAGGGGCTCGCGGCACGATCGAGCAGGAAGCTCGGCGCGAGCGTCAGCATCCGCCGGCGGCCGTAGTAGATCGTGGCGACCGAGAGAAACGCTGGCGCACGCGTTCGCCCTCCGGTGGTTTTGCGCGCCGTCATGACCTGGTCCTAGAGACGCGACCGCGCGGTGTCGAGGACCCGCCCTCTTGTCGATGCGGCGAGGCAACCGGCGGCGCCGGATCCGGGGTGCGCCCGGCGACGACGGGCGCTGATAGAGGCGGTCGAGCTGCGGCCCCGGCTCAGCGACTCTGGAGCAACGTCCAGATGCGCTGCGGGCTCGCCGGAATTTCGAAGAGTTGCACACCGAGGGGAACGAGCGCGTCGTTGATCGCGCACAAGATCGCGGCCGGCGTCGTGTGCATCGCGCCTTCGCCGCATCCCTTGGCCCCGAGCGGCGTGAATGGCGACGGCGTGCAGAGCGCCCGCTTCTCCGTCATCGGGACCTCGTAGATCGTCGGCAGCAGGTAATCCATGAAGGTCGACGTCCGGAGCTGCGCGTCCTCGTCGTAGACCGCCTCTTCCAGCAGCGCGGCGCCGACACCCTGCGCGACGCCGCCTTGCGTTTGCCCTTCGACGTTCGCGGGATTGAGCCGCGTGCCGCAGTCGTCGGCGATCCAGTACTTCTCGATGTGGACCTGGGCGGTTTCGATGTCGACTTCGAGGAGCACGACGTGACAGGCATTCGCCGCCGTCAGGTAGCTCTTGGCGCGGCCTTGGTCGTCGGCGGGCGTGCGGCCGGCGGCCGTCCACACGTAGGTCGCCTCGGGGTTCGGATCGACGCCCGGCGGCAACAGATCGCTCCGCGCGAGCATCGTCTGGGCGACCTGCTGGAACGGCATCTGCGCCTCGGCCATGCCCTTCACGCCGATCATGCCGTCGCGCAGCTCGACGTACTCGGGCGTCGTCTGGAAGAGCACCGCGGCCACCGCGATCAGCTTCTGCGTCAGGCGATGCGCGGCTCCGAGGACGGCGCCCGTGAGCGCGACGCCGAGCCGGCTGCCGCCGGGCCCGAAGTGTGGCGGCGCCGACAACGTATCGAGCGCGACGACGCGGACGTCGGCGATGTCGATCTTGAACCAGTCGGCGAGCACCTGGGCCGCGACGGTGTACTGGCCCTGCCCTTCGAGCGAAAAGCCGACGCGGATCGTGAGCTTGCCGAACAGGTCGATGCCGATCGTGCAGCCTTCGGGCACACCGGTGCCGGGCTGGCCCACGATCGCGTAGGCGTTCCAGTCGAAGACGCCCGGCTCGATCGTGTTGACGACGCCGATGCCGAGGTAGCGCCCTTCGGCGCGCGCCCGCGCCTGCTCGGCACGGAGGGCCGGATAGTCGGCCATCTCGAGCGCGGTCTCGAGCGTCGCCCGGTAATCGCCGCTGTCGTACTCGTTGCCGCTCGCGATCGTGTACGGGAACGCGTCGGGCGGAATGAAATTGCGCCGGCGAATCTCGGTCGGATCGAGACCGAGCTTCCGCGCCGCCAGATCCATCAGCTGTTCCAGCACCCAGTTGTGGGGCGGCGGGCCCATGCCACGGTACGGACTACCCGGCAGCTTGTTGGTCGCGACGATCGTGAGGTCGTATTGCGCGGCGGGGATCGTGTAGCAGCCGGTGAAGTTGGTGAGCGGCTTGGCGGCGCTGACGGCGCCCCAGCCCTCGGCCGTCGCCCCGAGGTCGTCGAGCAACTTCACGCGAAAGCCCGTGACCTTGCCGTCGGCGTCGAGCGCGAGCGCCGCATCGTAGTGGCGATCCCACGCCTGGCTCGCGCCGCCGGCGAGATACTCCATCCGGTCTTCGATCCATTTGACGGGCCGCCCGCCGGCTTTGCGCGACAGCAGCGCCGTAATGTCGGTGCCGCGGGCGCCGCCTTTGCCACCGAAGCTGCCACCGTGCGGCTGGCTGATGAAGCGCACCTTGTTGAGCGGCAGATTGAAGACCATCGCGCGCGCCATCGCGAAGTGGCCTTGCGCCTGGAAGCTGCCGCGGCACGTGAGCGAGCCCTCGACGAGATCCCACTGGCTGATCACGCCGAAGGTTTCGAGTGGGTTGGCCCCCAGGCGGTTCCAACGGAAGGTCTGCTGCACGACGTGGGCGGCATGCGCGAACGCGGCGTCGACCTCGCCCCACGTGAAGACCTTCTGCAGCATGACGTTGTGGCCGTGCTCTTCGAAGAGCAACGGGCTGTCAGCGTCGAGCGCCTTCCGCGCGTCGGCCACCGCCGGCAGCGTCTCGTACTCGACGCCGATCAGCTCCAGTGCGTCCTCGGCGACGTAGCGACTGATGGCCGCGACCGCCGCGACCGGCTCGCCGACGAAGCGGGCCTTGTCGGTCGCGAGGCAATGCGTCCCCCACCCCGGCGGCACGGTCATGGTGGGATTCGACCAGCGCTTGGCGTCCTCACCAGTGATGACGGCGAACACGCCCGGGAGCTTTTCGGCCTCGCTGACGTCGACGGAAAGGATGCGCGCGTGCGCGTGCGGGCTGCGGAGGATCGCGCAGTGGAGCATGCGTGGCAGGACGACGTTGTCGATGAACTCGGTCTGGCCGGTCAGCAGCGACGGGTCTTCGATGCGCTCGATCGGCTGGCCGATGTAGCGCGGGGCGCTGTTCGGCAATCCCGCCAGCGTCTTGGGGATGTCGTCGTGGCCGGTCACTTGGTGCGCATCTTCTCGACCGCCAGGTGCACGGCCTCGACGATCGTCTGGTAGCCGGTGCAGCGACAGATGTGGCCGCCGAGCGTGTCGGTGATGTCCTCGTCGCTCGGCGCGCTGTCGCGTGTCAGCAGCTCGTAGATCGACATCAGGAAGCCGGGCGTACAGAAGCCGCACTGCAGGCCGTGCTTCTCGAGGAAGGCCTGTTGGATCGGGTGCAGCGTGGCCCCGTCGGCCAGACCTTCGACGGTTTTCAGCTCGGCCCCGTCGGCTTGCACGGCCAGCATGATGCACGAGCGAACCGCTCGGCCATTCCACAGCACGGTGCAGGCACCGCAGACCCCGTGCTCGCATCCGACGTGCGTGCCGGTGAGCGCGAGATCGCCGCGCAGGAAATCGACGAGCGTCTTCCGGACCTCGACGTCGGCCTCGTGGCGCTCGCCGTTCACGGTGAGAGCGATGCGGCGCGTGACGCTCATGCGGCGCGGGCTCGCGTGGTGGCTTCGGTGAGCGCCCGCACCGACAGCACCCGGGCGAGATCGCGACGGTAGTCGGCAGACGCGTGCACGTCAGTGAGCGGCTCGTCGAGATCGGCCGCAGCGCGCGTGGCGACGTCGGCGAAGAGCGCGGGCTCGGCCGTGTGTCCGACGAGTAGCCCTTCCGCGCCCTGAGCCCGGATCGGCGTTGCGCCGACGCCGAAGAGGACGAGCCGGGTCGACGCGACGCGGCCGTCGGCGCCGAGGCCGACGATGGCGACGACGCCCGCCAGGCCGAAATCGCCGTGCCGACGCGCGACCTCGAGGATCGACCAGCCCGTCCGAGCCGGCAACGTCGGGAAGCGCACCGCCGTCAGGATCTCGGCCGGCTCGAGCGAGGTCGTGAGGTACGTGAGAAAGAAGTCGGCCGCCGTGATGGTCCGCACGCCGTCAGGACCCGTCGCTTGAAAGGTCGCGTCGAGCGCGAGCGCCATCGCCGGCAGCTCCGCCGCCGGGTCGGCGTGCGCGAGCGAGCCTCCGACCGTCCCCTGATTGCGATTCTGCGGGTGCGCGATCAGCTGCATGCCGGCAAAGAGCAGCGGGTGTTGCGCCCGCACCTCGGCCGACATTTCGACCGAGCGCTGCCGCGTCATGCCGCCGATCGCGAAGCCGTCACCGTCGGCCCGCACGTAATCGAGGTCGGGAATGCGCGCGAGGTCGACCACCATCGCCGGGCGCGCGAGCCGCATGTTCAGGAGCGGCACCAGGCTCTGCCCGCCCGAGAGCAGCTTCGCCTCACCGTCGTAGTGCACGAGCAGGGCGGTCGCCTCGGCGAGTGTCGCCGGGGTGGCGTAGTCGAACAGGGGCGGTTTCATGGACGAAGCGACTCGCCGCGATGTAGAACATGTTATAAATTCGCGAGCAAGTGCCGGTGCGGGCAATCGTCTCGCACGGCGAGACGTCGACCAGTCGTTCCAAAGGAGCCGAGATGGATTTGCTGTTGATCGTGCGCGACGCGCTCGCGAACGCGGTGGTCGGAAGCGCGCTCGCGGCCCGCGACGCGCGCGAGGCCGGCCGCGAGGTAGCGGTCCTGCTCACCGGCGAGGCGCTCGCGGCGTATGCCGGGGGTACCTTCGCCTGGCCGCGCGAGCTCGCCGGCCAGCCGATGCGGCTCGCCCTCGCCGATCGCGGCAGCAAGGATCTCGGCCTCCCTCTGCTCGCCAAAGGCGAAGGCCGCCAGCTCGATCCGAAGGCGCTCCTCACCGCGACCGCCGCGGCGGGAGTTCCGGTCTATGCCTGTCCGATCTGGACCGCCCTGCTCGGCTTGTCGACACCGCCTCCCGGCTGCACCGCGCTCGACCGCGCCGGGCTCACGCGTCTCCTCACGGAGGCGGGAAAGGTCGTGGGGGCGCTATGACGACGTACACCGCGTGGCAGAAGGTCGAGGGCGAAGGCCTCGTCTTCGATGAGATCGTCTACGAGAAGAAGCACCACGTCGAGCTGAAGGGCGCCATCGCGCGCGTCACCATCAACAAGCCCGACAAGCTGAACACGATGACGATGCACACCGTCGACGAGATGTTCCGCGCCTTCTACGACGCCGACCACGACCCGACGGTCGGCGTGGTCGTGGTCGCGGGCGCCGGCAAGCACTTCGGCACCGGCGGGGACGTCGAGTGGGAGCGCTGGGGGCTCCGTGCCGCCTTCTACAATCGCTACCCGCACAATCGCTTGATCCGCCTGTCGCGGAAGCCGGTGATCGCGCAGGTGCAGGGCTATTGCCTCGGCGGCCATAATCACATGGCCTACGTCGCCGACTTCACGATTGCCGCCGAGAACGCCATCTTCGGCCAAGCGGGCCCGCGCGTGTCGAGCCCCGCCGACGGCTACTTCGTGCCGTTCCTCACCAAGGTCGTCGGGCATAAGAAGGCGCGCGAGATGTGGATGCTCTGCCGCCGCTATCCCGCGCCCGAAGCACTCGAGATGGGTCTCGTGAATCGGGTCGTCCCGCTCGATCGCCTCGAAGCCGAGGTCGACGCGTGGTGCAGCGAGCTCTTCCTCGCGAGCCCGGGCTGCCTCGAAGTGCTGAAAGCCGCGTTCGATCAGGAGATGGACGGCTACGAAGAGATGGGCGTCATCTCCAGCCGCCTCTATCCCGACTGGTTCGACACGCCGGAAGGCAAGGAAGGCGGCAACGCGTTCGTCGAGAAACGGAAGCCGCGCTTCTACGAGCTGCGCGAGCGCGAAGCCGCGACCCGCGCCCAGCTGGTCGAAGAGTACGACAAGAAGAAATGACGGCGTCCTGGCTCTTCCTCCTGGTCAGCCTCTGGGGCGCCGTTTTCACGGCGACCGTGGTGCTGCGCATCCGGCGGATCGGCTACTTCATCATCCCGTACTTCTTCATGGGCTGGATCACGGGGGAGCTCGCCGTCCATCACGTCGTCTGGCAGGCGCTCGCGTCGATGGCGTTCGTCGCGTTCGGGGCGCTGCGTGCGTGGCCGGGTTGGCTCGCGCTCGCCATCACGCTCGCGTCGTGGGCGGCGCTCTTGGGATTTCAGCGTCGCGCCGGCGGTGTGGGATCCGTCTTCGCGAGCGCCCTCGGCGAGCACTTCACCGACGCGCCCATGGCGCCGACCACCCCGATCCCGTTTCGCCAGGTAGCGCGGCCCTTCAAGATGCGGAAGCACGGCGTCGAGCGCATTCGCGACATCGCGTACGGCCCGCACGGGCGCCGCAACCATCTCGACGTCTACCGGCCGCGCGACCCCGCCGGGCCCTGCCCCATGCTCTTCCAGATCCACGGCGGCGGCTGGACGATCGGCAAGAAGGACGAGCAGGCCCTCCCGCTCATGTACCACCTGGCCGCACGCGGCTGGCTCTGCGTCGCCGCCAACTATCGTTTGAGCCCGCGCGCCACGTTCCCCGAGCATCTGATCGACGTGAAACGCGCGCTCGCCTGGACCAAAGCGCACGCCGCCGAGTACGGCGGCGATCCGCGCTTCGTCGTCGTGACCGGCGGCTCGGCCGGCGGGCATCTCTCGGCGTTGGTCGCGCTCACCGCCAACGACCCCGAGTACCAGCCTGGCTTCGAGTCCGCCGACACGACGGTGCAGGCCTGCGTGCCCTTCTACGGCGTCTACGACTTCCTCGACCGTCACGGCGTCCGCGGCAAAGCGTCAATGGCGCCGTTCCTCTCGCGCCTCGTGATGAAGTCGTCACCGGAAACGGCGCGCGCCGACTGGGACAAGGCCTCGCCGATCGCGCGCGTCCATGCCGGCGCGCCGCCCTTCTTCGTGATCCACGGCACCCACGACTCGCTCGCCTTCGTCGAGGACACCCGGCACTTCGTCTCGGCGCTGCGCGCCGTCTCGCGGCAGCCGGTCGTCTATGCCGAGCTCCCGGGCGTGCAGCACGCCTTCGATATCTTTCATTCGACGCGTTCGGCGCACGCCGTGGAAGCGGTCACCCGCTACGTCGAGCGGCTGCACGCCGCGTGGCGCACCAAGGGATCCGCAGCCGCGGAACCCGCGGAACCGGAGCAGCGCAACAGCGCGGTCGGCGAGTCCTGAGCGCGACGAATTCGCTTGCGACGGCGTTCCCCTCCACGCTGTCGCTCCGGAGCCGATCCTCACTCCTTCGTCGTTCGCCCCCAACGTTCTCGGACCAGCGCGTCGCTCGCGCTTCGAGGTAGCTGATGATGCGTTTCGCCGCTCTCGCGACCGCACGTTGTGCTGTGACCCTGGCTTCCGTCGTACAAGCCGCTCCGCCGCCGAACGACGTCGAGATGACGACCTGCGGACAGGTCGTGCCGCGCAAAGCCCTCGGCTACCTCACCGATGACCTCGACTGCACCGGCTTCACTGGTGGGCCCGCGAACATCAACGCACCCGATGCCGGCGCCGCCGTGTACCTCGAGAAGAAGTCCCGGCTCGATCTCCGCGGATTCACGATCAAGGGCGGCCAGCACGCCGTCGGGTGCGACGCCCTGGTCTGCCGCAACAATCCTCCGTGCTCGAAGGGCCCCTGCGAGGTCTTCAATGGGACGCTCGAGGCAACCGCCCCCTACGGCCGCGGCATCAGCGGCCAGCGCCCGATCATCCATGACGTCACCATCTCCAGTTTCTGGATGGGCGTCGTCGGGTTCTCGCGCCTCCTCCTGAGCAACGCGACGGTCGAGAACAGCGCGTCCACGGGCGTCATGGGCCGGGGACTCAGCCTCTCGAACGTCAGCGTGATCGCCAGTGGGCAATTCGGGGTGGACGCCTACAGCGACGCCGGGGCCGTGCTTCGGCTCACGAATTCGACCGTGACCGGCTCCGGGACGGCGGCCTTGTGCGACACCAGCTTCTCGCTCAAGACCCTCACCAGTTGGAACATCTGCGCGCTCGACTGAGGCTCAGAGCCGTCGCAACCGCCGCATGAGCTGAGCCAGGCGCACGAACCCGCGCGCCCCGTCGCCCATGAAGCTCGCACCGATGTTCGCAATGATGAAGTGGCGGCAGCCCGCGCCCACGAGCGGCGCCACCTCGTCGACGATCTGATCGACGCTCCCCATGTAGAGCTGGCCCGTCAGCAGCTCGGGGCGCATGGTCGCGAGCGCACGATCGACGTCGGCCGCGCTGATGCGGGTAGGAACGAGATCGAGAAACCCGCCGTGATCGGCGCCGAGCGGATGCACGAGGCCGAGCGCCGACCACGCCGCTCCCGGCGCCCCGAGCGCCATCGCGGCACAGACGGGACTCTGCATGGCTTTGGCAACCGCCTGCGGCCGTGACTCGCCGAGGGCCACGAGCAACGTCTGCGTCGCCGTGAACTCCGTCGTCGAACGGCCGGCTTCGGCGCGGGCCGTCGCGATGATCTTGAGACGCTGCTGATACTCCTTCGCCGTCACCTTCTGCCCCGGCAGCCAGCCGTCGCCGAAACGACCCGTCAGGGCGAGCATGCGCGGATAGTGCGCCGCCACGAAGAGCCGCGGCGGCCGACCGCGATACAGCGGGAGCCGGAACACCGCGTCGCGGAGGCGCCAGAAGCGGCCGTCGTAGTCGACGGGAACGCCTTTGCTCCCCCACAGCAGGCGGATGATCGTCAGCGCTTCCTCCAAGCGCGCGACGTTGTCCTTGTAGGGCAAGCCGTACGGCTCGGTGTTCTCGCGGATGCCGTTGCCGATGCCGAGAATGGCGCGTCCGCGCGAGATGTGATCCAGCGTCACGAACGACTGCGCCAGCGACATCGGATGACGCCGAATGCTCTCGGTGACCGACGTGCCGAGATCGACGCGCCGGATGCGCGTCGCCG
>JBDSJB010000150.1:0-8564 GCA_039917665.1 Binatia bacterium
GTGTGCCGGGCTTGCCGGTCGTGGCCGGCTGCGGCGAGTGCAACGCGGGGTCGCCGGGGACGGGGAAGGGCGTCACGGGCTGTGCCGCCGCGATCACCAAGGCCGCGGCGGGCTTCATCGCGAGCACCCGCGGCGCGCTCGACAAGTGCAGCGCGGCATTCGTGAAGTGCGCGCAGGAGAAGCCGGGGGACGCGGGCTGTCTCGGCAAGGCGAGCGCCACGTGCGGCACAGTGCCCGCCGGCCTCGCCAAGTCGCGCACCAAGCTCGAAACCAGCATTCAAAAGAAGTGCGCCGGGGCGTTGGCGTTCGACGACGTCAGCGAGCCGACCGGTCTCCATCTCTCGGCGCTCACGTGCGCGTGCCAGCAAGTCGGCGTCGAGCCCGTGCTCGGCCTCGACGATTACGCGACGTGTGTCGCGCGTCATCACGAGTGCGCGCTGGCGTCGCTGCTGCCGACCGTGGTGCCCGGACTCGACGGGCTGCTGGCCGCGCAAGGCATCGCGGTGAGCGACCTGCTGTGCGAGCCCGCGACGGCGTCGAGCCTCCAGGCGCGCAACGGGCGCGCGTTCACGCCGCCCTTCGGCACGATCAGCAAGTACATGAAGGGCGTCTTCCCCGCGGCGCTCACGCAGACGAAATCGCCGGTCGCGACCCGTGGCACGCCGCCGCGAGTCGGCGCGCCGATTGGCAGCACGTGCACGCCGGCCCCGGGCAAGAGCTGCACCTTCAGGCTGCCGATCTCGAAGAAGCCGTTCGGGTTCAAGAGCGGATCACGCGGTGGCGCCCCCGATCCGGCACGGTTGATCATCTCCGTCCGCCGGCTCGACGGCGAGTTCGTCGACGACCACTTCGAGCTGCCGCTCGCCGACACGGCCAACGACGGCGAGGTGGAGCTCGAGGTGGAATACGCCGACGATCTCGCGAGCTGCGAGTTCGAGCTCGCGCTGACGGTCGCCGAGGACGGTGCGGTGTCCTCGTACACCGCCTTGCAGCAAGTGCCGCACCTGCCGCCGGTGAACGATCAGTGCGGTGCGGCGACCACGCTCGCGCCGAATCCCTACTTCGAGGTGCTCGATACGACGGCCGCCGGCGTGACGGGCGAGGATCCCGGGCCGATCTGTGCGGACGGGGGCATCGTGCGCGGTGTTTGGTACGCCTTCACGCCGGCGACGAATGGGGTCCTCGTGCTGACGACGGCCGGCAGCGACTTCCGGGCGGTGATCGCCGTCTACGCCGGCGGATGTCTCGGCACTGAAGTCGCGTGTGAGGCGTCGCTACCCGGGGATGTGGAGACGCCGGCGACGGTCCAATATCCGGTCACGGCAGGCACCGAGTATCGCATCCACGTCGCCGGGCTCAGCGGCTTCGAACGCCCGACCAGTACCTTGAGCCTCAGCGCTGCGTTCGTTCCGTCGGGGTTCGGGCAAGGCGCGACGATCTCGCAGCTGATCCTCGGCGCCCCGGTGCTGAACAGCCCGTCGTGTGATTTCACGGGGACGCCCGGGACGTCGTTCCCCATGACGGTCACGTACGCGGATCCCGCGGGGAACGTGCAGGACGGGCAGGTGGCGCCAATCGTCCTCGAGCACTTCGAGCCGTCACAACGCGAAGAGGCGGGAATTTTCACCGCGCTCCCCGTGCTGACGGGCGACGTCAACAACGGCACGGCGAGCTTCGACATCTGTGCGCTGTTCAATGCGGATACGATCGTCTCGTTCAAGGTGCGGCTCGCGACGATCGGGGGTGTCAGCAACGAGCTGGTCGGCGCGCTTCCGAAGCCCGTCGGCGCGAATTAGCGGCGACGGGACGCCGCGGCCGCGGTGCCGGCGCGGCGGCCGAAGAAGGTCGCGTCGGCGATCGACAGGCCGCTGCTGTAGCCTTGGGCGGCGAGGCCCGAGGTCGTGCGCCCGGCGGCGTAGAGGCCGGCGATGACGGTACCGTCGGGGCTGATCACCTGGCCGTCGATGTCGGTGTGCAGGCCGCCGAGCGTGAAGACGGTGTAGAGAGCGGCCTCGGTGCGGTAATCGAGCGCTGCGAACGGCGGCTTGAGCAGCGGCACGAGGTGGTCGGCGGCCTTGTGGAAGAGCGGGTCTTCGCCGTGCGCGGCGTGCTCGTTGTAGTAGGCGACCGTGTGCTGGAGGCTGCCCGTCGGGCAGCCGAGGCTGCGCTCCAGGTCCTCGATGGTGTCCTCGACCGCCGCGATGTCCGTCGGCGGGAAGGGGCGGTCGAAGATCGCGTCGTCGAGGATGAGGAAGACCTCGCCGTTCTCCCCGAGCAGCGCGCGCTCGCCGACGACCGTTTGATACGCGTCCTCGTTCACGAAGCGTTGGCCGCGTCGGTTGACGAAGATGCCGCGCAGGAGCCCCTTCGGCACCGTGAACGGCAGCACGATGCAGCCGACGTCCATCCGGATGGCGGCGCCGCCCGCGCCCATGCCCATGCGGATGCCGCGGCCGTCGTCGCCGTCGCTGGCGGCGCGGAAGCGACATTTGCGGAGCAGCGGCGCGTAGCGCTCGACCATCGCCTTGTTCTGGATGAAGCCGCCGGCCGTGAGGATGACGCCGCGGCGGGCGCCGATGAGCTGCTCGCAGCCGTCGACCTTGGCGACGACGCCGACCACGCGGCGCGCGTCGTCGACCACCAGCGTCTCGACGAGCGTGTCGCTGTGGACCCGGACGGGGGTCGCTTCCACCGCGGCGACGAGCGCGCGCATCAAACGGCCGCCGGCCTCGATCCCGTCCTGTTGCACGGTGTGACCCCGCGGTGCCGGCCGCGCGAGATCACGATACGGCCAGGCGAGCTCGCTGCCGGAGTAGCTCAAGCAGTCGTCGGTCGGCGTGTAGGAGCCTTCGCCGTAGTACGACGGCTTGAACGGGACGCCGTGCGCGACGAGCCAGTCGAAGTGCGCGACGCTCCCGTCGCAGAAGGTCCTGATCTTGGCGTCATCCGCGCCCGGCCCGCAGGACGCCAAAAGATACTTCGCCATCTCCTCGGACGAGTCCTCGAAGCCGCAGGCTTTTTGAATGGCCGTGCCGCCGCCGAGATAGATCTGACCAGTCGAGAGCGCAGTCGTCCCGCCGCCGCCGCTCATGCGCTCGAGGAGCAACACGTCGGCGCCCGTCGCGTTGGCTTCGAGCGCGGCGCAGGCGCCCGCGCCGCCGAACCCGACGATCACGACGTCGGCTTCGAGGTCCCAGGGTGGAAGGTCGCGGGCGGCGCGCGTTGCGGCGGCGCGGCCGAGGTCTCGGCGAGGACGGGTGTCAGTGGACATCGAGGGCTCTCAGGACGGCGTCCGTATCGGCGCCGAAAGGTCGGGCCGCGCCCAGCGACGGACGCGCACGCGGGGGAAGGACCGCCTGGCGCACGCCGTCGGCGGTGACGGTCTCTTCGGGTGCACCGTCCTGCCGTCGGGTCGTGTGGACGGTGGCCGGCGACACCGACGGCCCGAACGCGACGGCATGCGCCGCCACGTCGCGGAGCGCCAGCGCCAACAGGACGCCGCCGCCTTGACGGTGGGCGCCGAGCGCGGCGACGGCCGCGTGCAAGCCGGTGAGCGGATCGGCGATGGCATCGCCACAGAAGAGCGGGGTGGCGCTGTCGGCCAAGGTCCCGGTCGCGTGCGCGAGGCCGGCGGCGCTCGCCGCGTCGTCGCCGAACGCGATCCAATTCTTGCCGTGACCCGTTCGCCCGTAGCCCGTGATGCTGATCCAGGTGAGGCCGGGCCGCGCGCGTACGAGCACGGCCGGGTCGACGCCGAGGTGGGCGGTGGCGCGGGGGCGGGCGCTGTCGATGACGATGTCGGCGCGCGCGATCAGCCGACGCAATGCCGCGCCGCCGGCTGCGGTCGTGAAGTCGAGCACGACGCTTTCCTTGCCGGCGTGCAGCAGATCGAAGAACGGGGCTGGGCCGCGATGCGTGCCATCGGGACGGTGCGCGCTCTCGATCTTGACGACCCGCGCGCCGGCACGTTGCAGAAGATGCGCGGCGAGCGGTCCGGCCCAGAGCGATGACAGGTCGACGACGAGCGGTGGTGCATGGTCGTCGCGCGAGACCGCGTCGCCCTGCGCGGCAACGCGGCACCACGGCGTCGGCACGTCGGCGGGCGGCGCCGCGGGAGCGACGGCGAGACCGAGCAGCCGGCCGCGCGCCACGAGTGACGCCGCGGCGCGCTCGCCGGCCGCGTGCGTGATGGTCTCCCAGGGATCGGCGTCGCAGGCGCGTTCGAGCCAGGCGGGGACGGTCGCGAGATCGTCGGGCCGCGGCAGATTCACGGCGATCCACCCGTCGCGGGCTCGGACGAGACGGCAATGACCGCCGGCGGACGTCGTGCCGCGACGCGAGAGCCCGAGCAGGGCGGCGCGCTCGCCCAAGAGCGCGGCACCGTCGAGTGTGTCGGCGAGCGACGCCTGCGCGAGCGCCGCAAACGCCGATGCCGCGCCGTGCGCAGCGGCCGCGAGATGCCCAGGCGCGAGAGCGGGCGGTCCGTCGGCCGTGCCCGTCAACGCCATCGAGCCCGACGCTGCCCAGGCGAGGGCCGGGTGCACGTCGTCGCGCGCCAGCTCGTGGAGGCGGTCCGGCCGCGCGATGTCGAGCGACGCCAGAAGGGCGGCCCCGTAGTCGGCAGCGACGCGACGCCCATCCGAACGTGATCGGCGACGCTCCCGGCGCTTGCCCGTTCCCGCCGACTTGGAGTAGGCTCTAAGCATCGAGTCGACTCTAGACTCGTTCAGGTTCGTTTTTCAATCAAGCACATGCGCCCTCGATCGAGATTCGCCCGATGACCCGACCGGCTCGCGTCGCGCGCCACCGGCAGGCTGCCGTGGTCGGCATTCATGCCCTGCCGTTCTCGAAGAACATCGGCATGACCGAACGTCATGCCGGGGCGCTTGCGATCCTCGGAGCGCTCGCCGACGCCGGCCTCACGGTCAAGGACGTCGACGCGATGTACCGCTTCGTCTGGGAGAACACGACGGAGATGGAGATGGCCCGCATCCTCGGGGTCGAGAATCTCCGCGCCTTCGGCGAGGTCGATTACGGTGGCGGCGCCGGCGCTCCGACGATTGCGCACGCGGCGCTCGCGATCGAGAACTCGCTCGCCGACGTCGTCGTGACCTGGCGCGCCCGTAACCGCTCGTCGGGCGGCCGACCCTGGGTCAGCCAGCTGCACGCCGTCGGGCAGGATCAATTCGAGCGCCCGTACCATATCGTTCGGCCCGTCGACGGCATGGCGCTACACACGCGGTTCTGGATCGAGAAGTACGGATGGAAGCCCGAGGACCTCGGCCGGGTCGCCGTGAAGCAACGCGAGCACGCTCGCCGGAATCCCGCCGCGCTCATGCAGAAGCCGATGACGATGGACGACTACCTGAGCTCGCGCCTCATCGCCGATCCGCTCCGGCTTTTCGACTGCTGCCTCGAAACCGACGCCGCGATCGGCATGGTCCTGACGACCGCCGAGCGTGCTGCCGATCTGAACATCACGCCCGCGTACGTCACCGGCTTCGGCATGGGCTCGGGTCCGCAGATGACGGCGATGACCTTCTATTACGGCGACGAGCTCGGCATTACACCATCGCGCTACGTCGCGCCCGAGCTCTGGAAGAACACCGCCCTCACGCCGAAGGACATCGACGTCGTCCAGTTCTACGACGCCTTCACGCCGCAGATTCCGCTCGGCTTCGAGGAGTACGGGTTCTGCGCCGAGGGGGAAGGCCCCGCTTTTCTGCAATCGAGCGCGTGCCCGCTCTACAACACGAGCGGCGGCGGGCTCTCGGAGGCGTACGTCCACGGCTTCAATCTGCTGGTCGAAGGCGTCCGCCAGGTGCGCGGCACCTCGACGACTCAGGCGCCGAACGTGCGCCACTCGCTCGTGACGAGCGGCAACGTCGTCCCGACCGGTGCGATCGTGTTCTCGAAGGAGCCGTGGTGACTCCGGACGTCAGCGCGGGCTTTCCGATCCCGGTCGTCGACCAGGACACCAAGCCGTTCTGGGACGGCTGCGAGCGCGGCGAGCTCTTCATCCAACGCTGTGGCAATTGCGCCAAGTGGCTGTGGCAGCCGCGGCCGATTTGCTCGTCGTGTCAGACGCCGGGCCCGACGTGGACGAAAGTCACCGGCGACGGTGTGATCGCGTCGTGGACCGTGCTCCGGCCGCCGACGCTGCCGGCGTTTGCCTCGATGGTGCCGTTCATCGTGCTGCTCGTGACGCTCGACGAGGGCGTACGGCTCCTCGGGTATCTCGTCGACGACGCCGGTCGGGTATGTCAGACCGACGGGAGCGCCGAGGGCGTGAAGACCGGGCGGCGCGTGCGTCTGCGCTTTCACGATCAGGCGGGCACTCCGCTGCCGTGCTGGACGCTCGCGTGAGCTGAAGGAGGATCGTCAGATGAACTTCGAGTTTTCCGACACCGAGCAAGCGTTCGTCGCGCGCGTCGAGCAGTTCATCGAGGCCAACCGCGACGACGACGTGATGGACGTCAGCCGCGAGAACATGTCGCAGCTCGTCGACACGCCGAAGCGCCGCGCCTTCATGCGGAAGCTCGGCGAGGCTGGATGGCTCGGCATGACGTGGCCGAAGGACTACGGCGGCCAGGACGAGAGCGGCGTCTACGAGTTCCTGCTGAACGAGCGGCTGGCGGCGGTCGGCGCGCCCCAGATCGGCAAGGGCGTCGGGATCGTCGGCAAGACGATCATGCGCCACGGCAGCGAGAAGCTGAAGCGCGAGTTCCTCCCGAAGATCCTGAACAACGACGTCGAGTTCGCGGTCGGCTACAGCGAGCCGCAGGCCGGCTCCGACGCAGCCGCGATGGCGCTCAAAGCGACGCGCGACGGTGACGGCTGGCGCCTGAACGGCCAGAAGATCTTCACGACCTCGGCGCACTTCGCCGAATGGTACTGGGTGGGCGCCCGCACCGATCCCGACGCTCCGAAGCACAAAGGCATCAGCCTCTTCCTCGTCCAGATGAACAGCCCCGGCATCACCGTCACGCACATGCCGACGATCGGTGACGAGATCACGAACATGGTCTTCCTCGACGACGTGTACGTCGGGAACGATTACATGGTCGGCGAGCGCGGCAAGGGCTTCAACTACATCTCGGAGGCCCTCGACCTCGAGCGCTTCACGATGTTCACGTTCTCGCCGATCGAGAAGCGCCTCGAGCTGCTGCTCGACTACGTGGCGAACGAGGAACGCGATGGCCAACCGCTGCGCGACGATCCCGTCATCCGGAAGACGATCGCGACGCTCGTCACCGAAACCGAGGTCGCACGCGTGCTCGGCCTGCGGTTCGTCGCGGCCTCGCTCCGCGGCGGGGCGCCGCCGACCATCGAGGCGTCGGAGTACAAGCTGTTCGCGACCGAGCTGTCGCGTCGCATCGCGAACGCGTCGATGGACGTGATCGGACCGGGCTCGCAGCTGCGGGTCCACACCGAGGGCTCTCCCTTGGACGGCCGTGCCGAATCGACCTACCGCTACACGGTGATCGACACGATCGGCGGCGGCGCGTCGGAGATCCAAAAGAACATCATCGCGCGCCGGAAGCTCGGCCTGCCGAAGAATTTTTAGATGCAGGGATTCCTCGACGGCGTGACGGTGCTCGACTTGTCGACCGTCGGGCCGGCGTCGCGCTGCTCGCGCATTCTCGCCGATTACGGCGCCGTCGTGGTGAAGGTCGGGCCGACACCCGCGAAGCAAAGCGTGCAGATCCAGCCGCCGTTCTTCACCTACAGCGCGGGGCGGGGGACGCAGCGCGTGCAGATCGATCTGAAGGCACCGCGCGGCAAGGCCGCTTTCCTGCAGCTCGCCGCCAAGGCGCACGTCGTGATCGAGAGCTTTCGCCCTGGCGTCGCCGCACGCCTGGGCATCGGGTTCGACGAGGTCCGCACGGTGAACCGCGCGATCGTCTACTGCTCGACGAGCGGCTACGGCCAGGACGGCCCGCAGTCGACGTGGGCCGGCCACGATCTCAACTATCTCGCCGACGGTGGCTTCCTCGCGATGACGGGTAAGCGGGCGGACGGCGGTCCGGCGCTGCCGGGCGCGACGATCGCCGACGCGGCGGGCGGCGGCATGCACGCGGCGATCGCCATCCTGGCCGCATTGGTGCAGGCGCGCCAACGGGGCAGCGGCGCCTATCTCGACGTCTCGGTCGCGGAGGGTGTGCTCGCCTTGATGGGGCTCACGATCGACGAGCACCTCGCGACGGGGCGGGTGCCGGCCCCCGGGGGCGATCTGCTGACGGGACGCTACGCCTGTTACGACGTCTACCCCGCGCGCGACGGCAAGTGGCTCAGCATCGCCGCGATCGAGCCCGCGTTCTGGGCGAACGTCTGCCGCCTGCTCGAGCTGCCGGAATGGACCAAGAGTCAGCTCGACGAGGCGCGGCAGGACGCGATCCGCGCCGACATTCGGCGCGTGCTGGCGACCCGGGATCGCGACGACTGGGTGGAGCGCCTCGCCGGTAACGACACGTGCGTCGCGCCGGTTCGCGAGATCGCCGAGCTTCCCGCGCTGGCGCAGCATGCCGCGCGGCGCGCCTTCGTCGACGCCGAGCACCCGGCGC
>JBDSJB010000151.1:0-6125 GCA_039917665.1 Binatia bacterium
CGTGCCAGCAGCCGACGGAGCCAATCGGGCGGAATCCGGCAATCGTGGTTGGTGATGGCGACGAACGGGCCCGCGGCCGCGGCGACGCCGATGTTTTGCGCCTCCGCCGGCAGTGTGCGGTGTGGCGGCGCGATGACCCGGACACGCGGGAAGCGCGCGGTCAGTCGCTCTGCCGTCCCGTCGCCCGTGCTCTCCACGACGAGAATCTCGAACGGGCCGTCGAGATCTTGATCGCAGAGACCCTGGAGGCAGCCTTCGATCAGCGCGCCGGGCTGGTAACACGGCACGACCACCGAGACGAGCGGCGCGCTCATGACCTCAGCCTCCCGTGCGGGCGGCGTAGCGCTCAGCGATGTCGGCCGCGGACCCGATCACGATGGGCGCATCCGGGTCGAGCAAGAGCGCGCGCGTGCAGGTTTCCTTGAGGAGCGTCAGGCTGTGCGTGACGAGCAGCACCGTGACGCCCCGCGCTCGGAAGCGTGCGAGCCGCTCCTCGCACTTCCGCTGAAACGGCGCGTCTCCGACCGATAGAACCTCATCGACGATCAGGATGTCGGGATCGGCGTCCGTCGCGATCGCGAACGCCAGCCGAGCAATCATGCCCGACGAGTAGTTCTTGAGTGGGACGTCGATGAACGGCGTCACCTCAGCGAAGTCGGCGATCGCGTCGATGCGCTCGCGCAGGTGCTTCCGCCGGAGGCCGAGCAACGTGCCGTAGAGCTGCACGTTCTCGCGGCCGGTGAGCTCCGTGTCGAAACCGGCGCCGAGCTCGAGCAGCGGCGAGAGCTGACCCCGCACCTGCACTCGTCCGAGCGTTGGCGGCACGATGCCCGCGATCACCTTCAGGAGGGTGCTCTTGCCGGCGCCGTTCCGGCCGACGATCCCAAAGGTCTCGCCGGCCTGCACGGTGAACGACACGTCCCGAATCGGCCACATCGTCTGCGTCGGGAAGCGCTCGCCGCGGAGGCGCCTGATGGCATACTCGCGGACCGAAATCACACGCTCGCGCTGCAAGTCGTAGCGCACCGACAAGCCCTCGACCGCGATGCGGGTGGTGCGAGGGTCGTAGGGAAGCGAGCCGGTCAGATGAAATCCACGAAGCGCGTGTGGTAGCGGCGGAAAATGAGCCAACCCAGGATGGCCATCGCGATCGCCTCGACGGTGGCGGTCACGATCGTGCCGGCAGAGGGTGCGACGCCCGCGTAGATCGGCGTCCGAAACACCTCGACCAGCACGTAGAGCGGGTTCCACTGCAGAACGGCGCGCGCCCGCTCCGACAGAACGTCGATCGGATAGAAGATCGGTGTGCCGTAGAACCACGCCAGCAACCCCGCTTCGTAAAAATACCGAACGTCGCGGAAGAAGACGTTCATCGTTCCGAGCGCGAGGGCGACGCCCAGCGTGAAGAGTCCAATCAAGAGCACGCCGTAGGGCACCCAGAGGACGGCCCAGGTGATCCCGACGCGCATGAACACCAGCACGAACAGCAAGGGAACGAGCGACAGCAGGAAGTTCACCAGGTTCGCGCCGACCGCCGCGAGCGGAAACATCTCCTTCGGCACCGCCACCTTGCGGATGAGCGAGCCCGAGTCGACGATGCTCGCGAGGCCTTGCGTCGACCCGAGCGAGAACAGATTCCAGGCGAGGAGCCCGATGATCACGAACAGGGGATAGTTCGGCACGAGCCCGCCGAAGACCCGGGAAAAGACGACGGTCAGAATCACCATCGTGATGAGCGGATTCAGCATCGTCCAGGCGAAGCCCAGGATCGACCGCTTGTAGCGCTGCTTGATGGCACGAGTGACGAGGGTGTGGAGCAGGTCGAAGTAGCGGCCGAGCGCACCCGGGCCACGCCAGACAGGCGGCGTGCGATCGTAGACGCCGGCGGTGAGCGTGGGAGAGCTCATGGCCTCATGCCGCTCAGCCGCGCGTCAGCGGCCGGTACCGAATCCGATGGGGTTGCGTCGCCTCGGCGCCGAGCCGTCGGCGGCGATCGGCCTCGTAGTCGGCGTAATTGCCTTCGAACCAGGTCACGGCGCTGTTGCCTTCGAACGCGAGGATGTGGGTCGCGATGCGATCGAGAAACCAGCGATCGTGGCTGATCACGACGGCACAGCCGGCGAAGTCGAGCAGCGCGTCTTCCAGGGCTCGGAGCGTGTCGACATCGAGATCGTTCGTGGGCTCGTCGAGCAGGAGCACGTTGCCGCCCCGTTTCAGGAGCTTGGCGAGGTGGACGCGATTGCGCTCGCCGCCGGAGAGATCGCCGACCCGCTTCTGTTGGTCGCTGCCCTTGAAGTTGAACGACGTGACGTACGCGCGCGACGGCACCTCGCGGCGGCCGATCTTGAGGATGTCCTGGCCGTCGCTGATCTCTTCCCAGGCACTGCGCGCCGGATTGAGCGCGTCGCGCGACTGATCGACGTAGGCGAGCTCGACCGTCTCGCCGATGCGCAGGGTGCCAGAGTCGGGCTGCTCCGAACCGGTGATCATGCGGAAGAGCGTCGTCTTGCCGGCTCCGTTCGGGCCGATGACGCCGACGATGCCACCGGGGGGAAGGCTGAAGGACAGATCGTCGATGAGCAGCCGGTCGCCGTATGCCTTGCGGAGATTCGTGGCTTCGACGACGAGGTTACCGAGGCGAGGGCCGGTCGGAATGGTGATCTCGGCTGACGCGCGGCGCTGCTCGCCCTCCTCCGCCAAGAGCGCTTCGTACGCACTCACGCGGGCCTTGCTCTTTGCTTGTCGCGCGCGCGGGGCCATCCGGACCCACTCGAGCTCGCGGGCGAGTGTCCGCCGTCGCGCCGACTCCTGCTTTTCCTCGGCCGCGAGGCGCGCCTGCTTCTGTTCGAGCCAGGAGGTGTAATTGCCCTCCCAGGGAATGCCGGCGCCGCGGTCGAGCTCGAGGATCCAGCCGGCAACGTTGTCGAGGAAGTAGCGATCGTGGGTGATCGCGACGACCGTGCCTTTGTACTCCTGCAAGTGCTGTTCGAGCCACGCGACCGACTCGGCGTCGAGGTGGTTGGTGGGCTCATCCAACAAGAGCAGGTCCGGTGCCTGCAGAAGGAGTCGACAGAGCGCGACGCGCCGGCGCTCACCGCCAGACAACGTCGTGACGGCGGCGTCGCTGGGCGGAACGCGCAAGGCATCCATCGCCATCTCGAGCGTGCGGTCGAGATCCCATCCATTGGCGAGCTCGATCGCGTCTTGCAGGCGGGCCTGCTCGTCGATCAGCTTTTCCATCTCGTCGGCGTCGCTGACCTCGCCGAGCTTGGTGCTCACCACCTCGAAGCGATCGAGCAGTGCGCGAGTCTCGGCGACGCCTTCGGTGACGTTGCCGAGCACGTCCTTCGCAGGATCGAGCGCCGGCTCTTGCGACAGGTAGCCGATGCGCGCGCCCTCCGCCGGCCAGGCCTCGCCGAGGAAGTCCTTCTCGACTCCGGCCATGATCTTCAGCAGCGTGCTCTTGCCGGCACCGTTCGAGCCGAGCACGCCGATTTTGGCGCCGGGAAAGAAGGACAACCAGATGCCCTTCAGGACCTCGCGGTCCGGTGGATACACCTTGCGGAGGTCCTTCATCGTGAAAATGAACTGGGTCGCCATCGTCCGCCGTTGGTATACGAGGTAGAGATCGGCTTCAAACCAGGGCGGCGGCATCTTCCGCCGCGGACGCGCCTCGTGTACGACCACCGACGCCATGCCGGACGCGACGCCTGGACTGCAGCGGATCGACGGGGTTGCGCGTTGCTGGTGGGCGACGAGCGACCCCTTGTACGTCGCGTATCACGACGACGAATGGGGCCGGCCGGTGCGGGATGACGACCGCCTCTTCGAGAAGCTGGTCCTCGAAGGGTTCCAGTCGGGCTTGTCGTGGATCACGATCCTTCGCAAGCGCGAAAACTTCCGCCGTGCGTTTCAGGGCTTCGATCCCGAGCGGGTCGCCGGGTTCGGGGCCCGTGACGTCAAGCGTCTGCTGCTCGACGCAGGGATCGTGCGGCATCGGGGCAAGATCGAGGCGGCGATCGAGAACGCCAAGGCGACGCAGGCCGTGCAGCGCGAGCTCGGCTCGCTCGCGACCCTGATCTGGCGGTTTGCCCCTGCCCCGCGTGCGACGCGCGCGCTGCGCTCGCGCGCGGAGGTCGTGGCCACGACCGAGGAGTCCGTGGCGCTGTCGCGCGAGCTCCGCGCGCGTGGATTCCGCTTCGTAGGTCCGACGACCGCGTACGCTTTCATGCAGGCCATGGGGTTGGTGAACGATCACCTCGTCGGCTGCGCGAGCCGGGCGGCGTGCGCCGCGGAACGCCGGGCGCTGAAGACCTAGCGCTGCGTACGGGCGCCTTTTCTCGGCGTTGGGTGATCGCTATGGTCGCGCGATGCGCGACGTCGAAGCCGTCTTCCACCGCACCAAAACCGTCAGCACCTATCCCATCGCGGGCGACCGGTTCCTGATCGAGGCGATTCTGCAGGACGAGGTGCACGACGTGCACGTCGAGATCGAGATCCTGCACCCCTCGCTGGAGATCGTCGCGGCGCGCTCGGAGGTACGAAACGGTCCATTCACGGCGGTCTGCAACCTGACCCAGCCCAACATGGAGGGGCTGGTCGGCATGCGGGTCGCCCGCGGTTTCACGCAAGCCGCCCGCGCGGTCGTCGGTGGCGTCGGCGGGTGTCACCGCGTTTCCGAGCTGCTCGTCGAGGTCGGCCAGGCGGCGTATCAGCTGCACTTCGTCCGCTTCTTCGGATCGTTGCCACCCGAGGTGCGGAACGCGCCCGACGATCCGCCGCGCCGCCGCGAAGCCGTCCTCGCCGCCGTGCCGGGCATGCGAAACACGTGCTTCTCGTACGCCGACGCCAACGAGCCACTGATTGCCGAGCGTGCGACCCCGATCCGCCTCCGCGAGCAGACCATGCCGATGAAGCGGCTCCCGTGAGCCTGCGATGGCGGTCGCGGCTCAGTCCGACTTCGCCTTGAAGTTGTCGCTCTCGTTCCGTTGCGCCGTCGCGTAGTCGGCGTCCCAACACTCTCCGAGATCGTTCTGCATTTGCAAGGTCACCTTCGGATCTTGTTGAAGCGGCAACGCCGGTGGGGTCAGATTGAGCCCGGTCGCTTTCACCGAGATGTGTGCGGTGCCCGGACCGCCGTCGTTCAGCAGGACCGCAACGACGCCGTCCGGTGTGCCGGCCTTGTTCGCGTACTTGAAGCCGTGGCTGCGCGGTTTCCAGCACGCTTGGCCGCCACAGAGACCACCGGGAGCGACGGCGATCGACTGCACGAGCGCCGGAACCGCGGCGGTCTCGTCGTACAGACAGAGTGCGTACGCCGTGGTGGTCGTTGGATCTCCGAACGCCGCGACCGACGTCGCATCGCCCTTCAACCATTTCCACGCGAGCAGATCGCGAGTGTCCGTCGTGCGGTCGCGCAGCATGAGAGACGACTTGCCGGACGAGATCGGCTTTCGACAGCCAACCAGCGGGGCTGGCGGACACTGCGCCGCGGCCGGCGTGACCGAGGAGAGCGAGAGGGCGAAGGCGAGGAGCCAACCGATCTGAGCGCGCATGGTGTATCCCCCTTGTGGGCCGAGGTTCTCACACCCGCGACTACCGGGTCGACGCAATTCGACACCGTGCGGCCCGATCCTTCGGTCGCCCAGGCCCTAAAGCAGAAACCCCCGAATCCCAGTCGATGGGATTCGGGGGCACTAGGAAGTTGCGGGGGGAGGATTTGAACCTCCGACCTTCGGGTTATGAGGCTGATTCCGCGGCGTCGGAAGTATGCGACCCCGCGAAGAGTCTCACGATGGAGTCACTCGTCGTCATGGCCAAACGGTGTCAATCGTGCTCGATTCCCCCCACCTTCCCCTCAGGGCGGGAACGAGGTTCGACACGGGCTCCGAAGACAGGGAACAGCGATTCGTCATAACGAATCGCTGACGCTTTGAGATTTCAGGGAACACCAAACCCGTGGACAAAATGGACAAAACACCGAGGGTGCGAAGAAGATCACGCAACCGCGCGGATGGAATCGCAGAAAAATTGTCAGCGAAAATCAAGATCACGGGTTAACCCGTGATCACGAATTGCTGACGCTCGCCGAAGAGATTGCTTCTCGGGGCTAGGTCTGGCCGACC
>JBDSJB010000152.1:0-6243 GCA_039917665.1 Binatia bacterium
GTCGGGATAGAGCGCGGGAGAGTCGTAGAACCACGCGCGCGTGTAGCCGAGATCTTCGGCGATGCGGGCGTGCTCCGGAGTCTTTTCCGACGTGGCGAAGGCGCAGGAGAGCGTGAGGGCGGGCATGACCGGTGCGTAACACGCGCGATCGGATGGGTGAAGGACGGACAGAAATGTGCCGATCGGTGCCAGGTCCTTGACGCTTCCGTCCAGCGAGACTACGCGGCACGATTCTCCGCGCGAGGCATCGGTCTTGCAGCATGGGCGGCAGCTTCCCCCCGAGCGAAGGGAGACGTCAGATGCCGGCACACATACTGGTGGTTGAGGACAACGCGGACAATCGGAAGCTCGTCGTGCGCATGCTGGCCCAGGAGGGCTTTCACGGCGAAGCCGTCGAGTCGGCGGAGGAAGCGTTGGTGCGGTTGGAGCAACGACGCTTCGATCTCGTGCTGATGGACGTGCGCCTGCCGCGCATGGACGGCAAAGAGGCGACCCGGCGGCTGCGCCAGGATCCGCGCTTCCGCGACCTCCCGATCATTGCCGTCAGCGCGCACGTCGTGGGGAAGCAGCACGAGGAGATTCTCGCGTCGGGCGTGTCGGCGCTGGTCACGAAGCCGATCGACATGGACGAGCTGCTCGGCGCGATTCGACGACTGTTGCCCGCCGACGCGAAGCCGGGGCTCGTGATCGAAGCCGGAAACTGAGCCGCGGTGATGGCCGAACGGGCGCGCCGGCCTTCTGCGCCATCGCGCCGCTGTCGATTTCCTCTGTCGATTTCGTCTGTCGATTTTCCGGTGCCCCGTTCGACGGTAGGGAAACAGCGGCGCCGGACGGTGCCCCGAGGAGGTTGGTGAATGGCTCGTTACGTCGATGGTTTCGTGGTTCCCGTTCCGAAGAAGAACGTCGCTGCTTACCTGGCGATGGCGCGGAAAGCCGGCAAGGTGTGGAAGGAGTACGGCGCGCTCGAATACGTGGAGTGCGTCGCGGACGACGTGAAGAAGGGCAAGGTCACGTCGTTCCCGCAAAGCGTGAAGCTGAAGCCCAACGAGACGGTGGTGTTCGCCTGGGTCACCTACAAATCGAAGCGTGACCGGGACCGCATCAACGCCAAGGTCATGGCCGACCCGCGCATCACCGCGGGCATGGACCCCTCCGCGATGCCGTTCGACGGGAAGCGGATGTTCTTCGGGGGCTTCAAGGCGATCGTCGAGTTATAGACTTCCTGGGTTGTGGATTTCGGCCCCGTGCGGTCGGCGCGGTGCGCCGATCCTCCGATGGCCCGAGGAGCGCAGAGTGAATCCGCGCTCCTCGCTGCCCCGCCGTCGTAGCGTTTGTGTCGTTCGGTTCCCGGGCCTTCCGCTTTACGTGGCCCTGCGTCTTGTGGTCGAGTGCGCCGCTGATGACCGCGTCCGCGCCTGCTCGACCTTTCGCGCTTCGCCTGTTGAACGGCGTCGGGGGTGCGCTGCGGGGGCTCGGCTTGCCGCTGCTCGACCTCGACGAGGAGTCGCTGCTCGCGCGGGCCAGCCGCCGGACCGGGCTCGAAGACTTCGGTGACGAACAGTTTCGCGCCCCGTTTCGCGTGCTGCTCGACGGTCTCGAGCGCGAGGCCGCACTGACCACGCTCGGCCGGGTGATCGCCCGGGCCGATCTCGTCCGGCTGCTCGAGAACCGGCTCTCCATGGTCGACGCGCGGAAGCGCCACGCCGAGATCGCCGCGGGCCCGGTGGAGCGGCCGCTCGTGATCGTCGGCCTGCCGCGCACCGGCAGCACCATCCTGCACCAGCTGATGGCACAGGATCCAGCCAATCGCGTGCCGATGACGTGGGAGGTGATGCACGTCCATCCCGCGCCCGAGCGCGCCACGTACGAGACCGATCCGCGCATCGCCGCGGTCGAGAAGCACCTGAGTGGCGTCGACCGGCTGATCCCGAACTTCAAGTCGATGCACCCGATGGGCTCGCAGCTGCCGCAGGAGTGTGTCGCGATGACGGCGCACGACTTCGCGAGCATGGTGTTCACGACCACCCACACGCTGCCGAGCTATCAAGCGTGGCTCGACCGCCACGATCTCGGCTGGGTGTACGCGTCGCACCGTCGGCAGCTCCAGTATCTGCAGTGGCACTGTCCCGCCGGGCGCTGGGTGCTGAAGTCGCCGGGGCACCTCTGGACGCTCGACGCGCTCCTCGCGGAATATCCCGACGCGCGGATCGTGCAGACCCATCGCGATCCGCTACGCGTGATCGCCTCGCTGGCGAGCCTGGTGGCACTCTTGCGCTCGATGTCGAGTGACGCGATCGATCGGATCGCCATCGGCCGCGAGTGGACGGAGCGCCTGGCGGCCGGGCTGCACCACGCCATGCGGGTTCGCGACGCTCGGCCGTCCGACGCCGTTCCCGTCTTCGACATGCACTTCCAGGAGTTCATCCGGGACGAGATCGGGATGGTGCGGCGCATCTACGCGCACTTCGATCTCGAGCTGACCCCCGACGCCGAGGGTCGGATGCGCCGCTTCCTCACGGCTAACCCAAAAGACAAGCACGGCGCCCATCGCTACAGCCTCGCGGACGCCGGTCTCGACGCCGGCGAGGAGGGCGCGCGCTACGGCGCGTACGCGGAACGGTATCGGGTCGCGTCCGAGCCGACCTGACCCGACGCTTCGTGCGTGGCGGTTCAGGGTCGGTCGAGCTTGATCAGCCGGGAGGTCGGCTGATCCGGCAGGGCCTCCGATTGCAGCCAGCGGCAAAAGACGACGCCCTCGCGGTGGCCGGCCGTGTCGAGCCAGTTCGGCATGCCGGGATCACGCGGCGCGACCACCAGGCGGAACGAACCGTCGGGCTCGAAGGCGATCTCGCCGTGGTTCAGCGAGACGCGGTGGTAGCGATAGTCGAGCGACTGCATGTAGCGGTTCCAGAGCTGCGCGCCGAAGTACACGCACGGCGGCGACCGGCCCTCGATCACGAGCGCCTCGTCGGGCTCGAGCCGAAAGAGCCCGAGCGCGTAGACGTTGTCGGGCGTGCCCCATCCCGGCACGTTCGGGTTCCACGGCATGGCCGGGCCGAGCAGATTCGGTGGCAGGCCGGACGGGAGCGGCGCGAACTGGATCGTCTCGCGCACGAAGGTCGCGACGGCGCCGAGGCGGCGCGCGAGGGTGGCGTCGTCGAGCGGTGCGGGGGCTGGGACCGAATCGCGCGCCTCGATGGTGAACTGCGCCGGGCGCAGGTTCGCGCGGTCGACGAAGTATTGGCGCACGATCACGCAGACCGCGTCGGGCGCGAGGGTGATGCTCGTGGTTTCGGGCGTAGGGTCGGCGGCCAGGACGATCTCGAAGGTGCCGTCGGCGCCGCACGCGATGTCGCGTTGCGAGAGGTTCGCGACGACGCGCTCCGACCACTCGCCATCGGGCTTGCCACCATACACGCAGAACGCGAGGTACACCTCGTTCCCGCGCGTGCCGCGGATGCGATAGCGGCGATCACCGCGGAGCGGCGCGAAGTGGTAGAGCGAGTCGACGTTGTCGCCGAGCATCTTTTGCGTCGGCGACGCGAGCGGTGTGAACACCGGCCGCTCGGCATCCGCTTCGAGGTAGAGGTCGAAGGCATAGCCGAGGAGATGCGTCAGGTGGCGGTAGCCTTCGGCGATGCCGAGCGCGTCCATGTCGGCGCGCGGTCCCGTCAGAAACGTCTGGTCGGCATCGCGAAGAGTATCGAGCAGCGCGTGGAAGGCGCGGCCGGCGTCGGTCGTCATGCGGCGTGCTGTAGCGGAGCGCGGCGGCGGACGACAAGGGACATCGGTGGCATCCGACCGCCGTCGCCGTTACCCTGCGGCGACCGATGCCCGCCCGTCGTGCGACCGTCGCCGTCCCCTCTCGGTTCGAGCCCCAGCTCGCGAGCCTCGTGAAGATCGCGCCCGACTCGGACGAGTGGCTCCATGAAATCAAGTTCGACGGCTACCGGATCGGCGCGCGGGTCGATCGTGGGGAGGTAACGCTCCTCACGCGCGCCGGCAACGACTGGACGACCAGCTTCCCCGAGGTGCGGGACGCCGTGGCGGCGCTGCCGGTGAAGCAGGCTTTCTTCGACGGGGAGGTCGCGGCGGTGTTGCCGGACGGGCGGACGAGCTTCCAGGCGCTGCAGCGCTGGTTCTCCGGCGGCAAGGCGGAGCTCGTCTATTTCGTGTTCGACCTCCTGCACCTGAACGGCCTGGACGTGAGCACGCTCCCGCTCGACGAGCGCAAAGAGCGGCTCGCGACGCTGCTACAGCCGCTCCCCGCGACGAGCCTGGTGCGGTACTCCTCGCACGTCGTCGGTGGTGGCCGCCGGTTCTTCGGGGTTGCGAGCGAGCGCGGCCTCGAGGGCATCATCTCGAAGCGACGCGAACGACCGTACGAGCCCGGCCGACGCGGCGGGTGGGTGAAGACCAAATGTCTACAACGGCACGAGCTCGTGATCGGCGGTTTCACCGATCCCGAAGGTGCGCGCAGCGGCATCGGCGCGCTGCTGCTCGGCGTCTACGACGAGACGGGTGCGCTCCGTTTCGCGGGCAAGACCGGAACGGGCTTCACGCAGCGGAGCGCCGATGAGCTCCGCACGCGACTCGACGCCCTGGAGCAGAAGACCACGCCGTTTGCCAATCCGCCGAAGGAGGCGCGGCGGTGGGGAGCCCATTGGGTCGAGCCGATGCTCGTCGCCGAGGTGACGTTCTCCGAGTGGACCGACGACGGGCGTCTCCGGCAGTCGTCGTTTCAAGGCATCCGCGAGGACAAACCGGCACGCGAGGTCGTGCGCGAGCAGCCCGACGGGGCGGACGCCGCCGCGGGCGCGCCTCTCGAAGAGCCGAAGGCACCGCCGCGGCGGACACGGGGCGTCGTGCAAGCCGGCACCCCCAAAGTCACGGCGGCGCCCAAGGGGTCAACCGTGGTGGACGGCATTCGCCTGACGCACCCCGAGCGCGTGCTCTACCCAGAGAGCGGCCTCACGAAGCTCGACCTGGCGCGGTTCTACGAGGACATCGGCGAATGGCTTCTGCCCCACATCGTCGGCCGGCCGCTCAGCTTGGTGCGCTGCCCGACGGGACTCGGCAGCTGCTTCTACGTGAAGCACGCGACGACCGCCGACGCCAAAGTGCTGCGTCGCATCCCCATTCGCGAGAAGAACGAGACCCGCGAGTACGTCGTCGCCGAAGGGATGCCGAGCGTGATGGCGCTCGTGCAGATGAGCATCCTCGAGATCCACACCTGGAACAGCCTCGCCGACGACCTCGAGCGACCCGATCGCGTCATCATCGATCTGGATCCCGGACCCGAGGTGGCCTGGCCTGCGGTGCTGGAGGCCGCGAAGCTCGTGCGGATCGCGTTCGAGACGCTCGGGCTCGTGAGCTTCGTGAAGACCACCGGCGGGAAGGGGCTGCACGTGGTCGTACCGTTCGTCCCCGATCACGACTGGGAGACCTGCCTCGATTTCGCGCGCGGCGTCTCCGACTTCATCGTCCGTCAGCACCCGCAGGGCTACACGACCGCGATGCCGAAGAAGGGCCGCGAGAAGAAGATCTTGCTCGACTACTACCGCAATCATCGCGGCAGCACGGCGATCGCCGCGTTCTCGACGCGCGCGCGCGCAGGGGCGCCGGTCGCGGTGCCGATCGCGTGGGAGGAGCTCAGGCCGAAGCTCAAGTCGGATGCGTTCACGCTCGCGAACCTACGCGCGCGGCTGAAGCGCTTGAAGACCGACCCGTGGCGTGACTACTGGAACGCCCGCCAGCGCATCAGCAAAGAAGCGCTCGCGGCGGTGGGGGTGACGACACGAGCATGAAGATCGCGACCTGGAACGTGAACGGCATCCGCGCCCGCGAGGCGCAGATGACGGAGTGGGTGGCACGCGAGCAGCCCGACGTCGTGTGCCTGCAGGAGATCAAGGCCCGTCCCGACCAGGTGCCCGAGGCGCTCTGCAACCTCGGGGGCTACTGGTGCTACTGGCACGGCGCCGGCGGCTACTCGGGCGTCGGACTGCACCTCGCGAAGACGCGATTCCCCGAGGAGCCCGCGTTCAGTCATCCCGAGTTCGACCACGAGACGCGCGTCGTGCAAGCCGTCGTCGGTGATCTGGTTCTGGCCTCGGTCTATGTCCCGAATGGCGGCAAGGACTACCAAGCCAAGATCACGTTCCTGACCGCGCTCGAGCACTACGTCACCAGCGTGCACGCGTCCGGCCGTCGGCTCGTGCTCTGCGGCGACATGAACGTCGCCCG
>JBDSJB010000153.1:0-6382 GCA_039917665.1 Binatia bacterium
CGATCACATGGCGGCGAAGATACCGCACAACCCGCTGAAAGCGTCGGAGTACGGTGACGACAACGCCCATGAGCCGCAGGCCGGCGAGACGGTCGAGCCGCCGACCCCGCTCGTGTCGAGCAGCACCCTCACCGAAACGATCGGCTCAGCCAAAGTCGGCGCTGGGACGCCGCCCGCGGGTGAGAACCCGACCAACGGCCCGCTCGATCGCGTCCGCGCCGATTCCGGCGGCCGCGGCCTCACGACCAACCAGGGCGTTCCGGTTGCGCAGAATCAAGACTCGCTGAAGGCCGGCATCCGTGGTCCGTCGCTGCTCGAAGACTTCGTGCTGCGCGAGAAGCTCACGCACTTCGACCACGAGCGCATTCCCGAGCGCGTGGTGCACGCGCGCGGCTCGGCAGCCCACGGCTATTTCGAGTGCACGACCGCGCTCGGTGAGTACACGCGCGCCGCGCTCTTCGGCGAGGCCGGCAAGCGCACGCCCGTGTTCGTTCGCTTCTCGACGGTGGCCGGCGAGCGCGGGTCGACCGACACGGCGCGCGACATCCGCGGCTTCGCCGTGAAGTTCTACTCCGAAGAGGGCAACTTCGATCTCGTCGGCAACAACATCCCTGTCTTCTTCATTCAGGACGCGATGAAGTTCCCCGATCTGATCCACGCGGTGAAGCCCGAGCCGCACCACGGCATGCCGCAGGCGGCGAGCGCGCACGACACGTTCTGGGACTTCGTCTCGCTGACGCCAGAATCGACCCACGTGCTGATGTGGGCGATGTCCGATCGCGCCATCCCGCGGAGCTACCGCATGATGCAAGGCTTCGGCGTGCACACCTTCCGGCTGGTGAACGCCGACGGCGAGTCGGTGTTCTGCAAATTCCACTGGACGCCCAAAGCCGGCACGCATTCTCTCGTGTGGGACGAGGCCGTGAAGCTCTCCGGCGCCGACTCCGATTTCCATCGTCGTGACCTCTGGGAAGCGATCGAGGCCGGCGCGTATCCCGAGTGGGAGCTCGCCCTGCAGATCTTCACCGAGGAGCAGGCCGAGGAGTTCAGCTTCGACGTGCTCGATCCGACGAAGATCGTGCCGGAGGAGCTCGTGCCGCTCACGCCGGTCGGCCGGATGGTCCTGAATCGGAACCCCGACAATTTTTTCGCGGAGACCGAACAGGTCGCGTTTTGCACCGCGCACGTCGTCCCGGGCATCGACTTCAGCAACGACCCACTCATGCAGGGTCGCATCCATTCCTACATCGATACCCAACTGACGCGGCTCGGTGGCGCGAATTTCCACGAGATCCCGATCAACGCGCCGGTTGCCGAGGTGCACAACAATCAGCGCGACGGCATGCACCGCCAGACGATCAACCGCGGCCGCGTCGCGTACGAGCCGAACTCCCTCGGCGGCGGCTGCCCGTTCCAGCAGGGCGCGGCGGGCTTCGTCTCGTTTCCGCAACCGGTCGAAGGCGACAAGGTACGCGGACGGCCCGAGAAGTTCGCCGATCACTACACCCAAGCGACGCTCTTCTACCGTAGCCAATCGGAGGTCGAGCGCACGCACATCATGAAAGCGTTCCGCTTCGAGCTGACGCGCGTGCAGAGCAACGCCGTCCGAGAGCGGATGGTCGCGTCGCTGTTGAACGTCGATCGCGAGCTCGCGGCCGGCGTGGCCGACGGGCTCGGCATGGAGTTGCCCGCACCGTTGCCGCGCGCCTTGGCGAAGCCGGCCCCGCCCGAGGTGCGCGAGTCCCCGGCGCTCTCGCTGCTGGCGCGTCCCGGTGAGGCGGGCATCGCCACGCGACGCATCGCCGTCTTCGTCGCGGACGGCGTTGTCGGCGCCGCCGAGATCCACCGCGCGCTCGCCGAAGCCGGCGCAGTCCCGCGCTACGTTGGGGCCAAGCTCGGTACGGTGAGTGCGGCCGACACATCGAGGCTGCCCGTCGACCTCACGTTCGATACGGCGCCCGCGGTCTGGTTCGATGCGTTGGCCATTCCCGATATCGCGGCGATCGAAGCCCTCGCCGCCAACGGTCTCGTGCTGGAGTTCGTGAAGGACCAGTTCCGCCACTGCAAAACGATCATGGCGGTCGGCGCGTCGCGGCAGCTGCTCGAAGCGGCGGGGCTGCCGGCGGCGTTGCCGTCGGGCGAGCCCGATCCCGGCATCATCCGTGGCGAGGATGGTCAGCGTCATGCTGGCGTCGACGCGTTCATCGCCGCCATCGCCCGTCACAAGCACTACGAGCGCGAAACCGATCCACCGCTCGTCTAACCCAAAGGGAGGAAACGATCATGATCGGACAAGCCATGCTGGCGAGCTTGGCCATGGCGGCCGAGGCGGCGACGGACGTCGCGGCCGTCGAGACCCCCGCCACCGGACAGGCCTTCGCCTTTGCCATCGCCCTCGCAGCGTTCTTCGTCATCGGAACGGCGCTCTTCTATCATCGCTGGAGTCAACGACGTTAGTCATTCCGTCGCGCTGGGGTTGGCTTGTGCCACCCGGCACGGCATGATCCCGCGCTCGCGCGTGCCGGGAACCGGTACAGCGCCGGCGGGGGGACGATGCGAGCCAAGCTTGTCGCTGCAGTATCTACGGGTGTGTTGGCGTTGCTCGTTGCAGGCGCGCAGGTCGCGTCGGCGGCGATCGACGTGCCGGTCGAAAAGTCGACCCTGAAGAACGGCCTCACCGTCCTCGTCCACGAGGATCGCGACCTCCCGGTCGTGAGCCTGTACATTTTCTTCCACACCGGCTCGCGGAATGAGCGGCCGGGCATCACCGGCATCTCCCACCTCTTCGAGCACATGATGTTCAATGGTGGTGAGAACACCGTCGGCAAGTTCGACGAGATCATCGAAGGCAACGGCGGCTCGACGAACGGCTACACGACGCGCGACTTCACCGTGTACCTCGAGAACTTCCCGCCGCCCGCGCTCGCGCGCGTGCTCTGGCTCGAGGCCGACCGCATGCGCGCCCTGGCGATCACGCCGAAGAACCTCGAGCAGGAGCGCGGCATCGTGAAGGAAGAGCGCCGCCTCCGCACCGACGACGATCCGGGCGGCAAAATGTACGAGGAGATCTATCTGCAGGCCTACTCCGCCAGCACGTATCGCTGGGGGCCGATCGGCTTCATGAAAGACATCGACGCGATCACGCTCGAGGACGCCAAGGAGTACTTCCGCGTCCACTACGCGCCCAACAACGCGACGGTCGTGCTGGCCGGCGCGGTGTCGCCGGCCGAAGGCTTCAAGATGGTCGAGCGCTACTTCGGCGACATTCCCGCGCAGACCCCGCCCGAGCCCGTAAAGAACGTCGAGCCGCCGCAGAGCGGTCCGAAGACCTACGCGTTTCACAAGGTCGCCGAGCTCCCGGCCGTTTCGATCGCGTACAAAGCCGTGAATGCGCGCCATCCCGACCGTCCCGCGCTCGACGTGCTGCAGGCGATCCTCGGGCACGGACAGAGCTCGCGGCTCTATCGCGCGATCGTCCGCGAGAAAGAGCTCGCGAGCGACGTGGACGTGAGCTTCAACTGGGGCATCGATCCGGAGCTGTTCTGGCTGAACGGCCAGGTGCGACCCGGCAAGACCACCAAGGCCCTCACGCACGCGATCGAGGTCGAGATCGCCAAGGTGCGCGATCGTGCGCCCGACGAGCGCGAGCTGCGGAAGGCAAAGAACATCCTGCAGGCCGATTACGTGCGGAGCCTGAGCTCGGTCTCGGGCAAAGCCAACCAGCTCGGTTTCTACGAGACGGTGTTCGGCGATTACCGCGACATGTTCAAGGAGGTCGATCGGGTGGAGGCGGTGACGGCAGCCGACGTGCAGCGCGTGGCCAAGACCTACTTGATCGATCATGAGCGGACGACCGTCGAGCTCGTGCCCGACAAGCCCAAGCCCGGCGGCCCGCCGCCGCGGCCCGCGTCGCCGGCGAGCGGAGCGGGGGTGATGCGATGAAGCGCGGCGGGGGTGACCCGATGAAGCGCGCCGGTCTTTCCGCGATCGTCGTCGCGATGCTCACCATCGGTGTCGTGGGCTGCGCGCATCGCTCGTCGCTCCTCGCCACCAGCAAGTCGACGCCGCCGCCGATCGGGCCGCCGGCAGCCGCCGTCACGATGCCCAAGGTGACCGAGAAGGTGCTGTCGAACGGGCTCACCGTGCTCGTGTCCGAGTATCGCTCGTTGCCGATCATGCGGTTTCATTTGCTGCTGCCTGGCGGCGGCGCGTACGACCCGGTCGGGAAGGAAGGCATCGCCGAGCTCACCGCGGACGTGCTGCAGCAAGGCACCGCGCGGCGGTCTGCCGAAGCGCTCGCGCTCGAGGTCGAGTTCCTCGGCGGCGCGCTCGGAGCCGATGCGGGCACCGACTTCTCGACGGTCGAGGGCGAGTTCCTCAGCAAGGACCTCGACGCCGGGCTCGATCTCTTCAGCGACATCGTGCTGCACCCGGCGTTTCGCCCGGACGAGCTGCGGCGCGCCCAGGGGCTCGCGCTCACCGGCATCGTCGCGAGCCGCGAGAATCCGAGCGCCATCGCCGAGCAGTGCTACGCGCGTTACGTCTACGGCGCGCACCCGTACGGACACCTGTCGCAAGGGACGGAAGCGAGCCTGAAGCGCCTCACGCGCCCCGACGTGCTGGATTTCTACGCGCGTCACTACGTGCCCGACCACGCCATCCTGGTCATGATCGGCGACGCCAGCGCCGCCGATCTGATGGCGAAGGCCGAGAGCGCGTTCGGCGGCTGGAAGCGCAACGGCGGGACGCTCGCGACGCCCCCCGCGCCGACGCACATCACCGGCCGTCACATCCTGCTCGTCGACAAGCCCGATGCGACCCAGACCCACATCCGCATCGGCAACACGGCGATCGCGCGCACCGACCCGTCGTATGTGCAGGCCGGTGTCACCAGCACGATCCTCGGCGGCGGCTTCGGGGCTCGCCTGATCGACGAGCTGCGCGTGAAGCGCAGCCTCACGTACGGAGCCTGGAGCGGCTTCGCGGCTCGCAAGGCGCCCGGCGACTTCCGGATGGGAACGTTCACCAAGGTCGAGACGACCGGCGAGGCGGTCCAGGTCGCGCTCGACGTGCTGGAGAAGTTCGCGACCGGCGGCGCCACGGCGGAAGAGCTCCAGCGCTCGCAGAGCCTCCTGACGGGGCAATTCCCGAAGCAACTGGAGACGCCGGGTGCGGTCGCCGGCAAGCTCGCCGAGCTCGTCGGGTTCGGTCTGCCGCGGAGCGACCTCGAAGCGTACCCCGCGCGCGTAAACGCGACGACGCTCGCCGACGTGGCGCAGATCGCCAAGCGCTGGGTGCCGACGACGGACGCCGCAATCGTGATCGTCGGGCCGGCCGACAAGATCGCGCCTCAGATCGCCGAGTTCGGCACGGTCGAGCGCACGACGCCGACCGGCTGCGAGGGTCCCAAGGCGCCCCAGGCGGTGCGCTGAACGCTTCAGGTCAACGGACGGAGCGCGGTGCTCGATTGCAGTTCGGGCACCGCGGGCCATCGGAGATCCCGTGAGCGCGGAGCGCCCGTGGCTCCCGGGGCCGCAGCAGAACCCATGACCACCCGGCGCTACAAAGATCTGCCGTCGCTCGCCGCGCTTCGCGTGTTCGAGGCTGCCGGTCGTCATCTCAGCTTCACCAACGCCGCCGCCGAGCTCTTCGTCACGACCTCGGCGGTGAGCCGCCAGATCCGCGCGCTCGAGGACGAGCTCGGCCGTCCGCTCTTCGAGCGCCAGGCGCGTGGGCTCGCGCTCACCAAAGACGGCGCGGTGTATCTCGCGCAGGTCGCCGACGCGCTCCGGCGTCTCGATCAGGCGAGCGCCGCGCTCCGCGGTGACGGGTCGCGCCGGACGCTCCGGCTGAGCGTGCTGGCGAGCTTTGCCGGCAACTGGCTCGTGCCGCGCCTGCCGGCCTTCGAGCGCGCCCACCCCGCGATCGACGTCGCGATGGAAGCGACCACGCGTTACGCCGACTTCGGCCGCGACCCGGTGGATCTCGCGATCCGGTTCGGCACCGGTCCGTGGGAGGGCTTGCACTCGGAGCCGCTCTTTCCGCTCGAGTTCTACGCCGTATGCCGCCCCGATCTCCGCCGCACCGGGCCGCCGCTCCGAACACTCGCCGACCTCGCGCAACACACCTGGCTGGAAGAGGTGCACATCCCGACCGCGTGGCCGCTCTGGCTGACGGCCGCCGGCGTGCCGCACCTGACGCCGGCGCGCCGGCTCACCTACGACCACGCCCAGCTGATGCTCGACGCCGCGATGGCGGGGCAGGGCATCGCGCTCACGAGTGACGTCATCGCCGAGCGCGCGCTCCGCGAGAAGAAGCTGGTGAAGCCGTTCGCGATCACCGCGACGGCGGCGTGGACCTATCACCTGGTGATGCGGCCCGA
>JBDSJB010000154.1:0-2948 GCA_039917665.1 Binatia bacterium
CTCGGCGTGGTGCTCTCGCTCGCCACGGCTCGCACCTACGCCCGCAATGCGGTCTGGCACGATCCCGCGCGCTTCTTCACCGCGATGGCGGAAGATTCCCCGGACTCGAGTCGCGCCCATGCCTCGCACGCCGCGGCGATCGCTCTGCTCCGCCAATCGATTGCGAACTGGCCCGGAGTGCCGGAACGCCACTACAATCTCGCGAACGAGCTCGTCGCGACGAACGATCTCGCCGCAGCGGCCGCCGAGTATCAGCGCGCGATCGCACTGAACCCACGTTCGCTCCCGCGCTCGAGAACCTCGGCAACACGCTGAGCCTTCAAGGCGACCATCGCGCGGCGCTCGAGTGGCTGCGCCGCGCCGAGCGCGCCGGCGGTACGTCGCCGCGCCGCGCGGCGAGCATCGCGAACGAGCTCGCTCGGCTCGGACAGCGCGACAACGGTACGGCTCCCGCACCGTCGCAGCGCTGACGACTCCGTCGCCGCCGAACCTTCTAGGCGAGCCGACGCGCCTGTAGTAATGCCCCGCGACATGCGCTTCGGCATCCACGCCGGCCCACAAGATTGCTCGATCGACGAGCTCCGGCGCCTCTGGAAACTCGCCGACGACAACGAATTCCACTGGTGCTCGGTCTGGGACCATCTCTACTCGATCTCGGATCTCACGAATCCGGCGCACCCGTCCTACGAAGGCATCGCCACGATGGCTGCGCTCGCCGGCGCGACCACCAACGTGCGGGTTGGCTGTCTCGTCTTCTGCGTCGGCTACCGAAATCCGGGCGTGCTCTGTAAAGCCGCCGTCACGATCGACCACCTGAGCGGCGGTCGTGTCGAGCTCGGACTCGGGGCCGGTTGGAACGAGAACGAGTTCCGCGCCTTCGGCCTGCCGTTCCTGCCGATCAAGGATCGCCTCGATCAGCTCGAGGAGACGGCGATCGTGCTGCGCCGCCTGTTCGACGGCGAGCGCGTCACGTTCGAGGGTAAGCACGTGCACCTGAACGACGCGCTCTGCGAGCCGCGCCCCGTGCAATCGCGCTTACGACTCTGGATCGGCGGGCAGGGCGAGAAGCGCCTGCTCCGCATCGTCGCCCGTCACGCCGACGGCTGGAACGTGCCGTTCCTCGCGCCGCAGGTGTTCGCCAAGCGCGCGTCGACGCTCGACGACTGGTGCGCCAGGGAGAAGCGCGATCCGCGTGCCATCACGCGTACGATCAACGTCGGGCTCGCGATCGGCCGCGACGACGCCGGCGTGCGTCGCCAGGAGGACGAGCTGCCGAGCATGTTCGGCGGCATGACCGAGCTCGTGAAGCCGGGCATCTTGATCGGCACGCCCTCGCGCGCAATCGACCGCATCGGCGCGTACGAGCGGGCCGGCGCCGAATGGGTGATTCTCGCCCTTCGCGCGCCGTTCGACTGGGAAGGTCTCGATCTCTTCATCCGCGACGTGATGCCCGCTTTCCGCTCACCACTGATCCCAGCACGAACCGCATGACATCCACCGGCGCTCACGATCCCACGCAACCCGCCCAGAACGCCGCCCGGCAATGCGCGCTGTGTGCGCGGTACGGACGGCGGCACGAGTTCGTCCCTGCGGCCGCCGTACGGCACCAGGTCGCGGCGCACATCGCGGAGAAGTTTCCCGACACGTGGACCGGCGCGGGCTTCATCTGTCGCACCTGCCTGAACGCCGAGCGCGGCGATTACGTCGTCTGGCGCATCGAACAGGAGCGCGGCTCGCTGTCGGCCGTCGAGGCAGACGTGGCGCGCAAAGCCGGCGAGAGTCTCGTCCTCGCCGAGCACCTCGACGAGGAGTTCGCGCGCAACACGACCTACGGCCAACGCGCCGCCGACGCGACGGCGCGGATCGGCGGGTCGTGGTCATTCGTCATCAGCTTCGGCGTCGTCCTCGCCATCTGGATCGTGATCAATTCGTTCGTGCTCGCCGGACGGGCGTTCGATCCCTATCCGTACATTCTCTTGAACCTGGCGCTGTCGTGCCTCGCCGCGTTGCAGGCGCCGATCATCATGATGGCGCAGAACCGCCAGACCGCGCGCGACCGCGCCCAGGCCGACCAGGACTTTCGCGTCAACCTGCACGCCGAGATCGCGATCCTCAACCTGCACGAGAAAGTCGATCACCTGCTGCACGCGCAATGGGAGCGCCTCATCGAGCTGCAGCAAATCCAGATCGACCTGATCGAGGAGATCGCGGAAGGGCGGCGGGCGCGCCGGACGGATTGATGGATCGGCGCGCCCGCCGCACGGACTGAACCTCCGCCTGGGTGGACAGCTGCACCCGGGTTTGCCACACGAGCGCATGGCCTACTCTCCTTTCGATCTCACCGGCAAAGTCGCGCTCATCACGGGCGGGAACAGCGGCATCGGTCTCGGCATGGCCGAAGCCCTGGCTCAGGCTGGTGCCGACGTCTGCATCTGGGGCACGAGCGCCGACAAGAACGCCGCCGCCGAGCGGACGCTCGCGGCCCACGGGAAGCGCGTCGTGGCGCTGCCGTGCGACGTCGGCGACGAAGCCGCGGTCGAGCGCGCCTTCGCGACGACCCTCGAGCGTCTCGGGCGTGTCGACGCGTGCTTCGCGAACGCCGGCGTCGGTGGCTCGATGGCGTTCGTCGACATGACAGCCGACGAGTGGCGTCGCGTGCTGCGCGTGAATCTCGACGGCGTCTTCTTCACCCTCCGCGCCGCCGCGCGCCATATGGTCGCGCGTGGAGGCGGCGGCTCGCTCGCCGTCACCAGCAGTCTCGCCGCGATCGAAGGCCAATCGCGCGGCGAGCACTACGCCGCGACCAAGGGCGGCGTCATCGCGATGATCCGCGCCATCGCCGCCGAGCACGCCCGCCACGGCATTCGCGCCAACGCGATTCTCCCGGGCTGGATCGAGACCGCGATGACCGAAGGCTTCCTCGGCTGGGAGCCGATGCAGAAGAAGGT
>JBDSJB010000155.1:0-21190 GCA_039917665.1 Binatia bacterium
CGGGCGACCGTCCCCGTCGGCAGCCATCCGAGCGTCCGACGCATCCCCGGCGTCCATGTGACGGGCGGCAGATCTCCCGCACGCACGCGCCCGCGGCAGAGCGGCGTCGCGATCAGCACGGTGAGGAGCGGCAGCAGAAAGCAGGTGCCGATCGTATCGCCGCCGATGCTCTGCTGACCCCAGAACGGCACCATCGCGGTGCCGCGAAAGGACAGCCACGCGATGAGGCCGTTCAGCACCGCGTTGACGACGCCCGCGCCGAGCCCCTGCTCGAGGAGGAGAAACCGGCGGTGCGCGGGGGACACGCGGGAGACTTCGCTCACGAGCCCCGCGCCACGTCCAGCCCGGACGCCCGTTTCACTCCAGGCGGAAGCCGACCTTCATCGTCACCTGGAAATGCCCGACCTTCCCGTCGAGGAGATGGCCTCGGGTCTCCACGACCTGAAACCAGTCGAGATTCTTCAACGTCTCCGAGGCCCGCGCGATGCCGTTCCGAATCGCGTCGTCGCTGCTGATTTTGGACGACCCGACGACCTCGATGACTTTATAGACGTGCTCCGACATGCGTCCTCCTTTGGCGACGTTGAGATGCGATGACGGCGTCACGCTAGTCGAGCGATTCGGCGAGAACTAGTCGGTCGGCGGAGAATTTCCCCGCTACGGACAGGGTCGCAGCGGGAGTTTCCTCGGCGCGGGTCCGCGTGCGGCAGACGATCGTGACGTTGGCGGGCAGCTGAGGATCAGCGTCGCCACCCAGATCGGCATCCGGTGCGTGCAACCACAGAATTGCGTCGCAAGGAAAGGCGTCCTGCGGCATGCCGATCACCTCGTCGAGCGTGATCGTACGGCCGGACCGTGCCGCAGCCGCCGCCCACGTTTGCAAAGTCGAGAGCAGCGTCGGGCCATCCGGCGTCGACCGCAGGAGCAGCGCCACCTTGCCGATACCGGTCTCGTCGTCACGCCGTGGCGCACCCGCGAGTCGTGTCTCTCGGCACGGAGCCGAGACGATGCGTGCCTGATCGGCGAACTGACGCTCGTCTTCGTGCATGCGCTCGCCAACCGCCCCTTGCATGAGCGTCGCCGCCTGCGCGACCTCGAGCGGCCAGAACTCGGACACGCAATCGAATCCGACCTCCGGGCTGCTCGTCACATGATTGCGAACGTATTTGCGGAAGCGGAAGTACCGCAGCGCTAGCGGCACGTGCTGCGACTCATAGTACCGGCGGAACTCTTCGCGGCCGATGCCGACGCCACGCGGCATCAAAGCGAGCGCCTTCATCCCCGTGCCCCCTACGCCGGCGACTGAAGGTTCCGCACCATCCGCAGGAGCGTCGTGCGGGGGACAAAGGGCACGAGCCGCGCCATCGTCGCGTTGCGGGTGCCAGTCACGACGACGCGCTTGTTGGCCACGAAACCGCGATAGCCCTGCTCCGCCACTTCTCTCGATCCCATGACTTTCGACGCCGTCGCGAGACGGGTCTTGCCGGTCCCCGCGCGCTCGCGGAACTTACTCGCGGTTGGACCGGGACAGAGACAGCTCACGTGCACGCCCGTGTCGCGCGATTCCTCCCACAGCGCCTCGGAGAACGAGAGCACGAACGCCTTCGACGCGTAGTACACGGCCATCAACGGACCAGGTTGGAACGAGGCCGTCGACGCGACGTTCAATACGCCGCCGCGCTTCCGGGCGAGCATCCCGTCCCAGAAGAGATAGGTGAGCTCGACGAGCGCACGATCGTTCAGATCGATCATGCCGAGCTGGGTATCGAGGTCGGAGCTCGTCAATGCCCCGGCGTGGCCATATCCCGCGTTGTGGACGAGCACGTCGACGGTGAGGCCACGCCGTTCGATCTCCGCGACTAACCGCGCTCCGCCGCCGATGGCACCGAGATCGAGCGCAATCGTCGTGGCCGCGACGCCGAAGGTCCGTGCCAATCGCTCGGCGGCGTCATTGAGCGCGCGTTCGCTCCGTGCCGTCAGGATGAGATCGTACCCGTCCTTGGCGAAGCATTGGGCAAAATCGAGCCCGATGCCACCCGAGCCGCCCGTGATGAGTGCCGTCTGACCTCGGCCCATTTTTCCGTCCGTCATGTCGCGCTCCTCCGAGGGGTCGAACGAGTGCCTCGGTACCCAGCTCATCAACGGATCAGGGGAAGTGACGACGTCGCATACGCGCCGTGCGTCGTGACGTCAATTTTGAGATCCGCGTGATCGAGGGCGACACCTCGTGGCACGACAGCAGCCAAGGGATCACCCCGAGCGGGCCGCGCGCGCCGCAGATCTCGTGCCTGATGGTCTTCGACACCGAGACATCCGTCGATCTCGGCCGTGGGATCGAGGTGTCGGAGGTGCTCCACGACGCGGCTAGACTTTGCCGTCGCGCTCCGGGACGAGGAATCGGAGCGCAGCCTCGGATCTCACCGCAACCCGCTCGACGTCCCGGCCTTACACGCGCGATGACCCCTCGTCGGCCGTTGGCCCTCGTCGCTCTCCTCCTCGCCGGCTGCGCAGCGCAGCAGCCCGTCCTCTACCCGACCGATCGTCTCGTCCGTGAAGACGCCGCCATCCGGGACGAACAGGTCAGCGAATGCCGACAGCTCGCGGACGCCAACGTCCCGTCGACACTGGCCAACGAGACGCTCCGCGAAACCGCTGTGGGTGGAGGCATCGGGGCCGCGAGCGGGGTGGTCGGCGGCGCGATCTTCGGATCGCCCGGAACGGGCGCCGCAGTGGGAGCGGCGAGCGGCGCTACCGCGAGCCTGCTCAACCGCTTGTTCCGTTCGAGCACGCCGAACCCGACGTACCAGAGCTACGTCAGCACCTGCCTCAGCGATCGGGGGTACCGCGTCGTCGGCTGGCAGTAGTCCTGCCGGCCCCGTACGGCCCCCCGTCGACCGCCTGCTTGACGGCTTAGCGCCGCTCACCTGGCCCTTTCGGGCCGCTTCTCACCTGGCCCTTTCGGGCCGCTTCACGTGGCCCTTCAGGGCCGCTTCAGTAGATCGCGAATCTCGGTCAGCAGAACTACGTCCGCCGGCGGCACCGACGGCGGAACGGGTGCGACCTTCTCCTCGGCGATCATCCTCGCCTTCATCTGGTTGACCGACCGGACGACCATGAACACCGCAAACGCCAAGATCAGCGTGTTGATGAGGACGGTCACGAACTGGCCGTAGCCGAGAGCGACGACGCCGGCCATTTTGCGGGCTTCCGCGAGCGGTGTCCCATCGGCCACCGTCCCCTTGAGCACGAAATACATGTTCGAGAAGTCGACTCTGCTGATCAGCCCGGTCAGCGGGATGATCAGCTCATCGACGAACGCCTTCAAGATCGCCCCAATGGCGCTGCCGATGATCAAGCCGACGGCCAGATCGATCGCGTTCCCCTTACCGATGAAATCCCGGAAATCTTTCATGACCGATCCCATTGTGGCCTCCGTGGCTCTACGGAACAGTGCCCCGCGCGCGGCACTGTACGCACCCGTGCCATCGCGGACAATGGCGCTGCCGACAACTTCCCTTGCGCCGTTGTGAGGCAGCTGCCGCCACTCGGCGCGATCGTCTTGCTCCGTAAGCCGCTCGGATCCAGCGCCGATCCGAGGGGCCTCTGGTTACGGGGTGACGATGAACGTGATGTCGGGCTCGTTGCTCGTCGCGTAGGCGGTCGTCAGGAACGGGTCGTACGCCGTCTGGCCGAGCAAATGGCGGCGAAAGTGCGCCGTCGCGTAGAGGCTCTGCAACCGGGTCGCCTCTTCGATCGGGAACGCCGGCGGGATGCACGTCGCGTTGTAGGGCGCGACCAGTGCGCCGGCACCAATCGACGGCCACGAGGCCGGTAGAATTCCGACCGCGATCAGCGCGTTGGCGATGTCACAGATGTTGGCGAAGTGCGTGTGGACGGCGCCGATCACGTCCGCCCGATAGTTGAAGGGGCTCGACTGGATCAGGCCGGCCGCGCGGGCCTCCTCGGACAAGAGCGGATCGGCCGTGCCCGTCATGAAGAGCGTCGGCACCGTGACATTCGCGAGCTCGAGATCGGTGATCGTGCTCGACGACGGGGCGACCGGCATGATCGCCTGCACGCGCGCGTCCGGCAGGATCCCTTGATAGCCGCTCTTCACGGCGAGCGCGGTGAAGCCGCCGAAGGAATGGCCGGCGACGCCGACGTTGGCACCATCGACGCGTCCGAAGAACGGATTAGCCGGGGTCGCTGCCAGCGTCGTCATGTGCGTGATGACGAACGACACGTCGGGCACGCGATCCAGCAACGCCTGCTCGGACGTGACGGACGTCGGAGGGACGGCGGTCGAGTCGCCGGTCGTGTTGCCGGTGTGATTCGGCGCGACGACGACGAACCCGTGGCTGGCCAGGTGCTCCATCAGGTGGAGGGATTGAATGGCCAGCCCGCCGGACCCGTGTGAGAACACGACCAGCGGTCGCGAGCCCGCGGCCGACACCGGCGCATTCTCGTGCGCGAGGTCCGATTTCAGATTGGCGATCCCCGAGAGCGAGTAGCCCGTGAAGGGTCCAAACGCGTCAGGGGAATCGATCGGGTACCAGACCTCGAGCGGCAGCGACCGGCCGACGGAGCACGTCCCGCCGCCCGGGCATTGCGTATCGACGGTGCACGCGCGTCCGTCCTTGGGGCCGCCGAGGCAGCGTTGACCGTTTAGGCGACTGCTGTCGACGCTCGCGAGCTTGCGGTGTCCAACGCCCCACGGACCGGTATCGCCGGGCGCGTCGGCAACGCCGCACGAGCCCGAAGGCAGGCACTTGAGGTCCGCGTGATACGTGCCGCCGACCACAGCACACTGCGCAACCGCGCCTGGGCCTTCGAGACACAGCCCCGCACCCGGCGCGAGCGTGAAGGTATCGCAGCAACCGGTGGTCTCCGCCGCACGCGTCTCTGCGCACGCGCCGGAATCCCCGTCGCACACCAAGCCTGGTCCCGCGAGGCTCCCACTGTAGCCGCCTGTGCATTGCGACTCGTTCACGGCGCTGAGATCGGCGCAGAAGCTCGAGCCCCCGTTCGCACAACAGCGCACGGGCGGCGTCACGACCGGCGTGCCGTTCACGACGTGATCGACGAACGTGGTCACGCGCGGTCCGATGGCTCCCGCGACGCCGAAGGCTCCGCAACCCGGCGCCTTCCCTTCTTCCTTCGCGAACGTGGCCGTGAGCTTGTCCGTGATCTTCAGCAGGCAGTTGGCGTCGACGGCATCGCCCCCCTTGGTCGCTTTGGCGTAGCAACCGAGTTGGCCGGCCGCGCTCTTGCCCGCGGTCTTCTGCTTCGCCGCCGCGCACTTCGGAACCGCGCCAGGCGGCGTCGCGTTCACGACGTCCGCCACCACGCTGGCCACCATCGCGGCGAGGTCGTCACCGTACCCGGGGAGCACACACCCACCCGCCGCTTCCGCCTTGGCGACGGCCTTGACGAACTTGTCCGAGGCTTTTTGCAGGCACGTCGCGACCACGGGGACGCCGCCTTGCGTCGCCTTCGCGTAGCAGCCGAAGTGCGCCGCCGCATTCTTCCCGGCGGCTTTCTGCCTGGCGGCCGCACAGCTCGCCGGGGTACCAGCGGCCTCGGTCACGCTGCCGCACGTGACGAGCAGCGCGACGGTCCACAGCCCAATTGCCAAGCGCCGATGCCTAAAGTTCTTCTGGATGGGGGACATGGCTCACGCGCTTAGGACTCCGGAGACTCCCCTGTCAACGAGAATAGTGCCCCCTGGCCACCGGGGCTTGCTTTTAGGTGGAGATTCTCTAACTTTGGAGGATCTCGATGCTCAGCCAACCGGCCACGACGCGCCCTACCGAGACTTCGACCACTGACGCGTCCGAAGACCGTCGGAGTCGCCGTCGCCGCGAGCTGCACCAGAGCCTGCTCGCAACCGCGGCGGAGCTCTTCGCCCGCGATGGGTACGACGCGACCACCGTCGAGAAGATCGCCGCCGCCGCCGACATCGCGCCCGCCACCTTCTTCAACCACTTCCGCAGCAAGGAAGACGTGCTGCGCGAGGTCGGGCAGGACGTCTTCTCGCGGTTCCGCCGGTTGGTCGACGAGCAGCTCGCGCGCCCGGTGAGCAGCGTCGAGCGCCTCCACGGCTTCGCGACCCGCAGCGCCGCGTTGGTGCGCCGCGCGCCCGAGATGACGCGACGGGTGCTGGTCGCCGTGCTGCGCTCGGCGCGTCCGGGAGAGGCGGGCGCCGAGCTCGCGTCGATGCAGGCCGACTTCGCGCAGCTCTTGCGTCGCGGCCGTGACGACGACGCCCCCGCGAAGGACGTCCCCGACAACCTCGACATCGACCTCGCGGCCGAGATCCTCGTGTCAGTCGTGATCGGCGCCATGACCCATTGGATCAACGATCCCGACTACCCGCTGGAAGACCGCCTGTGCGCCTCGCTCTCCTTGCTCGCCGATCGTCTGCTGACCGGCGACGCGCCAGCGAGGTCGGCATCCCCGCTCGCCACTAAACCGGCGAAAGCCCGCGCTGCACGGAAACGCAGCACGTCGCCGCCGCCACCAAGAAAGAGGAAGACGCCATGAAAACCGAGATCTGCAAACGCCTCGGCATCGAGTTCCCGATCTTCGCATTCAGCCACTGCCGTGACGTCGTGGCCGCCGTCAGCAATGCCGGTGGCTTCGGCATGCTCGGCGCCGTCGGCTTTTCGGCCGATCAGCTGCGGGTCGAGCTCGACTGGCTCGATGAGCACGTGGTCGGCGGTTACGGCGTCGACATCGTGATCCCCGGCAAGTACGTCGGCATGGGCGAAATGGACGTCGAGAAGCTGCAGGCGATGCTCGCCGCGCAGATTCCCGCCGAGCACCGCGCGTTCGCCAAGAAGCTGCTCGCCGACCACGACGTGCCCGAGCTCGCGACCGACGAGAAGCCGCGCGAGCTGCTCGGCTGGACCGAAGCCACCGCCGGCTTGCAGGTGGAGGTTGCCCTTCAGCATCCGAAGGTCCGCGCGTTCGCAAACGCGCTCGGCACGCCGCCGGCCGACGTCATCAAGGAGATCCAGTCGACCGGGCGTCTGGTTGGCGCGCTCTGCGGCAGCGCCAAGCAAGCGCAGTCGCACAAGGAAGCTGGTCTCGACTTCATCATCGCCCAGGGCACGGAAGGCGGCGGGCACACGGGCGAGATCGGCAGCATCGTGCTCTGGCCCGAGGTCATCGAGGTCGCGGGCGACATCCCCGTCCTGGCTGCGGGCGGCATCGGCAGTGGCAAGCAAATGGCCGCCGCGATGGCGCTCGGCGCGCAAGGTGTATGGACCGGATCGATCTGGCTGACGGTCACCGAAGCGGACACGCCTCCCGCGCAGAAAGAGAGCTTTTTGAAGGCGACGAGCCGCGACACGATCCGCTCGCGGTCGTGGACGGGCAAGCCCTGCCGCATGCTGAAGAACGACTGGACCGAAGCGTGGGACAAGCCCGAGAACCCGAAGCCGCTCGGCATGCCGCTCCAGTTCATGGTGACGTCGGAGGCGGTCGTGCGCGGCCACCATTACGCCGCCAAAGCGCAAAAGGTCGGCTTCAATCCGGTCGGTCAGATCGTCGGCCGCATGAACGACATCCGTTCCGCACGCCGCGTGATCGAAGACATGGTGCAGGACTACATCGACGCGACGGAACGCCTGCAGCGGCTACTGGCGTAGCGGCGAGCTTCGACGGACCGCGCGGCGTCCCTCGCGCCGCGCGGTCCGGATCTTCGCGCTGTTCGGCCTCCACGCCGATCTAATACGCCAGCTTCGGGTACCACTCCGGTGACCGTCCCGCGGGTGTCATGTCGAAGACGTTCCACATCGGCATGAGGTCGGGCGCACCGCGCGGGTCCTGACCGGGATCCTGGGTGCCGTCCCCCATCTCGCTGCCCCAGAAGTGGCGGATCGTTCCATCGGGATCACGCGTGAACACGTCGATCGCCGCCCAATCGGCACCGTCCGGGCTCTCGCCGCGGTAGTCGCGGGTGAACGCGTTCCCGTCGGTCGAGTAGAACGGGAGATGGCGCCACCCGCGCTCCCGCTTGAAGGCGACCTGACGCTCGATCGGTGAGCGGCCGATGATCGCGAGCGGCACGCGTTGCATGATGTCGCGCGCCTCGCCGTCGAGCGCCGAAAGAAAGGCCGTGCACATCGGACACGGACGCTCCCGCTGCGGGCCGAACATCCAGGTGTACGTGACGAGCGTGTCACTGCTGCCGAACAGCTCCGAGAGACGGACCCGCGCCGCGCTTTCGTCGGTGAAGACGTAATCTTCCGGCACGGCGCCGCCAGGCGGCAACGCGCGCCGCTGGACGGCGACACGCTCGATGTGGCGTCGCAGCTCGATCTCCTCCACCAGCAGCGCCGTGCGTGCCTCACGATATTCGGCGCTGTCATTGGGATACGGCTTGCTCGCGCGCTCGGCGAGCGTGGTCGCCGCGGTCAACTCTGTGTCCTTCGCCATGGTGCATCCTCCTGCTCCCTTGTCGATTGGCGCCCCGCCCGTTCGACGAGAAGGCAAACGCCGCGAAAGGGAGCCACCCATGTCCAAGATGATCTTCGTGAATCTGCCCGTGTGCGATCTGACCCGCTCGATGACCTTCTTCGAGGCTCTGGGTTTCGCATTCAACCCGCAGTTCACCGACGCCACCGCGGCCTGCATGGTGATCGACGACCAGCACATCTACGCGATGCTGCTGACGCACGAGAAGTTCAAAGGCTTCACGCCGAAGCCCATCAGCAACGCCGAGGACACCACCGAAGTGCTGGTTTGCCTCTCGTGCGAAAGTCGAGCCGAAGTCGATGCCTACGTGCAAAAAGCCGTCGTGGCGGGCGGCTCGACCTTCCGCGCGCCCGAAGACCACGGCTTCATGTACGGCCACGCTTTCCAGGACCTCGACGGACACATCTGGGAGGTGATGTGGATGGACCCGAGCGTGCCGCAGTAACGGCGCGTCATCGGAGCGGCGGCCGGAGCGTTACGGCGCACCGACGCAACGGGCGTTCACGGCCCGCCGCACCGACAATTGAAATTTTGCCTGCGCGCCGAACTCCTCGCGCGCCTGGTCGATCGAGTCGTCGATGCGATCGATCCGTGACGTTTCGCACTCCTCGCGGGTCGTGAAGGCGGCAACCTGCTGCCACTTCTCGAGCGGCGCGCCCGCCTGAATGTGAGACCCGCCCGGGTAGTGCGTGTCCGGCACGTCGGGAGGACGAATCAGGCGGTATCCTGCAGACGCGACGGCCGGCCCGCGCGCCACGGATCTGGCAGCGCAGCCTCCGCTGACGAACAGCACGAGGATCATCGTTCCGAGCGCGTACCGATGCATGTGACGACGCTGACAGGCGGTCGAGGCAGCGTCCACATGGAATCGACCGGTGCCCACAGGCAAACACGTCCCTCGAACACCGGGGTGGCTATGCCAATAGTGCGCGCAACTGTTGCATCGCCGGCCGGTGGTCGTCCTCGACGAGGATGCCGCGCATGCCGAGACGCTCGGCTGCCGCGACGTTGCCGTGAAAGTCATCGAGGAAGACCGCACGTTCCGGCGCGAGGCCACCGAGCCTCTCCAAGGCGAGACGGAAAATGCGCGGATCCGGTTTCCGCACGCCGACGTGCGCGGAGTCGATCACGACGTCGAAGAGCTCGTCGACCGGCAGCATGCCGCGCCACGCGTCGCCGAATTCTTTCACGTTGTTGGTGACGATCGCCGTCTTCACACCGAGCGCACGGGCCTCCCGCGCAAGGGCGATGACGTCGTGCCGCACACCCGCGTTGCGGAGCGCGCCGAACGTCTCGAACAGATCGATGCGGTGCTCGGGCGCCCCGATCTCCATGATCGCCTGGCGCGCGTCGACCAGGGACATCTCGCCGCGCTCGAGACGGTGCCACGGGTGGTCGGTGTCGCTGTCGTAGGCACCGAAGATGATCTCGATCACGCGCTCGGGGTCGATGCCACGGCTCGTCCCGAACGTACGCACGGCACCGAACGGCGAGTCCATGAACACGCCGCCAAAATCGAAGAGCACCGCGTCGACGGATGGCATGGCGCCGCATCCTCCCGGTTTCACCGCGCCGGCTCAAGCCCGGAGTCGGACGCGTGCGTCTCAGCCCATCGGGTACATGAGCTCGCGCGTGACGCCCTTCACGGCTTTCATCACGTCGTCGGGCAGCACCAAGCCGGCCGCGGCGAGGATCGGCGCGAGCTGACTGGTGGCCGTCACGCCGACGATCGTCGACGCGACGAAATCGTGCTGCTTCGACCACGCGATCGCGAGCGTCACCGGATCCATCCCCGCCTCTTTGGCGATCGCGAGGAAGCGGTCGGTCGAGGAGAGCGTCTTCGCATTCACGAAACGCTGCGCCATGGCGGCGTGTCGTCCGCCTTTGGTGATGTAGCCCGAGAAACGCGCGCCCGCTGGGGTCGCGCCGTCCTGATACTTGCCGGAGAGCACGCCGCCCCCGAGCGGCGAATACGGAATGAGGCTGACGTGCTCGCGTCGACACACCTCCGCGAGCTCGTCCTCGAACCGCCGATTGTTCATGCTGAAGTTGTTCTGGATGGTCTGGAAGCGCACGGCACCGAGCCGCTCGGAGGCCTGGAGGCTCTTCATCAGGCCCCAGCTCGTCTCGTTGGAGCAGCCGACGATCCGCACCTTGCCGGCTCGCACGAGCTCGTCCAGCACCTCCATCGTCTCTTCGTACGCGGTCCCGTGATCCGGCCAGTGGGTCTGGTACAAATCGACGTAGTCGGTCTGGAGCCGTTCGAGACTCGCCTCGACTGCGCGAATGATGTTGTGCCGGTCGAGCGCCGTCATGCCCGCGCGCTGCGCCGACACGATCCACCCGTGGCTCGGCCCCGAGACCTTGGTCGCGATGATCAGCGCGTCGCGGTTCTTGGTCTTCATCCAGCGGCCGAGGATCTCCTCCGTCCTGCCAGCCCACTTCGGATCGGGCGGCACCGGATAATTCTCGGCCGTATCGAAGAAGTTGATGCCGGCGTCGAAGCTCTCGTCGAGCACCCGAAAGGCGGTGGCCTCGTCGCACTGCGTATTCCCGAACGTCATCGTCCCCATGCAGATGTCGGAGACGACGATGGGACTCGAACCGAGACGGCGATTCTTCATGCCGGATTCATAGACGGCCCCCAGATCAATTGGAACGCCGTCCCCTATCAGGTGGGGGAGCGGCGGAGGCGGACATCCCGCCTCCGCCTGCCCAGGTTCAGCCCATGCGGTGCAGCGCGCAGAGCTTGTTGCCGGACGGATCACGCAGGTAGGCAAGATACATTTTGCCCATCCCGCCCTCACGAACGCCCGGCGGATCTTCGATGGCCTTCCCACCGTTGGCGACGCCGGCCTTGTGCCATGCCTCGACGGCCGCCGAATCGGCACAGGCAAAACCGATCGTGCCGCCGTTGGCAGCGGTCGCGGCCGCACCGTCGATCGGCGACGTCAGACCGAGCACGCCCGTCGGCGACAGATAGAAGACGCGGCCCTTCTCGTCGGTAATGCCGGCCGGCATGCCGATCGCACCGAGCACGGCGTCGTAGAACTTCTTGGATGCGGCGAGGTCGTTGGCGCCGACCATTACGTGGCTGAACATGTCGTCTTCCTCCTGGTTGATTGGCGGGCGATGGACACGACCCGCACCGATCGATTAACGGACGCCCATGGCACTCGCACCGATCGATCTCTCCGGCAAGCGGCTCTTGATCACCGGCCCCACGGGACAGGTGGCCCTCCCCGTCGTGGCCGCGTACGCGCAGACCGCGGAAGTCTTCGCCCTCGCCCGCTTCCATCGCGACGAGGACGCGGCGCGTATCCGCGACCTCGGTGCCGTGCCGATCAAAGCCGACCTGGCCGAGCCCGCGAGCCTGCGCCAGCTGCCGGCCGACATCGACTACGTCCTCAACTTCGCCGTCGCCAAGAGCGGGCGCTGGACCGTCGACCTGCAGGCAAACGCCGAAGGCATCGGCGAGCTCATGATGCAGCTGCCGCGCGCCAAGGCCGTCGTGCATTTCTCGTCAGCCGCCGTCTACGCCTACGGCGGGCCGACGCCACGGCGCGAGGAAGCGGCCCTCGGGGACAATCACCGCTCCCTGTTCCCCACCTACAGCATCAGCAAGATCGCCGCGGAGACGGTCGTCCGACTCTGCGCGCGACGCCTCGGTGTGCCGGCCACCATCGCGCGCCTCAGCGTGCCGTACGGCGACAACGGCGGCTGGCCCTTCTACCACCTGGTCATGATGCGCCAGGGCGTTCCCATCGCCGTGCACCCGGAGCGACCGAATCTCTACAACCTCCTCCACGTCGACGATTACGTCGAAAAGATCCCGCGCTTGCTCGCCGCCGCCTCCGTCGACACGACGACCGTGAACTTCGGTGGCTCCGAGGCTACGAGCATCGAAGAATGGTGCGCCTATCTCGGCGAAGTGACCGGCCTCGTTCCGACGTTCAAGGAAGACGCCGAGGCGTTCGGCAGCCTCTGCCTCGATACGGAACGCATGCACGAGCTGATCGGCCCGACGCGCGTCGCGTGGCGTGACGGCCTGGTGCGCATGGTGCGCCAACTGGCGCCGGACGCGCTGAAGGCAGACCATCACAGCTAAGCTAGCGATTTTCAGACGCGAAAAGGTCGGTTCAGACCATGCAAATTGGCCTCGGCCGGCTTGATACCCCTGCAAATCAGGGGTTGCGCTCGGGGCCCTATACCAGTTTGTATATGGCCCTACATCGCCCTTCGAAGGGCGCCGGCTATAACTGAGGGATCAGGCCGGGATCACCGACCGAGAAGGCAGGCCGAAAACGGCCTGAAGAAAGGGAGACGGGTCATGAGGGGAACAGTGTGGTGTGCAGGAACTCTGGGATTGGTGCTCGCGGCTGGAGGGTTGGCTCCCGTGGCAGCGGCCGAGCTGACGGGATGCGACCTTCCGAAGGTCGACAATTTCGTGCTGTTCGTCGATCAGTCGGGCTCGATGTACCAGCCGCACGCCGAGGTGGGTGAGGTGAAGGAAGTGCTCGCCAAGCGGACGCTCCTCGAGCTGAACCAGGAAGTCCCTTCGAAGTTCTGTTGCCTGAACTCGGCCGTCTATGCGTTCGCGCCCTTCGAAGAGGTGAAAGCGTCGTACGTCTACGACCAGGACTCGCTCGCGACGCGCATCGGCTGGATTCCGGACCGCCAACCCATTTCGCTCCGTTTGACCCCCATGGCAGCCGGTTTCGAAGATCTCACGCCCGTCGTGAGCGAGCTCAAGGGCAAGACGGCAGTCATCATCGTCAGCGACGGCGGTTCCAACACCGGTGGTGATCCGGTCGAGGCCGCGCGCGCACTGGTGGCCGCGAAGCCGGGCACGTGCTTGCACGTCGTGTCGATCGCGGACGACGAGCACGGCCGCGAGGTCAATGCCGCGCTCGCGAAGATCACGCCCGAGTGCCGTTCGGTCGAAGCCCGCGACGTTCTCGGCAGCGGTCCGAAGATGCAGCAATTCTCGCGCGACGTGTTCTGCATCAGCCGTCCCCTCTCTCCTCGCCGGGGCGGCTGAGCTGACGTCGAACGCCGGACGCGCGTGGCTACGCCGCGTTCGGATCGGCGTCTCGGAGCGGTCGAACGGGCGGCACCTGCCTCGGCGGGTGCCGCCCGTTTTCGTTCACGGCGTCGGAGCTACGCGCTTTTCTGCCCGATGAAGATGACGTGACGGCCGCCCTTGCCGCCGGGGCGGGCCGCTACCTGATGCACCTCCACCTCGAACCCGCCGCGCTGCAGTCGCGCGGCAAAATGGGTGTCGTGATCGGCTGACCAGACCGCCGCAACGCCACCAGGACGGAGCGCACGGTGCAGCGTCCCGATCCCGCGTTGCGTGTAGAGATGGCGGTTGTCGTCGATGACCAACGCCTCGGGCCCGTTGTCGACGTCGAGCAGCACGAGGTCGAAGGCCTGCGTCGAGTCGGCCAAGAGCCGTCCGACGTCGCCGTCGGCGACCTGCACGCGCTCATCGTCGAGGGGGTGGTTGGCGAATCGCCCCAGCCAGGTGCGATTCCATTGGACCACGGCTGGGAACAATTCGGCGACCACGATCTCGGCGTCCTTCTGACCTGCCAGCTCGTCGAGGACGGCGCGGAGCGTGAAGCCCATGCCGAGACCACCGATCAGCACGCGCGGCGCCGGTCGCGGACCAAGAACCGCCACACCCAGGCGGGCGAGCTTCTGCTCGGACCCGTACGTCCGATTCGACATGAGCTCGACGTCGTTCACGCGAATGACGAACAGATCGTCGCGCTGGGTGAGCACGAGCTCACCGCCATCGGAGATCGCTACGCTGTCGAGAAATTGGATCTTGCGCATCGGGGCGGATTATTTCGGGGGCGCCGTGGCCACCGGTGGCCACACCCATCCTCCCCGTTTCACGTCCTCGGCGTCGACTTGGGGTTCGCCCGGCCGGCGTCTCCCGCTGCCGCGGCCCCGGGACCGCGCGAAGGCCTTGGACCCCCTGGACCCCGCCCGCCGGCGTGTTTCTCGCGACGAGGACGACCGTCGCGACCACGTCCGCCAGCGCCGTCGTCGGGAAACTCCACGGGCGCGCGAACGTGCTGCTTCACCTGCTCCATCACGCGTTGGCAGGCCGCCTTGAACCGGCTTTCGAGCGCGCGGGTCTCGTCGTTCGGCAAGAAGGCGATTCGCCGCCATGCATTCTGCGCCTCGTCGACGGTGGTGCCGGCGGCACGCCACTTCGACTCGTCAGGACGAACGCCCATCGCGTTGGTCGCGAGCGCCGACCGGAGCTTCTCGGCGAGCAACTCAGTGGCGGACTTGGTCGCCGGCGCCACCGTCGCCCCTTCTTCCTTGATGAGGTTCTCGACCTTCGCGACGAGCTTTTCCAGGCGCTCCTGCGTCGCGGCCGGGTCGAGATCCGTCCCCGTGAAGGCGGCGGGCCACCGTCCGACCAGCGCCGCCAGCGCGGCCGTCCACCGTTCGCGCACTGCCTTCATCTCGGCGCCCTCGACGGGTGGCGCGTTGGCGATCGCCGTGCGGAGGGCCTGCACCTGACCGCCGAGATCGTCCGGCGCCTCCTCGAGCGCGACCAGGCTTTCCAACCCGACCACGTGCACCGCGTGCTCCGCGACTTTTTCGGCGGCCGCGAGCTCGTGTCGCTTGTGGTACCGCTCGAAGAACTTGTCCGCGGCGGACCGGAAGCGGTTCCACATCACTTCGCTCTTCTTGTGGCTGACGGGGCCGACGGTCTTCCACTCGGCCTGCAGCTTCTTCAGCTCGGGGGCGGCGACGTCCCACTCCGTCGACTCGGATAGCTGCTCCGCACGCGCGCAGAGGGCATCCTTCCGTGTGAGATTTTCGTCCCACTCCTTCTTCTTGGTCCCGAGGTCGTCGCGACGACGGGAGAAGAAGACGTTGCACGCAGCACGAAAACGCTGCGCCAGGTTGCGCCCCGAATCCCGCGGCCCCGGTCCGGTTTCGTCCCAGGCCTTCTGCAGCTCTTGAAGCCGTGCCGCCGTCTTGACCCAGTCGGTCGAGTTGGCCAGCGCTTCAGCGTGCTCGATGATTGCGGCTTTCGCGGCGAGGTTCGCGCTGCGCTCCTGACGCAGTTGGGCGAAGTAGACCTCACAGCGGCTGCGGATGAAATCCATCGCGGCCTTGAAGCGGTCCCACAAACGCTTCCCCGAGTGGAGGGGCGCGTCCGACACCTCCTGCCATCGCGTCTGCAGCTCGCGAAAGGCTTTGGCCGTGGCCTCGAGGTCGGAGGCCGTCCCCGCCTCCTCTTCGGCTTTCAGCGACGCTACGATGGCCTCTGCCATCGCGATGAGCTCTTCCTGCAAGTGGGCGTTGGCGAACCTCCGCCACTCGTCCATGTCACGAAGCTCCTTCACACGCGGCGCCAGCTGCTCCTGCAACGTGCGCAGGGCCGCAATGGCCTCGCTCATCTCCTTCGTCGGCTCACCCGAGCCCACTTCGTCGAGGGCCGTGGTGATGTCGCGCAGCAGTCGGTCGCCTTCCCGCAAGGTGATGGCTTCCGACTCGGCCGTGCGTTTACCGCGTGTGGCCAATCGCGTGAGCTTCGAAGCCCGCTCTTGTTTGGTCTTGGCGGCTGCTTCGCGCGCCGCCGTCTCCTGCGCCGCGAATCCTTGCGCAACGACGGCCAGACGATCCGCCAGGTCGGATGCCGGTTGCGCCGCTTCGTTCAGCGTGGCCATCAGCGCGCGGGCTTCGCGCGACAGCGCCCGCCAACGGACGGTCGTGGCTTTGTCTCCCGCGGTGGGCAGGGCTTCCGCCTCGACGACGAGCGCGTCGAGCGTGCTGCGAGCCTCCTGGAGCGCGGTGCCCATGGCGTGACGTTTGCGGCAGACACTTGCCGCCTGCGCGAAGCGCACCGCCATTCGGTCGCCGTCCGCTTGGTACTCGACGAGCGGCTCGAGCTGAGCCCACTCTTCTTCGACGGGCGCCAGTCGTTCGAGGACGTCGTCGCCTTCGATCGCTTCGACCCGCCGGCAGAGAGCCTCGCGGCTCGCCAGCGCCTCGTCGCGTCGGCGCGTGAGCTCCCGCGCCGCTTCGATTTCGCCGCGGCGCTGCGTCATGCGTGTCCGCGCCGCGTCGGCGGCTGCCGCGAAGCGCAGAGCGCTCTCCGCGTCGGCAACGGCCAACGCGTCCCACTCTGCACTGAGGCGCGCGAGATCCGCCGCCACGCGGTCGGGATCAGTCACGTCGGACAGACTTTCGACGGCGGCCAACAGCACCGATTCCTGCTTCCGCCCCTCCTCCTCGGCGACGCGCCGCCCCTGCTCCGCGTCTTCGATCTCCTGCAGCATCGTCTTCGCCCGCCGAGCGACGGCTTTCTGTTGCGTCCGCGCTTCGATGGATTTGAGGAGCGCCACGTCCGCGTGCGCGCCCCCAGTCACCACGCGATCGAACGCGGCGAGCGCCACGTCTCGATGCTCGCTGTTCAGGGTGGTCGCGAGCAGCTCGTCGGCTGACGTCAGGCGGGCCCCAGCCGCGAGCGCCGTCCGCTCCACCTTGGCGTGACGGGCCACACCGCCGAGCGCGCGTTCGTCGCTCAACTTGGCGAGCGCGACGTCCCGAACGGCATCCGCCGCGGTGCTCTTCGCGATCGACGAGACGCGCCGAACGTCCGACACCAGGCCGGCGGCCATCGCAGCCTCGGGAAAAGCCGTGTCGAGTGCGAGCCCCAGCAGTCGGTCGGCGGCGGCGTCCTTCACTCCGGGATCGCCATCCGCCGCGGTCACTCGCCCCAGCACGCCCGGCTCACTGACCTTGGCAATTGCCGCCTTCCGAACCTTGGCATCGGGGTCGTGCTCCGCGAGCATGGCGAGCTCGCCCGGCTCATTCAGCTCGGCGATCGCCTGCAATCGAACGGCAGGGTCGGAGTGCTTCCAACGTGGTTGCGGCTTCAGCTTATCGAGAATTCCCATGAGAAAATTCGATTCCTTTACCGTCCCCCTACGGAGCAGTCGTGCCGCCCGCGGGACCGGCCGAGACCAGCAACTTGGTCGCGGCAACGAGAGTGAGCGCCGGATGAGCCCCGACGCCGTGAGCGACGCTGCCAACTGCATCGGCGAAGATCAAGAGCACGCCGAATGTCAGCTCCGGGGGGACCGGAGCCGGCATCTAGCTTGCGGTCCCTTCGGACGGTACGTAGTCCCCGCTGGTTCACGTTCTGCGACGTTCGCACCCTGCGCCACGGGATAGTCCCGCAGTCACGAAGGAGCTCCCATGTTCGAGAACGAGTGTTGGTGGATCACCGGAGCGTCATCCGGCATCGGCGCGGCGCTCGCCCGCGCGCTGGCAGCCCGGGGCGCACGCCTCATCCTGTCCGGTCGGAACGTCGCAGCGCTCGACGCGGTCGCACGCGACTGCGGGGAGACGCTGACGTTGCCGTTCGAGGTCACGGATTTCGCGAAGATTCCCGCGCTCGCCGAGCGCGCGTGGGGCTGGAAGGGACGCATCCACGGGCTCGTCAACAACGCCGGCATCTCGCAACGGTCACTCGCCGTCGAGACCGCGTTCGCCGTCTATCAGCAGATCGTTGCCGTCGACTTGCTGGCACCGATCGCCCTCACGCAGGCGGTGCTACCGCGCATGGTGCAGGCCGGTGGCGGACGCGTCGTCGCGATCTCGAGCGTGGCGGGTCTCGTCGGGGCGCCCCTGCGCTCCGCCTACAGCGCGGCCAAGCACGGGCTCATCGGCTACCACGACTCGGTGCGCGCCGAGAACGAGCACCTCGGTATCCACGTACACGTGTTCGCGCCGGGCTCGGTGAAAACCAACGTCTCCCGGAATGCGCTCGTCGCCGATGGCACCTCACGCGGGATGAGCGACGCGGCGATCGAGAATGGGGTCTCGTCGGCCGACACCGCCGACGCGATGCTGGCCGCGATCACCGCGGGGACGCGTGAGCTCGTCCTCGCGACCGGGATCGAGCACGAGCTCGTCGTCTTGCGCCGCCGCGATCCCGATGCGCTCTTCGATCAGATGTCGGGTCTCGTGCGCGCCGGGTACGCGCAGTCGATGGCCGATACCGAACGTCAGTAGCGCGTCCACCGCCTGCGATGGGCGGAGGACGACGCGCGCTGGGCGCCCTCTATGGGCAGCTCGCGTTGACCGTATTGGGATCATGACGGTCCGACGCGAGTGGTGTCGACTCCCAGGGCGATTTTGCTATCCCTCTCGCATGGCCGACGACGACGTGACCGCGGAGCTCGAGCGCCTGCGCGCCGAGAACGCGCGACTCAAGCGCATAGCAACGCGGGGTGTGAGCCTGAAGGTCAGCGAGAAGGGCGGCCTCTCGGTCTACGGCCTGGGCCGTTTCCCAGTGACACTCTATAAGGAGCAGTGGACGAAGCTCCTCGACATGGCCGACGACATCCGTTCCTTCATTCGGGACAATGATTCGAGCCTGAAGACAAAGAGCTGATCGCCGAGGTCGTCCGCACCGTTGGCACGCTCGTCGCGGAGACGCTGATGAAACACATTGCTCTGCTCATTGCGGCGATTGCATCGACCGCCGTCCTGGGTGCCGGCGTGATCTCCGCAGCTGGCGCCGACGAGGAGGCACGGGCCCCGATCTACGGGATCGAGCTCCCACCCGGGTACCGCGACTGGAGATTGATCTCCGTCGCGCACGAGGCCGGTGATCTCAACGATCTGCGTGGCGTCCCGGGGAACGACATCGCGATCGAGGCCTATCGCAAAGGGACGCTCCCGTTTCCGGACGGCGCCATCATCGCGCGCCTCGCCTGGAAATACGTCTCGTCGGAAGAGAACAACAAGGTCTTCGGACGCACCCCGTCGTTCGTCGCCGGTCCCCCACGAACGGCCTGCAGTTCATGGTCAAGGACGCGAGGAAATACGCGTCGACCGGCGGCTGGGGCTTCGCGCAGTTCGACGACGGCAAGCCCGTCAATGCAGCGAGGCACGAGACCTGCTTTCCCTGTCACGAACCCGGCAAGGGGACTTCGTCTTCACGCGCTACGCGCCGTGATTGAGGCGAGGCTCCGCACCCGCGGCGCGCCGGAGTGTCGTCGGGCACCATCGAGCGCTCGGTCGCTTCGTAGACGCGGCCGAGCCCGTGGCAACGGGAACACGCGCCGGCCGGTGTGTTGGGCGAGAACGCCTCTGCTTCGAGGTGCGCTTGATGCGCGGCATACGTGCCCACGCGCGAATACAGCATGCGCAACAGATTGGATAAGGTGGTGACGCTCCCGACCGACGACCGCGTCGTCGGTGAGCCGCGTCGTTGCTGCAGTGCGACCGCAGGCGGGAGCCCGTCGATCGCGTCGACCTCGGGCACGGGCATCTGATCGAACAGACGCCGCGCATAGGGCGATACCGATTCGAGATAGCGCCGCTGCGCTTCCGCATAGAGCGTGCTGCAGGCGACCGAGGATTTTCCCGAGCCCGATATCCCCGTGAAAACGACGAGCGCGTCGCGCGGCACCTCGACATCGAGGTTCTGGAGGTTGTGCTCGCGCGCTCCACGCACGCTTACGAACCCCCTGAAGGAACGGCGGGAGCCTGTAGTGCACCTCGTGCTCGATCGACAGAGCCGAGACAACGGCCGCCCCTCGTTCCGGTGGAGGAGCGGTCGTTGCCTCGTGAAGAGTAGGTCTAGTGCGCGCTGGGACGCGGAGCCGACGACTCGCCAGTCGACGAGATGTCAGTGGCGTGGTGGCGCTCGAAAATCTCTTTGGCTTTCGATCGCTGGTCACCGTCGTCTGTGTGCACGGAGAGCAGGATGTTGCCGCCGCGGATCTTCGAGTCGTACTGCTTCGCCTCCAGCTCCGGCATTCCGAGGCCGATCAAGGACCCGGTGACGCCGCCGGCGGTGGCACCCACGGCCGCGCCGCCAAGCGCGGCCATGATCGGACCGGCCGCGACGAATGGTCCGACACCAGGAATGGCGAGCGCGCCGATTCCGGCGAGCCACCCGAGTGCGCCGCCCAGCAGTCCGCCAGTCGCGGCCCCGGTGGCAGCGCCTTCCGGCGCCTTCGTATTTTTCTCGTGGGCGAAGTCTCGAGTCCCCTCCTTGTCGGGAAAGAGTGCCGAGATGTCGTTGCCGGAAAATCCGGCGCTGCGAAGATCGCTCACGATTGCTTCCGCATTCGCGCGATCATTGACGATGCAAAAAACGGCTCCTTTGGACATGGTGATCTCCTTGTGGGCGCCGACTACGGCGCGACGTGAACGAGGTTTTTGACCTTGTCTGCACTGCCAGCGGTTTCAGCGGCGAGTGCCGCCACACGCGTCTTTTCGGCCTCGCTTGCTACGGGGCCGCGGAGCGTGACGATGCCCTGCAAGGTGACGATCTTCACGTTGTGGGCATTCGTGGACAGATTGTCGTCGGCGACGATCGCCTTGCGGATGTTGCGAGTCGTCTCGACGTCCTGATCACTCCCCTTGGCCTGATCCGTGGGCACCACCGCCGCGTCATCACGATCACGAACATTCTTGCCCGTGTTGTCTTCCCTCGTGCCGGGCGCTGGATCGCCATGTGGCTCGGCGGACACTGCCATCGGAATCGCGAGGCATGCCGCCAACGCGACGACGGAAAGCTGCTTCGTTGCTGCGTTCATCGTCACCTGTCTCCTTTCGTGAGAGACGCCTATCGACTGATCCGAAAGGGATCGTCGAACGGCTCAGGCGAACATGAGCAATTCTGCCGCCACGCATTGTGTCGAGGCGACGG
>JBDSJB010000156.1:0-5450 GCA_039917665.1 Binatia bacterium
CGGATGCGGACCATGTAGCGGTCGAAGCAGTCGCCGAGCGTGCCGCGCTCGCCGGTGCCGATCGGCACGTCGAACTGCAGCTCCGGGTAGATCGAGTACGGCAGGTCTTTGCGGACGTCGAACTTCACCCCGGAGCCGCGCAGGTTGGGACCGGTCAGGTTGTAGTCGATCGCGTCGGCCGCCGAGATGACCGCGACGTGGATCAGGCGCTCGACGTAGATTTTATTGAAGGAGATGAGGTCGTTGTACTCCTCGATCAGCGGCTCGAAGCGATCGAGGAAGTGCTTGGCCTTGGCGATCCAGCCCGGCGGCAGGTCGTACGCGACGCCGCCGATACGCATGTAGCTGAACGTGAGCCGCGCGCCGCAGAGCTCTTCCATCAGATTGTTGATGTGCTCGCGCTCGCGGAGCGCATGCGTGAACGGCGTGTAGGCGCCGATGTCCATCCCCATCGTGCCGACCGCGATCAAATGACTGCTGATGCGATTCAGCTCGACCGCGATCACCCGGCAGTACTCGCCCCGGCGCGGCACCTCGAGGCCGGCGAGCTTCTCGCACACCATCGCCCAGCCCTGATTGCACGGCATGGCCGCGACGTAGTCGATGCGATCGGTGTACGGCATGAAGCCGTGGTACCCGACCTTCTCCGCGATCTTCTCGATGGAGCGGTGCAGATACCCGACGTCGGGAATCGCCTCGCGCATCACCTCGCCGTCGGCCTTCACGACGAAGCGGAGCACGCCGTGCGTGCTCGGGTGCTGCGGCCCCATGTTGAGGGTCATCTCCTCGGTTTCGATGCCGTCGCGAACGACGTCCACCTCGACTCCGCCGATCGAGCTCACAGCATCGACTCCCGCTTCGTGCTGATGCCGTGGTACGACTCGGGCTCGACGTAATCCTTGCGGAGCGGATGGCCGACCCAGTCCTCCGGCAGCAGCACGCGGCGGAGATCGGGATGGCCGACGAAGTCGACGCCGAGCAAGTCGAAAATTTCGCGCTCCTGCCAGATCGCCGTGCGCCACACGGCCGAGACGGTCGCGAGCCTCGGGTGGTCGCGCGACACGCCGACCTTCAGCACGAGCGCGTGACGGAGCGCGTACGAGAACAGATGGTAGACGACCTCGATCTCGCCGCGCTTCGGGTAGTCGACGCCGCTCTGGTTCGACAGGCAGTCGAAGCGAAGCGCGGGATCGGTCTTGCAGAACGTCACGACGGCGACGATGTCGGCGGGGCGCACGCGAACGGCCGGCTCGTTGCTCGCATCGAGCGTCACGACGCCGCCCGGAAACCGGGTGTCGAGCTTGTCGTGCATGGCGGCCGCGTCCACTCGGCCCCGATCAGGCCCGCGTCGACGCGGGGGCGCCGCTCGCGCGCACGAGCCACTTCTCGCCCATCATTTTTTCTTGCAGCTTCAGCAGCCCTTCGGTCAGCGACTCCGGACGCGGCGGACAGCCCGGGACGTACACGTCGACCGGGATGACTTTATCGACGCCGTCGCAGACCGAGTACGCCAGCTGGAAAAGGCCGCCGCAGTTTGCGCAGCTGCCCATCGAGATGACGTACTTTGGATCGGGCATCTGGTCGTAGAGCAGCTTGGTGCGGAGCGCCATCTTCAACGTCAGCGTGCCGGCGACGATCATCAGATCGGACTGACGCGGGGTCGCGCGCGGAACGGCACCGAAGCGGTCGAGATCGGCGCGCGGTCCACCCGTCTGCATCATCTCGATGGCGCAACAGGCGAGGCCGAAGAGCATGTACCAAAGCGACGACTTGCGGGTCCAGTTGAGCACGGCGTCGACCTGCGTCGTCACCATGAACTCCGGCATCGTGTTCATGAGACTCATGCGGCCCTCCGGGTCTCGACGACGGGCGATGCCACTACGACCGGCATCCGCTTCACCCATTCCAGATCGCGCTTCGCCCACACGTAGACGAGGCCGACCGCGAGAATGCCGATGAAGAGCAGGATCTCGCCGAGCGCGAAGAGCCCGCGGCCGTCGGCGACCCAGCTCTTGAAGACCGCCATCACCGGGTACATGAACGCCAGCTCGACGTCGAAGACCACGAACACGAGCGCGACCAGGTAGAAGCGGATGTTGAAGTTGATCCAGGCGCTGCCGGTCGCCGGCTCGCCACACTCGTAGCTGCTGAGCTTCGCGGCCTCGGGATTCGCTGGCCGCAGCAGGCGCCCGAGCCCGAGCATCATGGCAGCGAGAACGAGACCGAGGAGGAGAAAAACGAGGACGTTGCCGAAGTGAAAATACACGGTCGACAGGATGTAACAGCAGACCAACGGCTAGGGCAACTCGGGTCGGCGCAGCGTGTCAGTCCGTCTCCAGCCACCAGCGCGACACGTCGAGCTCTATGGCGTCGAAGGGCTCGAGACGGGCCGGAGCGTCACCACCGTGCACCGCCGCTACTACCCACGACCCTTCCTGCAACCGGTACACTTCGATGGTGCGCAGGAGGGGCTCGACCAACCAGAGATGCGCGACGCCTTCGCGGGCGTAGATCCGCATCTTGCGACTGCGATCGATGCGACCGGTGCTCGGGGAGATGACCTCGCACGCCCAATCGGGTGCCTGCGTGAAGGCTGCGACTTTTGGCACCGTCGCCATCCGAGTACGACGCCAGCCGGCTTGGTCGGGCACGATGATGTCGTCGTAGAAATGCAGCTCGGGCTCGTCGAGCAGCCACCATCCGCCCGGCCCTGCCGGATCCCCAGGCGGACGATGAAAGCTGCCGATCAGATCCGCTCCCATCACCGACGCGGCGTAGGCATGCGGCGAAGCCGGACGCGGTGACACGATCAATTCGCCGTCGATGATCTCCGCGACTTTGGTGTCGGGGACCTTCAGAATCTCGTCGTAGCGGGCGGGTCGGCGAGCCGGCTTCATGGTCTCGACCCTACCACGGCGCGACCGCCTCACCCGCCCGCGAACGGCGCTACGTACGTCAGGATCGCGGCGTAGTGCAGCGCGCTGCCGGCACAGACGAAGACGTGGAACACCTCGTGGTACGAGAACACCCGCGGCCAAAGGTGCGGGCGGCGGGTGACGAAGAGCACCATGCCGACCGTATAGAGCAGGCCGCCGAGCACGACGAGCAGCAGAGCCTCGGCCGGCAGGGTCCGCGCGATCGCCCCGAGAAACGGCAAGGCGAGATAGCCCTGCACCATCTGCATCGCGATCGACACCCAATCGGCCACGTGCGGCCAGAATACCTTTTGCGCGATGCCGCCGAGCGCGATGCCCCAAGTCGCGACCAGCGCCGCGATGAGCCACCAGCCGTCGAGCACCGCCATGGCGATCGGCGTGTAGGTGCCGGCGACGACCAGGTAGATCATCGAATGGTCGAGCCGCTGCATGCGGCGCTTCCACTCCGACCGCCAGGGATATGAATGGTAGAGGCTGCTGACGGTGTAGAGACCGATCAGGCTCGCCGCGAATACCAGGACGGCGATCTGCATGCCGATCTCGCCGTGCGCCTCGCGCCAAAGCGCGATCCCCCGAACATCGAGAGCAGCGCCGCCGACCCGTGCAGGAAACCGCGGACGGGGTTCTGCATCCGTCCGAAACACAACCGATCGGCTTCGACATCCATGGGTACGGAACGCCTATCGGAAAGTACGTAGTCCGGGAAGGCGAAAACCGCGCCGACACTGTCTCGGTTGGATTCGCGGCGACAGGAGTCGGTGGCAGCAGGCGGGCGGGTCGAGGATGACTCCTACGGTCGCCGGGGTCCGGCCACCCAGCGCTTACAACTTGCCGGTGCCACCATGACGTGGGCACACGCGAGCTGCGGCTCCCCGGAGCCATCCTCGACCCGCCCGCCTGCTGCATCATGGCTCATCTGAATCGATTCGATCGGAGCGGCGTTCGGAGTACGAGCCGTCCGGTCTGCGGGCTCGATGGTCTCTCATTGCAATGAGTCGCCGGCGGGTGGGTCAGGGTGTGCTCTGGGGAGCGCCAGCTCGCGTGTGCCCAGGCCATGGAGGCAGCGGCAGGTTGTAAGCGCTGGGTGTCAGCGACCGCGCGACCGTAGGAGCACACCCTGACCCACCCGCCGGCGACCCCACCCCCTAAAGACCGCGACAACACGAACCCCGCGCGACGCGTCGCTACTCTTCCTTGCGTCCCAACCCGGCCGATTCGAGGAAGCGATTCACGTCCGTCTGCTGCAGGTTGATCGCCGAATCCGATGTCGGGAACAGGACGATTCGCTTCCCCTTCAGCGCCTGCGCTATGCGGAGCTTCACCATCGTCCGACCACCCGCCCCCGACATGGCTTCCTTCATCTTGGTGATGCCCTGCGCGTTGGCGGCCTTCTCGGAGACGATCGCGTCGGCCTCGAGCTTCTTTGCCTCGTAGTAGGCGTTGGTCTGCAGCGTCACCTGCTGGGCCTTGCCGCGCTCGGTCGCGAGCAGCTGGCCGACGACGCCCTTGGTGGTCTCGAGCTCGCGCTCCCATTCCTTCACCGCAGCCTCGGCGCCGGAGCGGTTCTTGTTGACGGTCTGATCAGCGACCTTCTTCTGGTCGATCGCGGCCTGGTAGTTCTTGTGGAAGCGATAGTTGCCGAGCACGACGCGCTCGCACACCAGGCCGTACGGCTCGAGCGCGCGACGCAGATTCTCGAGCGCCTGCTCTTCCTTCGCGGCGCGGAGATCGGAGTCGTAGAACTCTTCCGACGAGAGCTCGTTCAGCGAGTCGCGCGGAATCGAACGCGCGAGCGGCCGTACCAGCACCGTCCTCACCTCTTCGACGTCGGACGCGACGTGACGCAGCACGTGCGGCGCCTTCGCGGGATCGACGTGGTAGAGCACGGTCACGTCGACGCTGACGTCGTTCCCGTCGCGGGTCTTGAAGTCGAGCGCGTCGTCCGTCCGATCGTTGTCGCTCCCCTTCATCTCGACGGTCTGCGTCTTGGTATCGAAGACGTACCAGTCGTGCACGAGCGGAAAGATCAGCACCGTGCGTCCAGGCGCCACCACCTCGTCGGCGCCGATGAGCTTGCCGATCTTGATGCCGACCTCCGTGCTGCCGGTCGAGCGGTAGCAACCGCTCACGACGACGGCCGCAATCACGAGCACCAGGCTGCGCAGCACGCGCGACTTCACGGCTTCACCGCCACGGCTTCGGGCGCGACGTCGAAGAGCCGGAGCGCCTGATTCAGATCGAGCGGGTTCATGCCGCCCTTCCCACCCGACGGCACGAGCACCGTATCGACGCCTTCCAGCACCTCCGCCATCTTCATCCCCACCAGATTCTCGGAGCCGCCGCCCTGATAGGCGCGATTCTCGAGCTCCGCGCCCTGCGCGTTCGCAAGCTGCACCAGGAGATCGGCGTCGGCGACGCGCTTCCGGCGATAGGCGTCGGCCTCCGCCTGGATCTTCGTCACCTCGGCGTGGCCGCGTTGGGTTTCGATCTCGACCGTCGCGCGACCCGTCGCTT
>JBDSJB010000157.1:0-12146 GCA_039917665.1 Binatia bacterium
GCTCGGCTTGGCGGCCGCGAGCGGGCCCGCCGTCGCGCTGACGGCCGCCAAAAACAGGGTCAGCCCACACGTCGTGGCGCAGCCTCGGACAGATGAACGCATCGTGCTTCTCCTCGTTGGTGCGCACGGCCGTTCGGCGTTCGCACGGTTCAGCAGCGCGCCTCTCGCGCTGGTCTGCCGCCGAGATAGGCGCCGCGGCGTGCGGGCGCAAACCGGCGGCCCGGAGTAGGCCGACGAGCAACGCTACCGCGACGAGCAGTGCCGGCGAACCGAGGCAACGTTGTCGCCGCGAGTTGCGGCGATCGAGGCCGAGACGGAGTGCTTCCGTGACCTATTCATCTGCTAGCAACGCACCGGTCTCGACGTGCTCTGCCCGCGCTCCGAAGCCGCCGGCCGAGCATTCGACGCGACTACGCCGAATATTTGCGCGCAGCTGCCCTCTACCGCGCGAAGCGGGACGCCGCGGCTCTTCCTCGATTGCTGCCCCGCGGTCGCCGCCGGCCATCCCGAGAGCTCCCGTTGGCCGAAGACGACCACCGAAAGGTGTTCTTCACTCGACTACGGGCACGCGGCTCGCCCATCCGCAGGATGTGTACCATCTGCTCCGGTGTATACGCTCGGACCGCTTCTTACTCGTTGGGGATGCCACCGGGAGCCTCTTTACGAGAGGCGCGGTCAGGAAAGCGGGGAAGACCACCGTCGGTTGATTTGATGCTGCGATTAGGCGAGATCGCGAGCACCAATGACGCCGCGCATCCGATCGTGACCGCTTCCTCCACGCCGATATCGGGGACCGCAGTCACGCGTTCGTGGCGCGTCGTTACGGCGGTGCTCTCGACGGTGAGCCACGGCAGCCTGCTCTTTCTGGCCCTCGCCTCCTGGCTCGTTCCCGACCAGTTGCCGTCGGGCACGTTGCTGCGTGCCTTCGGCCTCCTGTGCTTAGCGCCGGCACTCGTCGCGTGGCTGCTGCGGCGCGTGCACGCGACGACGATGACCGTCTCGGACGACGTGTTGGTGCTGCGAGCGCGGGCGGAAGGCATCGAGATCCCTCTGGCCAGCATCGCGGCCGTCGTCCCGTGGTGGGTTCCGCTCCCCGCGCCTGGGTTCTGGCTCGGGCTCCGGTCGGGCCAACGGCTTCCGGAAGGCCTGATACCCAACGACCCTGGTGCCTTCCTGAGCTCACTGGCCGACGCCGGCATCTCGGACGAGGTGCTCGGGCCGCCGTCGCGACATCCGATGTCCCTGTACGCAAAAGCGAAGAGTGCCGCCCGGCGACGCATCGATCATCCCCTACTGAAGTTCGTGCTCTTCTCGCTGGTCCCGACACTCCCGCTGTTCCGGCTACGGCAGTTTCTCGTGTACGGCGGAACCTTCGGCGAGTATTACCAGTACGGATTGAAGGTGTACCTGCTGGGCTTCGGCATTTACTGGTTGCTCTTTGCGGTCTATCTCCTGCTCTACGCTGCGGTCCTTCGCGCTCTCACCGAGGCGGCATCGCTGGCCGCCGCCTGGAGCATGCCGGCCCATGCTGCGAGCGTGCGACGCGGCGCCGAGACCGTCCACCGAATCCTCTACTACGCGGGCGTCCCGGCGGTTCTCGCGCTACGGCTCTTTCCCTGGTGATCGTACGCGGATGCGACACGGTCCACGTTGCGGGTCGCAGGTCGAGTCTCCTATAGTCGCGCTGGCGCGATGACGAGGAAGACCCCACCCTCCCCCACGCGAGCTGGCGATGACGCTGGCGTCCGCCGCTATGCAACGACGGCCCCGCGACGCCGGCTCGTCTGGCTGGTGTCGCTCGCCATCGGACTCCCGATCTTCGCGACGGTGCTCGGGGTGCTCGTGATCCGCCTCGGCGCCGCAGAGCGGTCCCCTCTCTCGGCATCGCCCGAGCGACTTGCGGCAGCGCCGCAGTCGGCGCCAGCGGCGCCGCTCGGCGTCACCTCACCGGCGACCGTCGCGCGGACGCCGGGCGCGACCGCGGTACACCGCCGCGCGCCGCGCGACGTAGGCCCCGCCGAGGAGAAGGCCGCTGGACGTCCGGCGGGCCGCACGGTGGGGCCCGGGCCCGCACCTACGGTCGATCCCACGCGTCCCGAGATCGACGCCGCCGATGCCATCATGGGGCTTCGCGCCGAGGGCGAGACCGAGGGCATCGCGGCGTTCGGCCTCCCCGGCACTGATCCGCCGAAACCCGGCGTGATCGTACCCGAGGGCTTCGAACTTCCCGAGGGGTTCGTCCGTCACTACCAGAACACGGACGACGGCCAGCAGCTGCCAGCCATCCTCATGGTGCACCCCGACTACGAGCTGGTGGACGCGGCCGGGAATCGCGTGACCACGCCCGATGGCATCGTTCCCCCAGAGCTCGCGCCACCGGGAATACCGATCGAGATCCTGCAGGTACCGGAGCGTCGCACGCGGACGAACCTCCCGGACTGATCGCGCGCCGCCGGCGAAGAGCGCGGCCTGCGCAGCGCGTGATCGAGGGTTCGAGGTGATCGCTGCCGCGCCGCCGCGCTGACCGAGGGACATGACCAGGCGGCGGCGCGGTGCGGGAAGAACGGGCGTTACGGCGTTGCGGGGTTGAACGTAGACAGGTTCCAGCCCCAGCGCTCGTGACCGTACTGGTTCCAGATCGGGTTCTTGCCACCGACGTACTGGCTGTCGGCGAAGTCGGGCGCTGACGATCCGGAGGCCGTCCCGCCGAACAGACCGACGTACACGGTGCCGCCGGCATACGTCGGATGGGTGTCGTCGGACTGGATGTAGTCGTACGTCGTGCTCGCGTTCACCAGCTTGAAGTTCGCATCGCGGATGGTCGAGCGCAGCGTCGAGGTGATGCGGGTCACGTAGGCGGACTCCGACTCACCCTGGACATACTTGAGCGCGTCGGAGTCGACGGTGCCGTCGCCGTTGCGATCGTAGTCCGCGCCCATGTACTGCGCGAAGCTGTCCGCGCACTTGAAGCCGTACGTGTTGGCGAAGTTGCACGCGCGCCAGTTCATCTTCGCAATGTAGGGAAGAAAGACGTTCTGTTTGTTCGGCTTCGTGCCAGTCGTCGCGTCGGTGCAGCCGGCCAGCACGTTGTCCGCGTCGTAGCCGGGATAGTAGAGGTTGCCGATCACCTTGAGTTTCACGTTCGCCGAGGCGTTGGCATTGATGTACTGCATCGCCGCCTGTTGATAGGTCGTGCAGTTCGACAGCGCGGTGTTCAACGGCCCGTAATTGCACGTGCCGGTCTGGCCCGCGAAGTTGGAACGGGCCTGGAGACCGTCGTTGCCGCACATTTCGAACGTGACGACGCGGGTGTTCGCGGTCTGCATGTACGACCGCTCGTTCACGATCTTGTTGTTGTAGATGTCCGAGGCGACGGCTCCAGACTTCGTACGGCGGATGATTTCGACATCTTTCTTCCACACCGTTTGCGCGTAGTCCCCCTGCACATGGGGACCGGAGTAGAGCGCGACGGAGGAGATCGAGCCTTTATAACCCGCGTAGATCGAGTCGCCGTACGCCGTCACGCGGTACTTGGTCGTGCTGTCCGACCGGTCGATGGTCCATGAAACGTTCTGCGTCACCGTGCTTGCCGCCGCCGCCGATGCGAGCGCCAACGAGCCCATTGCCGCGAGCACGGCAATCCGTCCTCTTCGTCGCGAATGATGCATATGGGGGTTCCTCTCCTCGCCTGTGGGATCGCGTGCCCCGACCGCAGTACGCGTCGACGGACGCCTAGCACGACGCCGCGTCGCCTCGCCACGAGTATTTGCAGTCCCAACGTGCCGCGGCGCAGAAATCTTCCTCGCCGGTATGACGCACGTGGTCGTGACATCGTCATCAGTGCCGACGCGCCACTCCGCGGGCCGATGCTTTCCCCGATCGCGACGGCGACGCTCGGCATCCTTTGCGTCACGACGAGCGCGCGGCGGAAACGGCGCGCGACATCGTTGCCAATCGCCACTCCGCGGGCGACCGCGCAACTCGTGCGAAGAGTGAGTGACGGGGCACGTCGCGGAATGATCGACTTTGACACCTCGCCGCTCCGAACCGTGCCGTATACCGCCGGCAGCTTCACCCCGATCAGGCACCGCGAGCGCCCGTTCGAACCACGCGCGCGCTTCGGGCCACGCCTGACGTCCGCTGAGGGGGAGCCAGAACTCACCGCGCTGTGGAGAACGGCAGTACCAGCGGTAGTACAAGCGCGAACGTCCAGTAACGGGCACTCTGTCAACTGGACCGCGCGAAAATCCCGCTAGAGTCTATCAACCCCGATCAGAAACGACGCGGCCCGTTAGGCGAGCCCTCTTACTGTTCGCCACAGCGCGGCAGTCCTGAACCGCTGGCCGCTACGGTGTTGTGAGGATCGGCCCATAGCGTTGCGCGAGCTCGCGGACCAGAAGATCGACCGCGGCAGCACTTGGATGGCCGTCGTGCGGGATCTGGTAGCGCGGGTCGTCGACGTCGAACCGCGACCGCACTTCCAATACCGACACGACCCGCAGCGCGTCGGACATCGCCACCGCGACCGCGCTGTCGTCGCGTCCACGCCAGTCCAAGACCACGAACTCGGCACCCTTCGACGTGGCGAGGCCGGCGATCTCCTTCACCAACGCAATGCAGAGTCGACCGTCGTCGACGTCGGGTTCGCCGAATCGCGCCGACAGAAGCGCGGCGACGTGGGTCTCCATCAATCCGGCCCGCTTGAGGAGCCAGTGGAAACGCGCGATCGCGACACTGGCCCGGTGCGGGCCGACGAACTCCGGTCCGCGCGGGCCGAGCCGGTAGTGTGGTCCATCGAAATCCCACGCCGCTTTGCCGGCGCAGCGGTAGGCGTGGCCCGGGAACGACCCGAAGACTACGAGGCGCGGCGGAGGAGCACGTTTCGCGAACTCACCCGACTGCCAGAGCCGCAACGCTTGATGCGGTCCCCAGCCGGGAAAGGCGAACCGGTCCGTCCGGGGAAGTGGGTACCATAATGAGCCCGATCCTCGAACCGGAACGCCTGAGGCCCGTCATTCCACGCGGAGATGGGCGATCTGGACGGTGCAATCGCGATCCGTGTGACCCGGCCGGACGAGCAACAGGACGTGGCGCGTCCCGCCCGGCAGCGGCGCCACGGCCCGCCCCTCGCGGTCGGCGGCGAGCTCCAGATGGCCGAGCTCGGCGCCGTCGTCGTCGAAGGCGAATCCCTCGGTCGACGTCGCCGCGCAGTCGTTCCCGATGCGTTCGGACAGCGACGTCGGCGAGGTCGGCTCGTCGATCGAGAGGAACGTCTCCGACCTCGGGTCGGAGTTGGCGTCGGACCGGAACGCGATGTCGGTCGTGAGGGGCAGCCGGCCCCGTTCGAGTCGGCGCGTCGGATCTGACGTGAACGCGATCCAGGGCCGTTGCCCTACCGGCCGCGTGGTGAGTGCAGCCGCGAAACGGTGGAGAGTTCGGATCGCGGTCGTGACCGAGGTCGGACGGACGCGCTCGTAGAGATCCACCTCGATCGTGCCGTTCACGAGCGACAGCCGCTCGGGTCGCTTGCGAAAGTCCTCCGCGATCGGCCAGCCGTCGGTGAACGCGTCGACGACCGAACCGACGAGACGTTGACGGTCCGGGGCCAGGTGATACTGCGCGGGCCGAGCGACGAGCACGACGTCCGCCCACAGCAGCTTCTCGACCGGGTATTCGTCGCGCGAGTCGATGTGGATGCACGGAAGGATCTGGAGTCGCCCCAACCTCGCCCGGCACGGCGGGGTCGGCGGCCGCCAGGAGATTGCATCCGATGACCTCCGACGAGGCGGCCACGTAGATTCGCCTCGCAGAGCCGGCGATGCGGCGGAGCTCCGTCACCAGGCGCGCCATGCCGTCGTAATCGGGATGGCGCAGCGGTGGTGACGCCGCTGCCGCGAGCGTCCGGGGCAGATGCGTCGGCTCACGCGCGATCGTATCGATCGCGCCGAGCCCGAAAAGCAGGTTCACGACGAGCGCCAGGCCTCCGACGCCCAGGAGGACGATACGCGCGCCCTGCCGCAGGCGGTCGACCAACGTGACACCGAGGAGAGCAAGCCCGACGACGATGAAGGCCCCGAAATGGAGCGGGTAGTGCTCGCCGAGCTGTCCCGGGATGGTGACCCAAATCGCGAGTGTCAGCAGACTCGACGCGGCGACGAACAGAGCGGGTCGGGCCACCGCGATACCGGTGTGGAATGCCGCCAGGAATCCGCCACCCGCCGCGAGCCAGGCGACGTCGCCGAAGGCCGCACCCTAGAACGCGAGCCCATCGAGCGGTGGGACCTCGTACGATGCGTAGAGCGCTCCGACGTGCTGGCCGAGCACGTGCACGAGGAAGGCGGGGCCGACGACGACGAACGTCGCGGATGCGCCCGCGACCACGGCAACGAGCCGGCCGAGGCGTCGCCACTCCACGCGCCCTGTGACACCGACGGCGCTCGCCGTGACCGCGATCGCCTCCGGCGCGCTCCGATGACATCGCCTGGGCTGTCGGACGAGCCTCGAGACCCTGCCAATTCCTGCGCAGTGTCGGAGCGATCTGGCCGGATCTTGCAGGGTGGTCCTCGACGGACCGCGCGTCGTCACTGGCGTGCCGCTTGCTCAGATTGTCAGCAAGATGCGGTCCGCATGAACGAGAAACGCCTGGACATGAGCCCGCTCGCCGTCGCCTCGCGATGGCGCATCGAGGCGAGCTTCATCGCGGCCCCGATCGGGCTCTGGTTCGCGCATCCGACGACGGCCTCGACCTTGCGGTGGACGCCGCTGGCGCTCGCCGGACTCGGCCTGCGGTGCTGGGCGCGCGGCCACCTCGAGCGGCGCGCGCAGCTCACCCAGAGCGGCCCGTACGCGTTCGTCCGTCATCCGCTCTACGTCGGCAGCTTCTTGCTCGGCCTCGCCTTCTGTCTGATGACGAACACGCCCGTACTCGCGCTGTTCTTCGTCGTCGCATCCCTCGCCGCGTATGTCCCAAAGGGGATGCGCGAAGCGGCTTTCCTCCACGAGCGCTACGGCGACGAGTACGAGCGCTACGCCGCCCGCGTCCCGGCCGTCCTGCCGCGCATCCGCCTCGGTCGCGGCGGATCGACGCCTCCCGCCACGCTGCACTTCGCATGGCGTCGGGTGCTGCGCCATCGCGAATACCTCACCTGGATCGGCGCCACGGCGGGCTTGGTCGCGATGTGGGCGTTCGCGAGATGATGGGTCTCGACGTCGCGGGCCGAACCACCCGCTGCGCGTAAGACGCGACGGGGGTTTGAGCGCAGGCCTCGGCGTGGCTTTGCAGCCGCGGCACGCTCGTTTATCTCTGAACGGCCATGACGACGATCCCTTTGGTCGATCTGCGCGCCCAGCACGGGCAGGTCGCGACCGAGATCGCCGCCAGCTTCGCGGCCGTCATCGAGCGGACGAGCTCCGTCATGGGCGAGGAGGTCGCGGCCTTCGAGCGTGACTACGCGCGCTTTTCGGGCGTCGCGCATTGCCTCGCGGTCGCGAGCGGGAGCGACGCCCTCGAGCTGCCACTGCGGGCGGCCGGCATCGGCTCCGGCGACGGAGTGATCGTGCCGGTCAACTCGTTCGGCTTCCTGCCTGTGGTAGCCGCCTGATCGAGATCGCGTTGAGCTTAAATGAGCGACCGATGACAGTACGGACGCACGACCGTTACCTCACCGGCTCCGGGTGCGACGCGATGCCGCGGCTGCCGTCTGCTCCCGTGATCACGCGCTGGAGTAGGCCGCACGCCTCGACAGCAGTGTCGGAGATCTCTGCCTCACGAGCACTCAGCCGTGATCTATCCGCCGTTTCCAGCGGGTAGTGTCGGAAATCAATAGACGGTAAGCACCCGCTGGGAACGCCCGTCATGAGTGCTTCCGACATGCGGGCGACCGCCGCGACGGATCACGCCGCTGCGATCGCCCGCTCGTCGTCGCTTGGAGAACGAGAAGTTCGCCCCTCGCACCGTGCCACAGCTGAATTGCAGAACCAGCTGACGGCAGTTCGTCCACGTCTTGTCGGTCTTCCACACGTAGATGTACGGGCCGGAGCTGGCATCGTAGTTGAGACTACTGCCGCCCGGCAGTCACGGTCTCTTCGATGCCGTCGACGAACGCCGTCGAGTCGCACGGTACCACCTGGGACTTCGGATACCCGGCGGCGAAGATGTTGAAACCTTGGTTGCCGCCCAGGGTGAACTTCACGGGTACGGCGCTGCCCGCCTTGACCTTGTTCAGCACGGGAAGGTTGTCGACGGGCGGGAAGAACCCCTGGAAGCTCTCCGTCGTGCTTCCACACGTGCCGGTCGTGCAGGTCGTGGCAGTCGTGCAGAAATTGGCATCGTCGCACGTCTTTCCGTTCGGCTCGTTGCGGGCCTCATAGGCCGCCGCGGACCGCTCGCGCGTAGCGGTTCGCGATCTTGATGGCCGGGAAAATGCCGCCGCCGTCGAAACGCACGTAGTCGGCGTATGCCGTCAGGTCGCTCCGCGTGTTCCCCGACCAATATCCGCCCGTGCCCGTCGGGCCCGGAAATGACGGATCGATGCACGGCGTCGTGTCGCAGGTCATCACCGCTTCCGCCTCGAGCAAGAGCGCTTTCAATTCGAGCGCCGACGCAGGCGCCAGTCGCAGTGGTCGGCGAAGCAGTTGGCGCCGCCGGCTGCGACTGTCGTTCCAGCACGTCCAGAAACGCGCTCAAAGGCGTCGAAGAGCCGTGGCGCCTGTGGTGCGGTGAGCTGAAGAAAGCCACGTCCTCGACCTCTCCTCCATGGATCGGTTGTCGCGGGGGCGTCCTTAGACGACGAAGCGGTAGAACGTCTGATCGCGCACGAGGCGTCCGCCGGTGGGTGACGGGAAGTGCGTGCCGAGTACGAGCGTGTCTGCGCTGAACCGTTCCATGAAGCTCTGCCGCGTGCGCGCCGCAAGCGCCGTATCGACGTCGGCGACGTCCGGCCACGTCGGCCGCGCGAACTGCATCGGGTGATGGAACAAATCGCCGGTGATGATCGCACGTTCGCCCGCGGACTCGATGAGTACGCTGGCGTGGCCCGGCGTGTGTCCCGGCGTCGGCACGAGGCGCACTTCGCTCGTGAGCCGGTGATCCGTCTCGACGAAATCCGCGAGCCCGGCTTCGAGGATTGGCTCAATGGAATCGCCGCGCGCTTCCTTGCCGAACGGATCGACCTCGTTCTGCCAGAAGCTCCATTCGGCCCTTGCGAACAGGTAGCGCGCGTTCGGAAAGGTCGGAACCCAGCGCCCGTCGACGAGGCGCGTGTTCCAGCCGACATGGTCGACGTGCAGGTGCGTACACATGACGATGTCGACGGTCTCGGGCGGGGCGCCGCACACGGCAAGCCGCGTCAGGAAATCTCCCTCCCGATTGTTCCACTCCGGCACGTCACGTGGCTTGTGGTTCCCGACGCAGGTGTCGACGACGATGCGCGCGCCGTCCGATGCCACGACGAACGAATGGAAGCTGAGCGGCACGTTGCCGTCGTCGTGAAGGAAGTGGGGTTTCAACCATCCGTACATCGGCTCGAGGTTCTCGGGCGTCGCATCCGGGATGAGGATCGTCGGTGACACGTCGAGAACCATTTCCACGACTCGGGCCACGTTCACGCGGCCAATCTTCCAAGTGTCCATGTGTTCCTCCGTCCCGGAATATGGGTGCTGTGTCGGGGTGCGCCGCTGCGCGGTCCATCGTCGAAGCGGCGTCGGACGACGTTGCTTCGGATCGTGCACGTCCACCAGCTCCGCGATCAGCTCGTCGAGTTCGTCGCCGCTGATCTCCAGCTCGCGCTCCACGGCGCGGATGGAGAGCCGTCCCTGCTGCTCGAGGATCTCGCGGCCGCGCTGAAGCCTGGCGATGAACCTCACGACGAAGCCCTCGAAGCGTTCGACACCTTCCGAGAGCATCTGGAAGAAGCGCTGCATGATCGCGCGCCACCTCGGGATCCATGCCCGGCGAGCTGCATCGGGCCCTGCGCGTCGGCGAACAGCACACTGACCTGCTTGCGCTCGCCTTCGAGAGCGGCACGCGAGGCGAGGATCTTCTCGACGAGGTGCTTCGGAGTCTCGGTACGGAGATCAGGTGGCGCGATCGATACCGTCGGAGCCGATGTACCAGCAGCGCCGCACTCGTCACCGAACTTCGCGTTGGGGCGCCACAAGGCCCCGCGGCTCCCGCATTAGCGTCCGAGCGGGGCGGCGCTTTCCGCGCAAAACTTCGCCGCGTCGCGGTGGTCGTGATCACGGGATGAGCAGCATGGCGGATGTTCTCGTGTCCCGGTGCCTACCACACAAGGCTCGAACGTCAGCACGCTGCGCGGCCGGGGCACCATCGAGAGCAAAGTCGATTGTGCGCGTCACGACTCGCGGATGATTGCCCGGCAAGTCCTCGACCAAGGAGGCTTGCTTCGCCCGCCCGTGAATCTGTATGAGCGGAGCGGCGACCCGTGGAGCGACCGATGGACATTTCCGACATCAAGTACGCGCGCAGCGGCGACCTCAACATCGCCTACCAGCGCTTCGGCTCCGGTCCCGACGTGGTGATCATTCCGGGGCTGGTCTGCAACGTCGAGCTCGCCTGGGAGCACGAGGTATACCGCCGAACGCGCGAACGCATCGGCAAGTACGTCCGGGTACTCGAGTTCGACAAGCGAGGCATGGCGAGCTCCGATCGCTTCGACGAAGCGCCCACCCTCGAGCAGCGAATCGACGACATCAAGGCCGTCATGGACGCCGAAGGGATCGAGCGCGCGCACGTCCTCGGCCTCTCTGAGGGCGGCATCATGGGGCAGCTCTTCGCTGCCATGCACCCAGAGCGCGTCGACCGGCTGGTCCTCGTGAACTCCATGATCGGCGCCTCGGCTCTCCGCGACCTGAAGCGGCGGGACGACGATCCCCCGATGCGCCGCTCGGACGTGCTCGCTCACTTCAATCGCATGATCGACGGATGGGGGCGCGCGCCCGAGCACTTCGTCGATCTCTTCGCCCCGAGCAAGAACGACGACCCGGCCTTCATCCGGTGGGTCGGCCGCTTCCAGCGGCAGACGTGCAGCCGGGCCGACATCCGGCGTCAGTTCGAGAGCGTGCTCGGTCTCGACGCCAACGATCGGCTCGGGCACATCCGGGCGCCGACACTCGTCATGAACGTGATCGGCGACCGCCTGATCCCCCCAGCGTTCGGCCGGTACCTGGCCGAGCACATCCCGGGGGCGCGGTTTGTGCCGTTTCCGGGCGAGGATCACATCAGTTGGGTCATGCCGAATTGGCGCGAGCTGATGGACGTCTGGATCGAGTTCGTGATCGGCCGCGCCCCGGTGGCGCAGAGCGAGCGGCGGTTCGCCACCGTGCTCTTTACCGACATCGTGAGCTCGACGGCTCGCTCGGCAGAGGTCGGCGACGAGGCATGGCGTGAAATGCTCGATCGCCACGATCGGATCGCTTGGCAGGCGGTCGATCGCCATGCCGGGAAGCTCGTGAAGAACATGGGCGACGGGCTCCTCATGACCTTCACGACCCCCTCGGAAGCCTTGGCCTGCGCAACTGAGCTGGTGGGTGAGCTCGGACGTGTCGGCCTGAGTGTCCGGGCAGGCCTCCACGCCGGGGAGATCATGGTGCGCGAGGACGGGGACGTGACCGGCCTCGCGGTGAACCTCGCCGCGCGTGTGCAGCAAGCCGCGACGGGCGGCGCGACCTGGGTATCGTCCACGGTCCGTGACCTCCTTCTTGGTGGTGACTGGTCGTTCACCGAGCGAGGCGAGCACGTACTCAAAGGTATCGAAGGCGCCTGGCGTCTCTACGAGCTGGCGGCGTAGCGGTCGATCGTCGCTGGGGGGCGATCCTCAGCCCCTCAGAGAAACGAACGGCCTAGCTGGAATCGGGACGGCAACGGCCAGGCGCCGCAGAGTCCGCGCCATTCTGGAGCGATGGCCGGTTTTGGGACGATTTGTCCGCAGCACTACAAACTCATCTGAGTGCGACGTGGTCGCGCGTCTTCACGGTTCGGAAATTCTAAGTGCTCAACAAGGCAGTGCCCCCGGCGCGATTCGAACGCACGACCCCAGGATTAGGAATCCTGTGCTCTATCCACCTGAGCTACGGGGGCCAAGGTGTGAAGCCCGGCGATTTAGCGAAGTCCGCCCCGGCCGTCCACA
>JBDSJB010000158.1:0-7967 GCA_039917665.1 Binatia bacterium
TTCGCCTCGCGAAGCACCTCGCGCTGAGGGACGAGGCGGCGCTCCTCGCCGACCTCGGAGCGCTCGCCGATCCGCCGGACGTCGTCGCGACGACGCTCCGCTACCACCATCTCACGCGCTCGATCCGGGCTTTCGTCCCCTTGGACGCCCTGCAAACGGCACTACCGGCAGGCTTGGTGGACGCCCTGCTGCGGAGTCGACCCATCGGTCGCGCGCCCATCAACGCCCTCGTCGCAGCATTCGACGAAGCGCAGGAGGCGCTTGCCGCCGCGCGGGTCCCCGTCTTACTCTTCAAGGGCTTCTATCTCGCTGAGCGGCTCTACGGCGGCGTCGATCACCGTCCGCAATCCGACGTCGACCTGCTCGTCCACCGAGGCGACTTCCGGCGCGCGGGCCGGGTCCTGCGGCGCCTCGGCTACCGGGTGGCGCGCGGCGACATTCACTCGAAGGATCTCGTCCGCGGGACCATCAAGCTCGACCTGCACCGCTTCCTGCGCTGGGCGCCGGCACTGCACGTCGACGAAGAAGCGCTCTGGACGTCGGCGATCGAGACCGCGGCGGCCGGCGTGACGTTTCGGACGCTCTCGGACGAGTACACGCTCGTGGCACTCGCCCTCGCCGCCTTCGAGAATCTCGGGCAAGGCATGGAGCGCCTGAAGCAGCTCTTCGATCTCTGGCTTCTCATGCGCGCGCTCGACGCGACGTTCGACTGGGAGGGGTTCCTCCGCCGGCGCGAGCCGGAGAACCTGCTCGCGATCGTGGTCAACGTCTTCGCCTTCGTCGTCGACGTCTTCGACGCCCGCGGCGAGCTGCCGCGCCTCGCGCAGTCTCTTGCGGCGCGACGCGAGCTGGTCGCCATCGACGATCGCGCGACCGCCCTCGCGCTCCTGGCCGCGCCCCGGAAAGATCGCGACAATCTCCTGTGGTTCGGCCGCGTCTATCCGGGCTCGATGACGCTCTACCTGGCGTGGTTCTGGTACGGCGGCTTTCCCGCCAATCTCGGGCGGCTCGGGCCCTCGTGGCTGCTCTCGCACCTGCAGCTGGGACGCGATCTGCGCGGCACGCGGCGCCGCGGCATGCGCGCACGCCGCTGAAGCGCGCGGGGGTCGTTGGGCCGGCGCGCGCTGCGCGACTGCACCACGACGGTCGTTCCGGAGGCAGCTGCGCAGGCGATGAGGCACCGCGTCAGTCGAATAAGGCTCCGCCTTTAGGCGAATAGGCTGAATAGGCGCCGCCTCAGGGAACCGGCGCGCCGCCTTTGGCCGCGAACGCGCCGGCCTCGTTCTTCGTGAACGCCGCCGGCTGGTACTCGGCTTCGAAGCACGTACCGCCCTCGATCCCGACCTGCACCAAAACAGGGCCCGTGAACGGCAGCGCCGGGACGGGCGTGTGCCCGCCTTTCGCCTGCACCTGGATCGCGGCCTTGCCGGCGACCCCGGCCTTGAGCTTCACGCCCTCCACGCCGTTCGGCGTACCGAGCTTGTCCTTGTAGGCGTACCCTTTGTCGCCGGTCGCCTTCCAGCACGGCTTGCCGGAGCAGGTGCCGCCCGCGGGCACGATCGCGCCCGCGACGAACGCCGGCGAGGCGCCGTCGTAGAGGCAGAGTCGCAGATCGGACGACGTGGTCGGCGTGCCGAAGTCGGCGAAGGTCGTCGCCGCGCCCGCGCTCCATTTCCACGTGAGCGCGTCGCCTTTGTCGGGCGACTGGTCCTTGATCGCGAGCGACGACTTGAGGTCGACGGTCGGCGTCTTGCAACCGAGAAGCGGCGTCATCGGGCAATCGTGTGACGCCGCGTCGCACGCGTCGCCCGTGCGGTCGCCGTCGACGTCCTCCTGGAGCGGGTTCGGCGCGGTGACGCAGTTGTCGAGATCGTCGGGCACGCCGTCGTCGTCGGCATCGGCGACCGACGTCGCGGCGACGACCGGTTGCGTCTGACAGACCGTGCCCGGCGGGCAATCGTCGTCGTCGGCGCAGGTGCCGGGGCTGACCAGCGCGCAGGTGCTCGTTGCCGCGCTACAGAACGTGCCTTGCGCGCACGCGTCGGCCATCGGATCGCACGCGATCATGGCGCTGCACCGTCCGCCGGGCGCGACGAAGACCGCGCTCGACTGCTCGACGGCGAGCGGGTCGCTCGGCGTCGTGGGATCGACGGCGCCGATCACGGTGACGACGTCGGCGCAGGCGTCGTAGCGCTGCAGCACGAGGCCGCCGATCACGCCGTTGCCGTCGAGATCCTGATTCTGCTCGCTCTCGAGCGTCAGGAACTTCACCGACGCGCCTTCGACCTGGTAGGGCGTGCTCGGATCGCAGATCTCGAGTCGGCACGGCGTCACGGCCTGGCCGACGTTTACCAGCGTCTTGGTCGGGATGTCGTACACGAAGAGCACGCCGTCGGTCGTGTCGCCGTCGCCGTTCAACGGGCCGGCACCCTGCGACGCTTCGTTCGTCCGGAACGCGACGAGATGACGCGGCCCGCAGGCCGTGCCGGTCGGCGCGCCGAGCACGAGCTCTTCGGCGGTGGTCTCGAGATTCCGGAGCTTGAAGCCGCCGAGCTCGTAGATGCCGACGACGCGATCGCTCGTGTCACCGTCGTCGTTCAGGTCGGCGCCCTGCTGCGACTCGGGGCTGAGGAACGCGACGCGGTTGCCCTCGATCGCGAGCGTGTCGGCCGCGCGGCCGACGTTGGTCCACGCGGCGCCGCCGACGGCGCGGACGTGCAGTACCGTGTCGGTGGCGTCGCCGTCGCCATTCAAGATGGCCCCGCCCTGCGCCGCCTCGTCGGCGAGCGCCGCGATCATGGTCGGTGAGAGCGCGACCGCCGTCGCGGCGAGGCCGAGATTCTGCGGCGCGCCGCCGGCCGGCGCGTAGGTCACGACGAGGTCGTTCGTGTCGCCGTCGCCGTTCCGCGAGCCCCCGGGGCAGCTCACGGTGCCGAGCATCGGGTCGGACTCCGGCCGCAGGAAGGCGGCGTTGCCGTTCGCGACGGCCACGTCCTCCGCCGGGCAGAGCGTGGAGATCGCGCCCGTCGTCGCGTCGATCGACTCGAGCACGACGTCGTCGAGCTGGCCGTCGGGGAAGAGCAGTGCGTCGACGGCCAGAGGATCCCCGGCATCGGCGTGCTCAACGAACACGTCGAACGTTCCGTTCGTGTCCGCACCACCGAGCGGCGCGGTGGAATTGGTATCGAACGCGATCGCGCGTCCGTCGTCCGAGATCGAGAGATTCACGACGCCGGAGCCGCCGTCGTTGTGGGCAAGCACCCGCGTCAGGCCGGTGACTCGATCGTGGAGATAGGGCGCGGTCAGGGTTTCGTCGTCGACGAGGTCGGTCATGTCGCTCACGAAGACGACGTAGCGACCGTCGGCCGAAATGGCGTGCGTCGACGTCACGGTAAAGAAGTTGGAGCCGCCCGTCGCCTCGCCGCCGTCGCTCTTCACCGACACACGCTCGACCAGGTTGGTGGCGCGGTCACGCACGAAGACGTCGACCACGCCATTGTTGTCCTTGCCCGGTGGCAATATGAGGGCACCGGCCCCGAACGCGACCCAGCGCCCGTCGTGACTGATGCCGACGGGCGTGACGTCGCCGGGGAGGATCGCGCTGGGCGCCGCGAACGCCGGGTCGACCAACGCGAGCGGTTCGGTCGTGTGGGTCGTCCGATCGTGCACGTAGGTGGCGGTGGCGGGCGCGTCGGGCACGAGATTCTGGGCGTCGCTCGCGAAGACGACGGCGGTGCCGTCGCCGGAGATACCAGGCCGACCGCCGCCAGATGCGGCGTCGCCTTCGCTGCCGTCCGTCGCGATGCTCACGCGCTCGGTCGTACCGGTCAGACGGTCGCGCACGAACAAGTCGTCGACACCGTTCGTGTCCTCGCCCGGCGCCACCAGGTCGCTGGCGGCGCTCACGAAGACGACGAAGCGGCCGTCGCTCGACATCGCGATACGGCTGTTCGTCACGGGTGACGGTTGGCCGCCGCCAAACACGACGTTCACGCGCTCGGTCGCCAGGGTCACCGTGTCGTGGACGAAGACGTCGCGGCCGCCGTTGGTGTCGAGCCCCGGCCCGAGCAGGTTGCTCGCGAAGCTCGTGAATGCGACGAAGCGACCGTCGCGCGAGATCTCGGGGTTTTCGGACGTCGCGTTGGGCTCGCCGGCACCGCCGTTCGGAATGCTGACGCGGATCGTGTCTCCGGTCAGGAGATCGCGTCGGAACACGTCCGGGCCGCCGTTGGTATCGTTGCCGGGCCCGATCAGGGTCCCGGACGAGCTGATGAAGGCGACGTAGCGGCCCTCCGCGGACAGAGCGCTGTCGATGCCCCCGAACGGCGACTCGCCGCCGTCGTCGGCGACGCTCGCGCGCTCCAGAACCCGCACCGCGTTGGCGGCCTCGGAGGTCCGCACGAAGACACGCCCGCCCGAGACGGCGAGCGGCGCGCCGTTCACCTTCGACGCGCCATCGATCGCACTGTGGCGCGCGAGCGTCCGCTCGCCGACACCGAGTCGGAAGATGCGGAGCACGCCGTCGGTGATGTCGCCGTCGCCGGACTCGTCGCCCAGGCTCTGTCCGAGCTCGCTCTCGAGGAACGCGAGCACGTCGTTCTCGACCGCGACGGCGGGAAACGTGAACGGCGCGCGACTGACGCGTTGAATGGCGCGCCCGTCGCTGCCGCCCGACCCGATCAGACCGACCTGGCCGGTCGCACGGTCGCGCAACGTGGCGACGGTGTCGTTGGTGTCGCCGTCACCGTTGCGATCGACGCCGTCGATCGACTCGCGGAACGCGAACGAGCGCAGCGTCGTGCTGGCGATGAGACCGTCGAGCGGCACCGGGCTCTCCGCCTCCAGCGCGTACGACACGCAGGCGTTGCCGACGCCGACACACAAACCGGGATTCCCCGCACAGTCCTGATGCGGCGACAGCTGACAGAACTCCTGCTGGGCGCGGGCGAGGACGAGCGGTCCGCCCGTCGCCGCCAGCGTCGCGAGATCGAAGAGCTCGCCGCACGCCCCGGTCGTGCATTCATTCCCGTTCGGGCAGAGCGTCGCCGGCGCGTCGACGCACGAGCGCGCGCACGTGCCGCCGGCGCAGTCGAGCGCGCGCGCGCAACGCTGCCCGGCGAGGTCGCCGCCGACGCAGGTGCCATGGAAGCGGCCGATGCGGACGACGGTCGCCGGCGCGTCGACCGAGCCGAACGCGGTGAACACTTGCGCGTCGACGGCGGTCGGGTCGAATTGCGGCTCGAGGATCGGCGGCAGCTTGCCGCCTTCGGGCGTGAAGGATCCGAGGAACGCTTGCGCCGGCACCGTGAACGGCAGCGGCGACTTCGTGCGAAAGCGGATGAGCCGCGGGACCGGCAGGCCCTGGTCGCTCGTCAGCACGCCACGCCACAGAAACGGCATCAGGAGATTGCCGTCGCCGTCGAGCGCCGCGCGCACTTCGGTCGCGGTGGCGGTACACGGTGGGGCATCCTGAAAGCAGTCGGCTTGGTAGTCGTTCGTGACCGGCAAGGCGGTGAAGCGCGCGAACACGGCATCGGGGGCGGTCGTGCCGCAGGCGCCGTCGTTGGCGTAGAGCTCGTCGATGCACGCCAGGAGGCCGGATTGCGATGCGCAGGTCTGAGTCGCGAGCTCGCACGGCAAGGGCGCGGCTTTCGGGGTCACCGCGATCGTCACCGGGCCCGTCAGCGTCCGGTCGTCGGCCGGTCCGCCGAAGTCGGCGTCGGTGTCGGGAAACGGCACGACGAGCCGGGTGTCGCCGAGGTCGACGTCGATCCGGGTCACGAGCCCGGGCTCGCTGCGGCAGACCGCCGACGTGACGCCGGGCATGCCGCCGCAGGTCACCGTGTCGACGCCGACGCAATCGTCGGAGAGCGCCACCACGCGCCGCGTCCCGTCGGGCGCCGCGAAGATCAGGGTGACGACGTGCTCGCCACCGGTCGGGAGGAACCCCCACGAGCCGGTGTCACAGCCCCGGAGCCGGAGCTCGAGCCGTTCACCCGGGCCGGCGTAGGGCCGATTCACCGCGCCGAGGACGCCGTTGAAGGTCTTGGCGGTGCCGGGAATCAGGTTGCAGGCGGCATCGGCAGGGCGCGGTCCGCCGGTCAGCACGCAGGCGAGCACCAAGACGAACAGCGATCCTCGGGAGCGAGGGAAGAAGTGGGGGAACATATTGCGGGCTCCTTTCGCCTGGGAGGCGGACGTAGTCGTCCAGCCGCAACAGCACGGCTCGTGCCAGGCTTTTCGAGGATTGCTCCGCCCTCCACATTGAGGAATCAGCCGAAATCGGCCGTCATGCCGATCTCGTCTGCCCGGCGATCAGGCACCCGCCCAGACCGGCGGCACGCGCAGGATCAGAAAAGACGAAGGTTGAAAGCGCGCTCGCCCGCCCACGCCAGCGCGAGCAGCACGATCGCGGCCGAGCCCGCCGTCATCACGCCCCAGCGAAATACCGACGTCTCGCGCATGGCGAACACGACCGGGAGCAACGCGATCACCACGGCCAGCTGTCCGAGCTCGACGCCGACGTTGAAGCTGACGAGCGCCCACAACAGGCCGGCGCGTGGGAGCACGAGGTCGCCGAGGACACTCGCGAAGCCGAACCCATGAACCAGGCCGAAGGCCAACGCGACCTGCCATGTGCGGCGCGGCGGGAAGATCGGCACGAGGTTGTTGAGCGCCGCGATCGCGACCGACACCGCGATCAGCGTTTCGACGAGCCGCGACGACACGTGGACGATCCCGAGCGCGGCGATACTGAGCGTCAGCGAATGGGCGACGGTGAATGCGGTCACCACCTTCACGGTGTGGGTCAGGGCGTCGCGGAATCCGACGGCCGAGCGCCAGATCCCGCGCTCGCGCCGCGCGACCGCCGGCAAGAGCAGCGAGGCGAGAAACAGCAGGTGATCGAAGCCGGTCCAGATGTGCCAGACACCGTTCTGGACGAAGGCCGCGACGGTCGCGGCACGACCGGGCGTCCGACGCGCGAAATGCGCCGCGGGACGGTCGGGACCGACGATGGTCACACCCGCAGGCTGCGCCAACAGCGATGCGAGCGTCCCGCGTGCGGCGTCGTAGCCGGTCGCCGTGCGCAGCTCGGTGGCGCGCTCGAAGCTCACCTGCACGAGCCCGCGGTGCAACGGATCGAGGTCGAAGAACAGGCGGTAGTCGACGTCCAGCCCAGCCTCGGCGTCCTCTTCCGAGGCTCCGCCGGCGCAGGCCGGCGCCGTGAAGCGGAGCACGGCGTACGCGCCGTCGCCATGCTGATCGATCATGAGACGGTCGAGCGCCGGGGCACAGACCTGGCCGGCCCGTCGCAGGACGAGGTGCTCGAACGCGTAGGCGCTGAGCGCCGCGCTGCGGCCACGCACCTCCCCCCAGGTGATCGCCCCGTCGCCGTCGGCATCGAGACCGATCGCGTAGTCGAGGTCGCGCAGCGCCACGTCCCATTGCCCGAAGATTTGCTCGTCGGCGACGCGGAGCGTGAGATAACTGTCGCTCGGCTTGTGCGCCGAGACCGGGGTCGGGACCGCGATCGTCGTGAGGACGAACGCCGCGAGCAGCGCCAGCCGCCACAGGCGGTCGCTCTGCGCGCGCGGCCTCACCGAGCCTCACCGGCAGTTGCTTCATGTGTCCGCGTTGCCGTTGCGGCGTCGGGCGTGAGCGGCGCGAGCCGCCGATCCTCGAGGCGGTGATCCCCGATCCACTGCCGCACGTCCGCCGCCGCCGCCGGCTTGCCAGCCGCCGTCGCGGCGCTCAACACGAGGCGCGCGTCCTCGGGCTCGCGTTGCGCTTGCCAATTGCGTTCGGCGATGGTGAGCGCCGCGGCCGCATCGCGCTGGATCAGCAGCGCGAAGCGGGATTCCTCCCGGAGTTGGCGCGTGTCGTTCCGCAGGTGCGCGGCGGCGAAACGCGTTTCCAGGTCGGCGCGATGCGTCGACAAGGTGGGCGCGTCGAGCGCTTGCTCGGCC
>JBDSJB010000159.1:0-3621 GCA_039917665.1 Binatia bacterium
GACTCGCTGCTCGCGATGTTCGGCTTTCCGGCGCCGCTCGCCGACGCCGCCTCTTCCGCCGCCGCCGCGGCCGTCGAGATGCGCGAGGAGTTTCGCAAGTACAACGTCAGCCTCGACGTCCCGCTCCGGCTCGTGATCGGCGTCAACACCGGCGCGATGGTGGCGGGCGACGTCCGCGGCCAGGTCGCGCGCGAGTTCAACATCCTCGGCGACGCAGTGAACGTCGCGGCGCGGTTGAAGGCGAAGGCGCCGTACGGCCACATCTACGTCGGCCCCGACACCGAGGCGGAGAGCCGCGAGCGCTTCGAGTACCACCCGCTCGGCACCGTCGCGCTGAAGGGCAAGGCGATCGAGGTTCCGATCTTCGACCTGATCGGGCCGCGCGCGCGGCCGGCCCGCGCCGCCGGCGTCGCCGACGTGCCCCTCGTCGGCCGCACCGCGGAGCTCGCGCGCCTGGGCGCCCATCTCACCAACCTGGCCGGCGGCAAGGGCGGCACCGTGCTCGTCGTCGGCGCGCCCGGCATTGGCAAGTCGCGTCTGCTCGCCGAGGCTGAGCTGCTGCCCGCGGCCGCGGGCCTCCCGACGATCCATGCCGCCGGCATCGCGGGCGGCGACGAGGGCGAGGCGCGGCTGCTCGCGACGCTGCTGACGGCGTCCGTCGGGGACGACGGTGCGAGCGACGCAGCGGCGGCGGCCGAGCGCACCATCGAGCACATCGCCGGCCGCGTGATCACCGCGCTCGAGCGTCGGAGCGCGGTGCAGCCGATCGTCGTGCTGCTCGACGACGTCCACCGCGCCGATCCGGCGTCGCTCGCGTGGCTGCCGCATCTCGCCGATCGCCTCGCGGAGCGGCCGGTGCTGTTCGTGATCGCCGTCCGGCCCGACGCCGACGACGCCCCCGACGCGCTCCAGCACACCCTCGCGCCGATGCTCATCGACCAGATCGTGCTCGCGCCGCTCTCGCTCGACGAGAGCCGTCGGCTGATCGACGCCGTCGCCGACGAGCCGCTGAGCGAGGACGCGCGCGAGCTCGTGCTCGCCTACGGTGAAGGCAACCCGGGCCGGCTCGTCCGTGGCGTCTTCTTCGAGCCCGCCCTCCGTGCCGAGCGCGAGCGCGCCGTCATCGGCCGACGCGCGGGCGACACCGAGCGTCGACGCGCGACCATCCTCTTCGCCGACATCACCGGGTTCACGACCCTCACCGAGAAAGCCGGCGCCGAGCGCGCCTTCCCGATCGTCGTCGGCTGTCTGCAGGTGCTCGACGAGATCGCGCGCAAGCACGGCGGCAACGTCGAGAAGCTGATCGGCGATTGCGTGATGGCGCTCTTCGGGTTCCCCGAGGCGATGGAGGACGCGCCGCGCGTTGCCGTCAACGCGGCGATCGAGATGCGGCGCGGCGTCCGCGCCTACAGCGAGAGCCTCGGGCCCGACACCAAGCTCGACGTCCACATCGGCATCCACACCGGCCTCGCCGTCGCCGGCGACGTCGCCGGACCGTTGATCCGCGAGTTCGCGGTCATGGGCGATCCGGTGAGCATCTCCGACGAGCTGAAGGATCTCGCGCCCTCGGGGCAGATCTACGTCGGGGCCGAGATGTGGCGCGCGACGCGCGAGGTGTTCTCGTACCGCGAGGTGCCGCCCGCGCCGCGCAAAGGCGGGGGCGTCCCGCTCCGCGTGTTCGAGCTCACCTCCGATCAAGAGCGCCTGCACCGCGCCCGGATCGGCACCGAGCGCCGCGTGTTCTCCGCGCTGGTCGGACGCGAGAGCGAGCTCGCGGCGCTCCGTGGCGCCGTCGCCAAGCTCGCGGACGGGACCGGCGGAATCGTCACGATCGTCGGCGCGGCCGGGCTCGGCAAGTCGCGCCTGCTGCGCGAGATTGCGACCAGCGAGGCGGCAGACGTCGTCTGGTGCGAAGGTCGCTCGGTCGCGACCGGACGACACCTCTCCTTTCACGCCATCGTCGATCTCTGTCGCTCGCTGATCGGCATCGAGGACGGCGACGACGAGGCGCAAACGCTCGGCAAGCTCGACGCCACCGTGCGCGGCCTTCTGCCCGACGAGCTCGAGGACGTGTTGCCGTTCCTCGCGGCGCTGCTCGGCCTGCCGCTCGACGAGGCTCGCGCGACACGCCTGGCCGGTCTGCACGGCGACGCGATGGAAAAGCTGACGCTGCGAAGCGTGAGCCAGCTGCTGCGCGCGACCAGTGACGACCGGCCGGTGGTCGCGGTGATGGACGACCTGCATTGGGCCGATCAGTCGTCGATCGAGCTCCTCGAGTCGCTGCTGCGGCTCTGCGAGGAGCATCCGATACTCTTCGTGAATCTGTGCCGCTCGGGCTACGCGACGACGTCCGACCGCATTCGGGACCATGCGCGCACCGAGCATGCGGAGCGCAGCTTCGAGATCGCGCTCAAGCCGCTCGACGCCTCGGCAGCGCGCAGCATGCTGAACAACCTCTTCCACCAAGACGATCTGCCGCGCGACACGCGCCAGCGCATCGAGGAGAAGGCGCACGGCAATCCGTTCTATATCGAGGAGGTGGTGCGGAGCCTCGTCGACGACGGCGCCGTCGAGTACGTCGAGGGCCGTTTCCGGGCGACCGACAAGATCACCTCGGTCACGATCCCCGACTCGATCCACGAGGTCGTGATGGCGCGCGTCGACGCGCTCGACGTCGCCAAGCGCGCGCTGCTGCAGACGGTGTCGGTGATCGGCGCCAGCTTCCACGTCGAGGTGCTGGCCGGGATCGTCGAGGACGTGACGCGTCTCGCCGACGACATCGAGTCGCTGCTGAACGGCGAGTTTCTCGTGCGATCGGCGTCGGCGCGCGACGCCGAGTACGACTTCAAGCACCCACTCATCCAAGAGGTCACGTACGAGAGCCTGTTGCACGCCCGCCGCGAGATCCTGCATCGCAAGGTCGCGGAGACGATGGAGCGCGTCTTCCCCGACGACGTCGCGGGCTACGCCGGCATGCTCGCGTACCACTACGGCAAAGGCGGCGCGGGCGAACGCGCAGAAGCGTTTCTCTTTCGGGCCGGCGCCGAGGCCGCACGAGCGGCCGCGCCAAGTGAAGCGCTGCACTTCTTCGAGGAGGCGTCGAAGCTCTACCTCGAGATCCACAAGGACGGCGGCGATCCGTCGAAGCGCGCCCTCCTCGAGCGCAACATCGCCGAGGCGCTCTACTACCGGGGCCGCTTCCTCGACGCCATCGACCACTTCAACGTCGCGCTCCGCCTGCTCGGCGATCGCGTCGTCGAAGGGCGCTGGCAGCTCGGCACCAGCTTCGCGCGGAATCTCGTCGCCGTCCTGGCACGCCTCTACCTGCCCACCTTCAGCCGCCGTCCCGCCGCCGCGACGGCGCGGCAATGCGAGATCATGGATCTGCGTTACGCGCGCGCCGAGGTCACCGTCACCGCGCAGCCGACGCGTCACCTCGTCGACAGCATGGACACCATCGCCTATCTGCAGCGCATCGACGCGCGGACGGTCCCCGGTGCCGCCAGGTTCTACGCCGGCGCCGCCGCGCTCTTCGCGTTCGGGGGCATCTCCTTCGACGTCGCGCGCCGCCTCTCGAAACGCGCACGGGCGCTCGTGCAGCCCTCGGCGGCCGACGACTAC
>JBDSJB010000160.1:0-5455 GCA_039917665.1 Binatia bacterium
GGTGCCGTGCAGACCGGAAGGTTCGGGTCGGCGTTCTGCAGGCAGAGCGCGACGCGGAAGGTGCATTGGTCGGCGAGGCCGTCGAAGTCGCAGCTCGGGTCGCCGTCGACGCAGCTCTGCTTGAAGCTCGGCAGGTCGTCGGTACCGAGCGGCGGGAAGTTGAACGGATTGATCACCGCCCACTCGGCGATGCAGTCCGCACTCTGGGTCCCGCCACCCGGCACGAGCAGATCGAAGCGGCACAGCGGGTCGCAGCCGTCACCGGGTACGTCGTCTCCGAAGTCGCACTGCTCGCCGAGGTCGATGAGACCGCTCGGGCAGCCGGGAGTGGGCGTGGGATTGGGCGTCGCCGGCTCGCCTGGCGTTGGCGTCTCAGTCGGGGGCGGGGTGCTCGTCGCGGCGGTCGAGGTGGCCGCTGGCGTGAAGGTGGGAGTCGGGGTCGTCGGTAGCTCCGTGGCCGTCGGCGTCGGGGTGGTGGTGATCGTCGGCGTCGCAGTGGGCGTTACGGTGATCGTCGGCGTGGCCGTCTTGAGCGGCGTCGGCGTGACGGTCGGCGTCGGGAGGGCGCAGAAGGCGTCGTTGCCGAGGCTCAGGCCCACGCGCGCGAGCTCGTTGTCGACGAGCGGCAGGGTCTGGCGCACGATCGACGATCCGGCGCAGCCGTAGGCGCGTGTGACGCAGCTCGCGACCGAGGTCGCGTCGGTCGGCGCGCCCGTACCGAGGGCGGCGCAACGTTGGCCGATCGTGCCGAAGCCGGCACCGCTCGCGTCGAGCAGGGCATCCGCCGGCAGCGTGCCGCAGGCATTCCGAATCGCCGCGAGCATCTTGGCGCGCGCGCCGCTGCTCGGGTCGTCGAGGGCGCCGAGCTTCCGCCCGCAGGCGACGCCGACCTTCTGACAGGCTTCGCGCGGCTTGCCGGAGAGGCGACATTTGAGGAGCGCGTCGACGCAGCTCCGTGTGACAGACAATTGGCGCCCGATGAGTTTCCGTCCGCTGGTCGCGACGGCGCGCTGGCACCGGACCGTTTGCGCGGCGAAGGGCGTGCCCGCGAGGCCGTCGACGTTCCCGAGCGCGCTCGGCAGGCATTCGCCGTTCTCCTCGACGTTCGAAACCAATCCGAGAAGGTCGGTGAGGCGTGGCACGCCGACACCGAGCGCCGCGCGAATCTGGCACGGCGTGACGATCTGCAGACAGCTGGCGATGATTTCGGGCGAGGCGAGATCGAAGCCCAGGCATTGCGGCTGGAGCAGCGAGAAGCCGAGCACCTCGGGGCTGCGCAGCAGCGCGAGCGGCACCTGCGGCGGGTCGCCGCCGCACGCCGCGAGGAACTGCGTACGGAACTTCGTCTGCACGACCTGGAGCTTCGCGAGCTTGGCTTCGCAGCGATGCGTGGTGTTGCCGAGGCACGACGTCCGCTCGCCGCCTGCTGGTTTGGTTTGGAGACACTTGAAGGCGTCGAGCGAGCACGCTTCGAGCGTCTTCAACATCGAAGTGACGAGGGCCGCCGATCCCTTCCCGAGGGCCTTCTCGCAGGCGAGTACGGGCTTCGGCTCGGTGAACGGCAAGATGGGAGTCGCGGTCGCGCCGACGGTCGGCGGCGGGGTCGGGGTGGGTGCATCCGTCGGCCCGGTCGGCTCGACGGTGACGGTCGGGGTCGCGGTGACGGTCGGCGGCGGCGTGAGCGTGGGCGTCGGTGTCTTCGTTCGGGTCGGCGTTGCCGACTTCGTCGGGATCGTCGAGGTCGGCGTGGCCGTCGGCGTCGGGGTGATGGTGGGACACGCGAAAGCGGAACAGTCGGCGTTGCAGCACGCGCCGTCGGCACCGGCTCCCTTGTCGCAGGGCTCGCCGGGCTGGCGGATCCCGTCGCCGCAGACCGCGCAGGCCGGGTAGACCGCCGGGGTGTCGATGATGTGCACGGGCAGCGGGCTGAAGGTGACGTTGGTGCCGATCTGCGGCACCGTGGAGGCGGGGTGCACCAGGGCGTTCCGGCCGACCGGGTCGGCGCGGTACGTGCCGCCGGCACCGACCACCAACGATCCCGGCGAGATCAGGTCGATGCGCGGATTGCCGTTCACGCTCGCCGCCGTGGCGTTGACGTTCAAGCCGGGAGCGAGCGTGAGATTGCAGCCGGCGAGCGTGACGTCGCCCGCGAGCCCGTTGGTGTTGGCCGTGACGTCGAGGGTGCGCGTCACCTCGAGGTTGCCGAGCGTGCCGAGACCGGAGCGCATCGTGACGGAGCCGCCACCGGCAAAGCTCGCCGTACCTTTGGCATTCACCGTCGCGCCGAACGTGGTCGAGCGGCCGGTCAGCACGTTCAACGAGCCGCCGCCGTCGCTGCCGCTCAGATCCATGCTGCCGCTGATGCTTCCATCGCGGCCGACGAAGATGTCGACGTCGCCACCCGACCCGCTGTCGTCGTTGCTGACGGTTTGCGGTCCGTGCACGTCGATGACGCTCGTGAGCGTGAGGTCGCCGTCCTGGGGGGTCACGCGGCCAATGACGTTGTCGCTGCTGTCGATGATGACCGACCCGCCGCCGCCGCTCGGATTGGCGCCGACGGCACGGAGCGCGCCCGAGACGATGACCGGCCCGAAGGACGCGAGATTGATCTCGCCACCGTCGTAGCCGCCGTCGATGTCGCTGCTGCCGTTGGCTTTCATGTCGCCGATCACGGTGAGCATGCCGCCGACCTTGATACCGCCGACGCGATCGACGCCGGCACGGACGCGGATGTCGCCGCTGCCGCCGGCCGTCGTGCTGCTGACATCGAGGGTCTTCTCGAGGCGGACGTCGTCGCCGCCGAGGATATCGATGTCGCCGCCGTCGCCGGCGCCGCCGGTCGCGTCGATCGGTTGCGTGAACACGGTGTCCGTTCCCGATTGCGTCGTCAGGCTGCCACCGCCGCCGCCGACCCCGCCGCTCAGGTCGATCGTACCGCGGTGGGCGATCGTGGTGCCGGCGAAGATCTCGATGGAACCGGCGCTCGCGCTGTTGCCGGTGGAGCTGGTCTCGAGGCCGCGCGAGCGCAGCAGGCCGGTGCTGATGAGCTCGACCCCGTTGCCAGCCTGGATCCGCATCAGACCGCCCGCGTTGCCTGAGACGTCGATCGTGCCCGACACCAGGATCGAATCGGTCGCGAGCAGGCGGATGGTGCCGCCGCGCTTGTTGTTGTCCGAGCGCGCCTTCAGAGCGCCGCGCACCTCGATCTGGCCGGCGCGGACGATGAGCGTGGCCGCGTTGGCGTTCTGCGCCGAGACGTCGAAGGTGCCGGTGAAGATGACCTTGCGGTTGCCGAAATCGAGCTCGCAGCCCGCGGGGGCGCTGCCGCCCGGAATGGTGCAGACCTGGGTGGTGGGACTGCAGGGCGCGAAGAGGAGCGGGTTGCTCTCGGGCGTGAGATTGCAGACCGCGGCGTTGCCGATGACGGGCAACAGCACGAGGCTGCACAGGGCGAGAAAGAGCGTCGACGTCTTGAGGGCGGAGCGCGGCACCATCGAATCGCTAGAATAAGGGTCATGCGAGTTGCGGTGCAACCCACTTTTCGTGCGAGCTTGCAGCGCAGGTGCCCTGCCATATCGCATGTCATCTATCTAATAGATGCGATTCACCGTTCCTGATCTTGTCGGTTGCCCGCAGCGGCCGGCAGACTGAAGGGCGTGCGATACCTGGTAGTCGGGGCTGGAGGACATGCGGAAGAGGTGGCCTGGTCGCTCCAGGAGCATGAGCGCGGGCGGGGAACGAGCGCGGAGATGCTCTTCTTCGACGACGCCCGCGCGACGGGGCCATTGCCGTCGGGTCTGGGGTCGATCGTCGGTCCGCTCGACGCCATCGCCGACCACGGGGATCGGCGGAGCGCCCTCCTGGTGCTCGGCGTCGGCTTGCCACACTTGAAGGTGCAGCTCACCGAGCGCCTGGCGCGGACGGGCCTCGCCTGGGCGACGGTCGTTCATCCGCGCGCTACGATCGGCCCGAACGTCGAGATCGGCGCCGGCAGCTACGTCGCCGCGGGCGCGATCATCACGGTGAACGTCCGCCTCGGTGCCTTCACGACCGTGAACATGCACGCGCAGGTCGCGCACGACTCGGTCGTCGGAGGCTTCGCGACCCTGCACCCGAATAGCCACGTCGCCGGGAACGTCAGCATTGGCGAGGGCGTGGAGCTCGGGACCAGCGCGGCCGTGATCCCGGGGATCACGATCGGGGCCTGGGCCGTCCTCGGCGCGGGGGCGGTCGCGGTCGAGTCGCTCGCCGGGGATCGCACCTACGTGGGTATGCCGGCGCGTCCCGTCGCGGCGCCGACCCGGCGGAGCGCCTGACCCGCAGCGCCTGACCCGCAGCGCCTGACCAACGACGCGCGCCGCTGGAGCCGTCGCCGCGTCAGAGCGTTGACGCGCGCGGAACTCCTCGTCCTTACGAGCCTCGCCTCGCGATTCGTCGGCGAGCGCCGTGCGACCTGCGCAGGCGGCTGGCCAAGGCGGCCGCAAAGCGCGGCCGGAACTCAAGTTTCCTCCGGGCGTCGTCGATAACCGAGGCGAGTGGGAGAGAGGAACTGAGTCGGGCGGGACGGTCCCCCCGAGGAGCTCTCCTGAAGCGCAACGAGGCCCAGACAAGGACGTCGGGGACCATCCAACCACGGAGGAACACCCATGGCTCTCAACATCAGCACCAACGTCGGGTCTCTGAATGCTCAGAGACACCTCGAGTCCTCGAGCAACAGCCTGAACAAGTCTCTCGAGCGTCTCGCTTCCGGTCTTCGTATCAACAGCGCAGCAGACGACGCTGCCGGTCTCGCCATCGCCGACCGGCTCCGCGCCGACGTCCGCATCGCCACCCAGGCCGTTCGCAATGCGAACGACGGCATCAGCGCCATCAGCATCGGTGAAAAGGCGCTCGGCAAAGGCGGCGAGATTCTCGCTCGTCTCTCCGAGCTGGCCTCGCAGTCCGCGACGGGAACCGTCAGTGATTCGCAGCGGAGTGCATTGCAGGAAGAGTTCACCGCGCTCGTGTCCGAAATCGATCGGATCTCGAACACGACTACCTTCAACAGCGTGAACCTGTTGTCGGCCGGTACCACGGTTTCCCTCCAAGTCGGCCTCGACGGTTCCAGCGACAGCCGCATCGCCTTCAACACGGTGGACGGCTCGTCCAGCGGCATCGGCTTGAGCAACGTGGCGGTGTCGACGGCCGCATCGGCGCAGTCCGCACTCGGCGCGATCTCTTCGGCGATCGCGACGGTGGCCAGCCGCCGTGGCTCCCTCGGCTCGATCGAGAGCCGGCTCAACACCGCGATCGCGAACCTGCGCGTCGCGCGTGAGAACTTCTCGGCGGCAGAGTCGCGCATCCGCGACGCTGACGTCGCCGAGGAATCGGCAAATCTGACCCGCACCTCGATTCTCCAGCAGGCGGGTGTTTCGGTGTTGGCGCAGGCGAATCAGCAGCCGTCGCTCGCGCTGTC
>JBDSJB010000161.1:0-6670 GCA_039917665.1 Binatia bacterium
GCTCGGAGACGCCAAAGCGGCCGCCTCCGGATACGTGCGGATCGTCGACGAGTCGGGTGAAGACTACCTGTACCCGGCCCGTCTATTCGTCACGGTGGAGCTGACGAGCGCGGTGAAGCGGGTCCTATCGGAGAGCCTGCGTCGGCGCTCCGCCGCCTGACTTCCGCGCTAGCGGGCACCCACTGAGCGCGATCCGCAATCCACACGCCGGCCGCCCGTTCACGGCGGCCGACATGTCCGACGCTGTCGGTGCCGACGCTGCTCCTGTCGTGCCTCCACATCACGGGCGACGCGAGTTTCCTCGACGGGCCGCTCCGCCACCTGCACCGTGGCAGCCTGCGGCGACGGCTTCACTCAGCGCATGAATTTCGAGGCATGCGACGTGACCGTTCCACCCTCCATCGCGACGTAACACGCGCGCGGCTCCTGCCGTCTTCTCTTCGCCGTGATACGAGATCGCCGATGATCTCGGACCCCACCCAGTTGAAGATCGTTGCGCTGATCGCGCAAGAGCTCGGCGTCGGCGCCCATCAGGTCGCCGCGGCGGTGGCGCTGCTCGACGAAGGCTCGACCGTGCCGTTCATCGCCCGCTACCGCAAAGAAGTGACCGGCAATCTCGACGATACGCAGCTGCGCACGTTGGAAGAGCGCCTGCTGTATCTGCGCGAGTTGGAAGAGCGCCGCGCGGCGATCCTGGCGTCGATCGAGGAGCAGGGAAAGCTCACTCCCGAGCTGCGCACGGCCATCGAGGCCGCGGCGACCAAGCAAGCGCTCGAAGACCTCTATCTGCCGTACAAGCCGAAGCGCCGCACCCGGGCGCAGATCGCACGCGAGGCCGGGCTGGAGCCGTTGGCCGATGCCCTGTTTGCCGATCCGACCCTCGATCCCGACGAGGAAGCCGTGAAGTACGTGCTCGTGCGGCCGGCCGCCGAGGGCGTCGAGGCGATCAACGTGCCGGACGCGAAGGCAGCACGCGACGGCGCGCGCGACATTCTGGCCGAGCGCTTCGCCGAAACCGCGGAGCTGCTCGCGGCCGTGCGCACGCGGCTCTGGGATCACGGCGTGGTGACCTCGACGGTGGCGAAGGGTCAGGAGCTCGCCGAGGAAGAGAAGTTTCGCGACTACTACGCGTACAGTGAGGCCATTCGCACGATTCCCTCCCATCGTGCGCTGGCGCTGTTTCGCGGTCGAGCGCTCGGGGTGTTGAAGATCGAGCTCGGCCTGGATGAAGCGAGCGAGGCCGCGGTGCCGCACCCCTGCGTGGCGATGATCGGAGCGCACGTCGGGATCGAAAACCGCGGCCGGCGCGGTGACCCGTGGCTCGGCGGGGTCTGCGACTGGACGTGGAAGGTCCGGATCCAATCGCACGTCACGATCGAGCTGCTACTGCAGCTCCGCGAAGCCGCGGAGGCCGAGGCAATCAAGATCTTCGGCCGCAATCTGCACGAGCTGTTGCTGGCAGCGCCCGCCGGCCCGAAGGCGGTGCTCGGCCTCGACCCCGGCATTCGCACGGGGTGCAAGGTCGCGGTCGTCGACGCAACCGGCAAGCTACTGGCGACTACCACCGTCTATCCGCTCCAGCCGCGGAACGACTGGCAGGGATCGCGGGCAACGCTCGCGCGGCTGGTCGTCCAGCATGGGGTCGAGCTGATTTCGATCGGCAACGGGACCGGCAGCCGAGAGACCGACAAGCTCGCAAGCGAGGTGATCAAGCTGGTCACGACCGAACGGCCGGAGCACCGAGTCGCCAAGATCGTGGTCAGCGAAGCCGGCGCCTCGGTCTATTCCGCGTCGGCCTTCGCCGCGGCCGAGTTTCCCGAGCTCGACGTCAGCCTGCGCGGCGCCGTGTCCATCGCACGTCGGCTGCAAGACCCGCTCGCTGAGCTCGTGAAGATCGACCCCAAGGCGATCGGCGTCGGCCAGTATCAGCACGACGTGAACCAACGCGCGTTGGCGCGCTCGCTCGATGCGACGGTCGAGGACTGCGTGAATGCGGTCGGCGTGGACGTCAACACCGCGTCGGCGCCGCTGCTCGAGCGGGTGTCGGGCCTCAACAAAGTGCTGGCGAAGAACATCGTCGAGTACCGCGATGCCAACGGTCCCTTCCGGAATCGCGCCAAGATCCTCGCGGTGCCGCGTCTCGGCGAGAAGACGTTCGAGCAGGCCGCGGGATTTCTCCGGATCAATGACGGCGACAATCCGCTCGATCGCTCGTCGGTCCATCCGGAAGCCTATCCCGTGGTGGAGCGCATTCTCGCAAAGATCAATATGGCGATTGGGCAGGTCATGGGTCAGCCGGCGGCTTTCAACGGGCTGTCTCCCGCGGATTTCACCGACGAGAAGTTCGGCCTCCCGACGGTCCGCGACATCCTGACCGAGTTGGAAAAACCCGGTCGCGATCCGCGGCCCGAGTTCAAGACGGCCACGTTCCAAGAGGGCGTCGAGTCCCTGGCGGATCTGCTGCCGGGCATGGTCCTCGAAGGCGTGGTCACCAACGTCGCCGCCTTCGGGGCCTTCGTCGACATCGGCGTCCATCAGGACGGGCTCGTCCACGTGTCGGCGCTCGCCAACAAGTTCGTGAAGGACCCGCACACGGTGGTGAAGCCGGGTCAGGTCGTGACCGTGCGCGTGCTCGAGGTCGACGCGAAGCGGCAGCGCATCGCGCTCAGCATGCGAACCGACGATGCGCGCGGCGGCGCGTCGTCGGCGGGGTCGGGTCGCCCGCCGGCCGAGGCCGCGACGGGCGGCGCGCGCTCGCCGCAGCCGTCGCGACCGCCGGCACCCCGGCGTGCGCCAGCGCGTCAGCCCGAGCCCAGCGGTGCGATGGCCATGGCCCTCGCACGGGCCAAACTGAAGAAATAGTCGACTAGCGCGGCAACCGCTCGACGTTCCGCGCCAACGCTTCCTTCGCCCCGCCGAGCTTCGGCGTGCCATGACCTGCAATCAGATTGTCGAAGTCGAGCGCGAGCACGCGTTCGAAATCGGAGCGCATGCTGCCGCCCGGCGGGCTGACGACCCTCAGCCAGATCGGGCCGATCACGCAGGGCGTAAAGAACCCCATCCCGTACATGACGACCTTCCCGAGGGTCGAGATCAGCGGATCGCGCTCGTAGTTCTGGACACTGTCGCAGGTCACGAGCAGCCGATGCTGCGGCAGGAGCACGGCGCACTCGGGTCGGGTGGCGTTCTTGAAGACGACGACTTGCGCGCCGGGAATCGGGAACGGTCCCCCGTCGGTCATCGGTCGCGTGATCGTTGGCTCGGGATACGTCTGCTCACCGGGCGCGGCCCAGAACTCGGTGCCGAACGTGTCGACGTAGTACCGATCGTCGCGGCCGTGGAAGGTGCCGAGACGGACGGCGTGCTTGAACGGGCCTTTCGCCAGCAGCTCGGCTTCGGCCTGTTTGCTGAGGCGCACGGGGTTGATCAGGGTCCAGCCATCGGGACCGAGCACCGCGACCATGTTGCGGCTGAAGGTGATCGTCATCCGCATCGGGATCGACATCGAGATGGGGCTGGCGGCGAACCACACGCCAGGGAAGCATTCGCGCAGCGGCAAATGGGACGGTGCGGCCGGGTGATCGGTCATGCGGCGGGACGCTAGGTGCCGCGCGGAGTCGAGGCAAACAGCGGGACCATCACCAGCAAAACCCGTCGCACTGGGTGTTTCCCGGTGCGATAGTCGTTGCCGTGATGAAGACGCGACAGCTCGGAAAGAGCAACCTCGAAGTCTCGACGATCGGCCTCGGCTGCATGGGCATGAGCTTCTCCTACGGCCCACCCAAGGACACGCAGGAGATGACCACGCTCCTGCGCGACCCTCGAAGAGCTCGGCATCGGCTTCGTGCCGTACAGCCCGCTCGGTCGGGGCTTCCTCACGGGCACGATCGACGCGACCACGACCTTCGACCGTACCGACTTCCGCAGTCACCTGCCGCGCTTCACGCCGGAGGCCCGGCAAGCGAATCAGGTGCTGATCGATCTGCTCGGCCGCATCGCGGCGCGGAAGCATGCAACCCCGGCCCAGATCGCGCTCGCATGGCTGCTCGCGCAGAAGCCGTGGATCGTCCCGATCCCGGGCACCACCAAGCTCGATCGGCTGGAGGAGAACATCGGCGCCGCGTCGATCGACCTCACGGCGGACGACCTTCGCGAGGTCGAGACCGCAGCCGCCGCGATCACGGTACACGGAGCGCGCTATCCCGAGCAGCTCGAGCGCCTGACGGGTCGCTGAGGCCGAGGAGACTTCCCGATGACGGCGACATTCAAACCATCGCGTCGAGACTGTTCGCGGCGATCGAGCAGGGCGACCTGGCCGCCGTCCGCGCCCGGTACGCGCCGGACGTGCAGATCTGGCACAACGTCACGAACCGCTCGCAGACGCGCGACGACGGTGGCGACGGCGACATGATCGATTTGACTCGACTGTTCGCGACGGCGCCTGGCGGCGGCGACGCGACGAGCTTCGTCAACTACAACGCGGCGACCGGAGTCCCGAGCGTCGACGTCAACGGTCTCACGGGCGGTGCCAACTTCGTCGTCGTCGCCACGCTGACGGGGAACCCAGCAGCATCGACGGTGCGGGTGCGCGTCGTCGACTCCATCGGCGCCGTGTTCATCGTCACCGCCAACCTCGTCTAGGCGCTTTCCGCCAAACCGCGCACGAACGGCAGAAAGTGATCGCCGTACGTGATGATCTCGTGCACGGCGCCGGCGTGCTGCAGCCGTCGCGCTCGCCACTCGTAGCGGAGTACGAGATCCTCGTCGGCGTCGGGGATCGCCGCCTGCATGGGCGCCAGCTCCTCGATCGCGAAATGTGTAGCTTGGCGGCAAGCTCGGGTGGCGAGAGACGCAGCTCGATCCGTTCGGAACGCCGCCCGCTGCAATCGCCGCTCCCGCTGCGCCCGGCGACATGTCGACGACGATCACTTCGAAGTCGTGAACGCGCTGTGCCGCAAGGCTTTCAAGCGCTTCGCGGAAACGCGTGCCGCCTTCGACCGTACGAACGATGACGGAGACGCGACTCGGAGGAGACATGCTCGGGCGGAGCCATAGCGAGTCGATCCATCCATCGAACATGGGAGATCGCATCGCGTTTTTGCACGTGAAAATTGGTTGACAGTGCCGTGCTTGGGGCGCAGGGTCATAGACGAGGCAAGAGTGATTGCTGCCTTTGATCGAGCTTTCCGAAAGGAGGTTCATCACGAATGACCGAGGTATCAGGGATGGACACGCCACCGGTTCAGAACCGGTGCCGCCGGGCCTGACCTAGCCGACGGCACCGAGGTAGAACGTTAGGTCACGTCTATCAAAAAATCCTCCGGGCTCTTGCTTGGAGATGCGACACAGTCGCCGAAGAGCCTGTTCACGAATCATGTGAGCAGGCTCTTCTCTTTTTGCGCTCCGCCTTGTGGATCGCTCACGCGTAAAGCTAGTGAAGCCGGGCATGCAACGCGGGAACGTCCATTGAGCTTCGCCGGCTTGCTGCTCGCGGCGACGATCGCCGCCGTCGGCAACGCGCTCTTCGTGATCGGCCAGCGCTCCGGAGCCGGGATCGACCATCGCGGGGTTCCGGCTCAACCGTGTGGTGCCGACGGCGTCGGTCGTCAGCGTGGTCGAGTCGGTGCCAGCGTAGCGTTCAGCGCGACACGGGTCGGACGATTCAACTCGCTGCCGTCATCGACGCGAGCGCATAGCTCGTGCTTCTCCCGCCCGCAGGCCCGCGGACGAGCACCCCGTGCTCGACGAGCGCCAGGATGTCTCGGAGCGCTGTGTCCTGCGAGCATTTCGCCAGCTTCGCGTACGTCGACGTGGTGAGCGTGCCCGCGAACCCGTCGAGCAAGCGATTGAGGACGACGCGCTGCCGCTCGTTCAACGGGACCTCGGCGATGCGGTCCCAAAAGCCGGCCTTCACCAGGACCGAGCTCAAGCCGTTCTGCGCTCCGTCGATCGCGCGCTCGAGGCAGCCGAGGAACCACTGCATCCAGGGCGTGACGTCGACCGATCCCTCCTGGGTCCGCTCGAGGATATCGTAGTACGCGCTGCGCTCGGCGAGGATCTGCGCCGACATGCTGTAGAAACGTTGCGGGCTGTCCTCGGAACGGGCCAGGGCCATGTCGGCGATCGCGCGTGCGATACGACCGTTGCCGTCGTCGAACGGATGGATGGTCACGAACCAGAGATGGGCGAGGGCAGCCCTGAGCAGCGGGTCCCTGTCGGGGCTCGCGTTGAACCACTCCAGAAGTGGCCGAATCTCATCGTTCAGGCGTGAAGCGGCCGGCGCTTCGAAATGGACTCGCTCGCGGCCGATGGGGCCGGAGACGACCTGCATGGGGCCGGTGCTGTCGTGCCGCCAGGCGCCCACGGTGATCGGGCGCATCCCGCTGCGACCGGTCGGGAAGAGGGCGGCGTGCCAGGAGAACAGCCGTTCGCGCGACAGCGGCTGATGGTAGTTGCGGGTGGCGTCCAGCATCATCTCGACGACGCCCTCGACGTTGCGGTCGACGGTCTTCAGGCCGCCGATGTCCATCCCGAGGCGCCGGGCGAGCGACGATCGCACCTGTTCTGCGTCGAGTCGCTCGCCCTCGATCTCGCTCGTCTTCACGACGTCCGAAGTGAGGGTCCGCAGCACCGATTCTTCGCGGAGCTTGAAGCCGAGCGCCTCCATGTG
>JBDSJB010000162.1:0-4382 GCA_039917665.1 Binatia bacterium
GCGGATAACAGCCGGTGAAGAGGCTCGCGTGCGAGGCGCGCGTCGTGACGGACTGCGCGTAGCAGCGCGGGAACCAGGTGCCCGCACGGCCCAGCGCGTCGAGCGTCGGCGACGTGTCGCGCGGATATCCGTCGATCCCGAGATGATCGGCGCGGAGCGTGTCGATCGTGATCAGGATCGCGTTGGCGGGTCCCGTCGGACGCTGCTCGCACCCGAGCGCGAGCAGCGTGACGGCGAGCGCCGCGCACAGCCGGCGCCGCGACCCGCGTGAGGCGTCGCCAACGGTTGAGGATCGCGCCACACCGCTTGATAACCGAGCGCGGTGGGTCCGTCCACGTACCCGCCTCGCCGTCAGGAGCTCGGCGCGCGAAAACCGGTGTCGGGAGCGAGCAACATCACCCGGCCCTGGCGGGTGACGACGGTGCGGTAGTGAGTGTGGACGAACTCGTAGATCTCCGGGAGCGAACGACGGAGATCGTCCTCCGGCGCGAGCGTCCAGAAATTTCCCGGCACGACGACCAGCGCCGGCGGATCGCGCTGCAGATCGGCGAGACGGATGCGGCGCCACTCGGGTGAGTCGAAGAGTCCCGCTTGGAACGCCACCGTCGGTCCGCTCACCGGGCGCTCGGCAAAGATGAAGAGCTGCGGCTGATAGGCGAGCATCAGGACCGGGTCATTCGGAGTCGAGTTACCGGCAATCGCCGCGACGAAATGCGCGTAGGGATGATCCGGCGCCGCCGCGACCCCCTGCCGGAGCTCGCGAATGCCCGCGAGCGGCGGACGGCCATAGGGCGCGAGGTCGAAGTGCGGTTGCGTCACGATCGGCCGCAGACCGACCGTCCCCAGCAGCACGAGCACGGTCGCTACGATGCCGACGACCGTGCTCGGCACGAGCGGGCTCGCCGGCCGCGCCCGCACGAGCTGCGTCGCGACCGCCGCGATCGCGGGGATGGCCAGCGCCATCGGCCAACAGCCGAGCCAGAAATGATGAATGTCCGCGCGATAGACGGTCTGGTGATAGGACGCCGCGCCCATGATCCCGAGCGCCACGAGCGCGCGCGCCTCGCGCGCCAGCCCGCCGAGGCGCGCGCGCGCGAGCCAAAGGCCGATTCCGATCGCGAGCAGCTCGGATGCCAGCAGCAACCGGAGCGCCAGCGCGTGTGCCGTGCCGGGCGAGAACGGCTTGTCGAGATCGAAGGGCGGCGGGGGCAAACTGAGCGACTCGACAGTGCCGCCGACCATCTCGGGCACGACGCCGACGGCGCTCGCAAGACCGGCCCCACCAGAAACGGCGACGATCGTCACCATCCAGACCAGAATCGGCAGCGCATACCCGATGACGAGGACGCCCCAGGCGCCGACGACACCCACGCCGCCGAACAAGAGCGCGTCGATCAGCGCAATCACCCCGGCGGCGGCGAGTGCTCCAACTCCCACGTCGGGACGGAGGAGCGAGGCCAGACCTGCCACGAGCCCGGCATAGAGCCAGCGTCGCCGCGCCGGCATTCGCGTCGCCGCGTCGGTCGTCGTCAGGATGACGAGCGGCATGAGCCAGAGGAACCACTTGTGGAAGCGCGCCACCATGAGGAACGCCGCGAGCGCCGTCGCGGCGCCTGCCAGGGCTCCGAAGTTGCGCCGGACGAAGCGAAAGGCGAGCCCGATTGCGAAGGCCCACATGGCGGCGCAGACGAGCGACTCGACCAGCAAGTCGCCACCGGAGAGGTGCAGCGTGATGGCGCCGAGCAGCACCGTCAGCGGCCCGTAGTTGATGAAAACGTCGACGCCCGGAATGCGCCCACGCAACAGCTCCGCGCTCGCCGCGAGCTGATAGCCGTGATCGTTGTTGGCCAGGTAGTGGCGGATCGTCGGCAGGCGCGTCACCAGCACCGCGAAGATCGCGAGCACGAGCCCGATCTCCACGAGCCACCAGCGCCCCTTCCCCATGAGCGCCTGGCTATCGTCGGGTCGGCCGGCTTGTCCAGCCGAGCACACTTCTCTTGCAGTGACGCGCCTGCCGGTTAGACTCGGCGCCGCGTGGAGAACGCTGGCCGGCCGCCTTGGGTGCTCCTCGCCCTGCTCATCACGTGCGCAGTCGCGTGCGAGCGTGCAGCGCCCGACGGCCTCACGCGCCCATGGCCGGCCGCTGACCTCGCGCTCGTCACGTTCCAGAACACGACGCTGAACGCGCGCCGGCTCACGAGCGAGCCAAGGACACAGTCGTTGTCGCTCGGCCCGACGCCCGCGAGCGAGGTGTCCGTCTACGTGGCCGTCGAAGGATCCGACGGGTCTGGCGCGACCGTCGACCTCGATGGCGGCAGCGCCCCGCCATGCGTCGTCGACGGGCCGTCGCACTGGCAGGCGTGTCGCTTCACCCTGCCCCGCGGCACCGCCAATCTCGGCCTCCGCGTCGCCGTGACGGGCCCTGCCGAGACGCGCGCGATCGTCTCCCAGCCGCTCGTGCGCACGGGGAAACCGAAGCCCGGCCTGGTGCTGGTGATTTTGATGGACACCGTCCGGCGCGACCGGCTCGTGACGTTCGAGCCTCGCATTCCGATCGGCACGGCGCTCGACCGCCTGGCGAAGGATGGCGTCGTGTTCGATAGGCTTTATTCGAGCTCGTCCTGGACGCGAACCGCGGTCGCCACGTTGCTGACCGGTCTCGATGCCAGCGCGCACGGCGTCCTCGGTCGCGACGACGTGCTCCCGAGCGAGCGCGACCAGCTCGCGGTCGCGCTGCAACGGGGCGGATGGCACACCGTCGCCTGGTCGACCAATCCAAACATCATCCCGCTCTGGGGCTTCGCGCGCGGCTTCGACGTCTTTCACGACGTCGGCGCGTCGGTGTGGCCGACGGCGAAGGTTCACGCCGCGCCGGTGCTTGCCCACGTGCGCGCGGCGCTCGACGCGGACCTCGGCGCCTTCCCCGCTTTCTACTACGTCCACCTCATGGACCCGCACGCGCCGTACGTGCCGAGCGAAGACGATCTGAAATTCGTGACCGACGACGCCGCGCTCCTTGCGACCGTACCGCACGACCCGGTCATCCCCATCATCCGGAACGAGTACGCCCGCTACCTCGCTGAGATCCGCGGTATGGATCGGGCCCTCGGCAGCCTCTTCGACGATCTGCGGGCGGGCCACCTCTACGACGACGCGACGATCCTCGTCGTCTCGGATCATGGTGAGGAGTTCCGCGATCACGGCGGCACCCGCCACGGCAAGACACTCTACGAAGAGATGCTGCGCGTCCCGGCCTTTCTGAAGCTGCCCGGAAATGCCCTCGCCGGGACGCGCATCGCGGCCGAGACCGGCCTCGCGGATCTTGCACCGACGCTGCTGGGTCTGCTCGGGACGGATCCGCTGGCTGGGGCCTCCGGGCGAAATCTCTGGAACGCCGAGCACCACGCATTCAACGCGACGTCGGCCACCCAAACGGCCGTGCTCAAGCTCGACACGTTCGACCTCGCGGCCCTGGTCGCGGACACGCGTAAGCTCATCCTCAATCATCTCGGGAACGACCAGTTGTTCGACCTCCCCACCGACCCACTCGAGAAGCAGAACCTGCTGCCCGCGGCCGAATCCAGCGCCGCCGCCTTGCGGAGCGATCTCGATGCGAGGATCGCTCGCGAGGCCGCCGGTTGGCACGTACGCGTCTGCGGCGGCGACACCGCCGAACGCCAGCAACTGCGCGTGCACGTCGCGAGCGAGCTGCGGGGCGCGTTGCTCGAGCCGACCGACGAGGTGCGGCTCGTTGGCAAGGAGGACGGGGTCGCGGAGTATGCGGCCGATCTCGAGCTTGCGCCACGGGCAAGCACGCGCGTCGTCGTCGGACAGGTCTGGACGGGCATGCGACCCGACGAGGATGAGCTCGTCGTGACCGCGGCCGACGCACCTCGGATCGTGGTCGACATGCCGTCGGGCGCGCCGCGCCGCTACGCCCTTGGCACGAGCACCGACGAGCGCGAGGGCGCCGAGGTTTCCGTCGCCGTCGACGACCCCGCCGTGCGCGTACGTCCCAGCACGCCGATCGATTGCCGGCCACAGTCGTGGACCGCGACGGCACCCTCCGGCGGACGATCCGCCTACGTCCGCATCTGGTACGTCGCCCCGAGCGAACGCGTTCCCGATGGCCAGGTCGATCCCGCGCTGCAAGAACGGCTGCGCGCCCTCGGGTATCAGCGATGAGCGAGCGCGTGCGCGTCTTGCTCGCCGCCGTGGTCGTCGGCGTGCTGACGTTCGTGCTCTATCGACCGGTCGAGCGCGGCGAGTTCGTCTGGGACGACATGGGCCTGCTCGGCGCCAACAATCACTCCGTCGACGAGTGGTCGGACGCGATCGCTGGGTTCAGCCGGCCGGTGCTCGCCAACGTGGGCGTCGGCTAC
>JBDSJB010000163.1:0-5512 GCA_039917665.1 Binatia bacterium
ACCAGGATGTTCACGCCGGGGCGCAGATCGACCTCGGTCGAGAAGGTCTTGAGACCCGGCGGCACGGGCACGAACTTGTCGGCGAACGCGATGGACCCGAGGCTGAACGTGTCGAGGTCGTACTTCGTCATGTCGAGCTGGTCGGTGACCGTCACCTCGAACGCGTCACCGGTTGCGGTTTTGACGTTTTCGAAGGTGACCGAGTACGAGAGCGGCGTCATGCCGTCGATGAAGCCACCCGGTCCGCCCGGACCGACCTTTTCGTTCGGGTCGTGCGGGATGGAAAATGGCACGGTTTTGGGCTTGGGTTTGCACGGGACGCCCAGGAACTTGAGGATCTTCTCGATTGTGTCCCCAACACACGGGAAGGGCGGCGGGATGAGCGGCGCGTCGTCGGGGCAGCCATCCGCGCAGGGATCTGTCTCCTCTTCGCAGAAGATTTTCTCGTTGACGTCGATTATGCCGGCGCAGGGGTCGGCGAGACGTGCCTCTGCCGAGCCGCCCACGATCTCCGAGACGATGCGCGCGAGCCAATGGCGATCGCCGGGCGTCCACGAGGCCGTTGCGCTTTCGCCGGCGATGAACTGGCCCGTGTCGATGATGAGCTGCGCCTGGCTGTAGATGGGGAGATTTCCACTCTCGTTCCCGAGGGCCGCGAGCCGACCCTCCGCGACGACGGCGGCGAGCTGCGTGCGGACGTACGCGTCGATCGCCGCGTCGGCCGGGAACGTGGTCGTGCCGTGCGCCGCGACCGCGTACTGCTTCGCCTGCGACACATAGAAGGCGATGACCTCCGCCGAGAGATCCGGTTCGAAATAGGGATCGCCGATGTCCGTCGCGACGTTGATGGACACCGGAACCCCGGGATCTGTGGGCTCGAGGAAGAACGGACTCTTCACGCGCACCCTGAACGCACCGCTCGAGCCCGCCGGCACGATCGGCAGCAGAAAATGAAACGTGTCGGTGTCCTCGGGGATCTCGGGTGAAGGAGGGCGCCCGAGGTCGATCGCGATGCGTGTCCAGTCCGTCGGGATCTGTCCGGGCTGCATCGGCGGCGGGCTCACGGCGAATGGAACGAAGAACCGAAGCGCCTCCCCGAACGCCAGCCAGAGCGGGACGCCGTAGGCATCGACGGTGCCGCGGTTGCCGAAGAGCACGTAGATCGACTGGACCCGGCCGGATTGGAAGTTGCGCGGGGTGAGAAGCTCGACCCAGAGGTCCGATCCGCCACCCGCCTCGACCGTGAACGCGTCGGTGAGGGTCGCGACCGAGGCATCCGGGTTCTCCACCTCCACGCTCCAAACACCCGGCGCGACAGCGCGCAGATCGAGCGAGGTGGTGACCGCCGTCGCGCGGACGTTCGCGGCCGTGGCGACCACGTCGGCGAAGCCGGCGCGCACGAGCCGCACCACGGCTCCCGGGACGAAGCCGTTGCCGAAGACGCGCATCTGCACCGTCCCGGCCGTGCCGCCGCGCGTCGGTTTCACAGCGGTCGCCGCGATCGCGCCCCCGTCGCCACCCTCGAATGATCCCACGTCGCAGGCGGCGCCGCTCGGCCGGCTCTCGCCACGCTGATCGGTCGTCGGGCACGCGATGCCGCCGCTCCCCGGCGTCGCCGGGTTGGCGCCGTCGATCGCGAGGCTGCCCGGGAGGAGCGCGTGCGTGAGCGTCGGGCCGCCGTTGTCGGCGAGCGGGCCGAGCTGGGCGTCGATCACGGCGCCACGCGTGCCGATCTGGTCGCCGTTCACGCCGTCGATGAGGCCGGGACAGTGGAACGCGTCACCGACGAGGCTGAACGCCTCGGAGACGATCGTCTCGCTCCCGGCACTGTTGCAGTCTGGCGAGTTCAGGGACGGAGTCGTCTCGTCGTGGAAGTTGCCGGCGACGATGGTGTTGCGGAGGACGGTCGTGTAGCCGGCAGCGACGGAGCCAACGGTATAGATTCCGCCGGCGCCCTGTGAGGGCGCGAGCAGCCGGTTCGCGGTGACGGTGCTGCTCCGGAGGTCCATCGTGCCGGCGTTGACGATGCCGCCCGCACCGTTCTTCGCCTGGTTGCCGCTCACGGTGCAGTTGGTGAGCGTGGCCGTGGCGGTGTTGACGATGCCGCCGGCGCCGTTGGAACCGGTGGCGGACGCTTGGTTGCCGCTGATCGTGCAGCCGGTGAGCGTCGCCGCACCCTCGTCCCGATTGTCGATGCCGCCACCCTGGCTCGCCGTGTTGCCGCCCACGGTGCTGTCGGTCATGACGAGCGTCGCAGGGTTGAACCTGATGGAGATGCCGCCGCCGTTCCCGGCGACCACGTTGTCGCTGACGGTCACCCTCGTGAGCGTGAGCACGCCGTACCAGTTCGAGATGCCACCGCCTTGGCTGATGTCGCCGACGGCGTCGCCGTTCTTCGTGACGACGACGTCGGTGAGTGTGAGCGCGCCCGGGGTGTTGACCCTCTCGATCCGGATGCCACTCCCTATACGCCCGTCAACCGAGTTGCTGACGGGGGCGCGGCCGTGCCGGACGGTGACGCCGCTGATCGCGACGTGGGCATCGCGGACGTTCAGCACGCGGTCGACGACCCCTTGTCCCGCCGGGCAATCCCCCGCTAGCTGCTCGACGGCGCAGGCCTGGATGATCGTCGTCGCCGCCCCGGCGCCGCTGATCACGAGGTCGTCGCCGACGGCGTTGTCCAGGACGTCGAGATCGCCGCCGGTGCCATCGTTGTCGTTCCCGACGACCGTCAGCGTGTACGTGCCCGCCGGCACCGTGATGGTGTCGGTCTGGTCGTTCTGCCCCGCCGCGCAAGCGTCGACGGCGACGTTGGTGTTGGCGGCTCGGACCGCCTCGCGTAGCGAGCAGTCACCATCGACGTTGAGCTCGTCGACGGTCGTCGTGACCGTGATGGTCGCGGCGTGAATCGGTTGAGCGGCAGTGCAGACGACAATGGCCAGCAGGATGCCGAGAAATGGTTGTCGTGTCATGGCCGCTCCTTTTCGATCATGGTAACGCGACGCCTCCGAGATCGAGCAGCTCTCCGAGTCGCGGCGTCGTGGTCTCGAGCTGATGGTCGACGTCGCACGTCAGCTGCGCTTGGAGACACGCGGTGACGTCGGCCACGGTTGCGAGGCTCGCGATCCCGAGCTGCGCGCAGCGCTCGCCGAGCGCCGACGCGCCGAGGCCCTCGGACGTCAGGAGATCGCCGGCGACGAGCGGGCTCGCGCCGCACGCCTTCGCGATGGTCGTCGCGAAGGCCGCTTCGAGCTTCGGAATTCCCGCGATGGCTTTGCTGCACGTGCCGCCGGCTTTGCCGACGCACGCCGGATCGCTGGGCTTGGTCTGAAGGCAGGTGAAGACGGCGGCGCCGCAGGCTTGACCGGCCTTCGCGCGCCCCGCGGCGAGCTTGGTCGCCGCCTTCTGGATCGTGACGGCGCACTTGCGGAGCGCCTTCCGCTTCTCCTCGGCGATCGCGACTCCCCCGCCGTTGGCGCCGGCCTCGATACAGATGAAGTCGTTTTCGAGAGCGAAGCCACCGAGGACGAGAAGCTCGTGCGCCCGCGGCACCGCGGCGCCGAGGAGGCGCTCGGCGGCGCACTGCTGCTGCCGGCGAACGCACTCAGCGACGTCGGTAACAGTGGCGACTCCGTTCACCCCGCGCCCTCCGCACGCGGCCGTTTCGCCGTCGAAGCCGAGGCCGGCCGTCGCGCGGAGATTCGCCGCCGTCACCGCGGGCTCGCCGCACGCCTTGCCGATCGCCGCGGTCAGCTTGGCTTCGGCAGTCGGTAGCGCCGCTTTCGCCTTCGTGCACTTCCCCTGCGCTTTCGCGAGGCACGCGGCATCGCCGGGCTTCAGTTGCACGCAGTCCGCGACTGCCTGCTCGCAGGCGCCGAGCTGCTTCAGACGGTTGCTCGTGAGCTTGGTGCCCACCTTGCGAATCGTCTTGGCGCATTTGTCGACCGCCTTGGCCGCCGCGGTGGTGACGCCGGCGCCCGCACCGTTCGCGGGCGCCGCGCAATCGGGATCGGCGCGGTCGATCTTTCCATCGCCGTCGTCGTCGATGCAGTTCTCGCAATCCTCGGGCGACCCGATCGTGTTGCAGAACTCGTTCGTCACGATGGGCGGGTTGAAGTCGAAGACGATGCTCGCGTCGTTGCAGACGCTCGTGCCGAGCGCGAAACCCGGCTTCAGGCTGACGGTGAACAGCATCTCGCCCTCGCCTTCGGGCGACGTCACGTTCGGTGGCAGGAAGCCGTCCACCGGATCCTCGGGGAATTGATGCGTCGCCGGGTCGAGCGTCGTGAACTTCCAGGTGAGGAGGCCGGTCGCGGTGTCGAGGGCGGCATCGATGCCGACCAGAATGTTCACGCCGGGGCGCATGTCGACCTCGGTCGAGAAGGTCTTGAGGCCCGGCGGCACGGGCACGAACTTGTCGGCGAACGCGATGGACCCAAGGCTGAACGTGTCGAGGTCGTACTTCGCCACATCCAGCTGGTCGGTGACCAGCACCTCGAACGCGTCGCCCGTCGCGGTTTTGATGTTCTCGAAGGTGACCGTGTAGCTGAGCGGCGTCACGCCATCGATGAAACCACCCGGTCCGCCCGGCCCGGCCTTGTAGTTCGGATCGAGCGGGGCTTTGAACGGCACCGGTTGGGGTGTGGGTCGGGGTGCGGGTTTGGGCGCAGAGGGTTCCGTGGGTTTGCACGGGACGCCCAGGAGATTGAGGACAACCTTGATCGACCCCACACACGGTACGACCGGCGGGATCTTCGGCGCCTCATCGTCGTCGGGGCAGCCGTGTCGGCAGGGATCGATCTCCGATTCGCAGGCAATTTTGTAGATGGGCTGGGTATAGCCCGCGCAGGGGTCGGTGCCCTGGTCGATGCGATAGGCCTCTGCCGAGCCGCCGACGAGCTCCGCGACGATGCGCGCGAGCCACCCGCGGTCACCGGACGTCGCCGAGGCCGTTGCGCTTTCGCCGGCGATGAACTGGCCCGTGTCGATGATGAGCTGGGCCTGGCTGTAAATGGGGAGACTTTCGCTCTCGTTCCCGACGGCCGCGAGCCGTCCCTCCGCGACGACGGCTGCGAGCTGCGTCCGGACGTAGGCTTCGAACGCCGCGTCGGCCGGGAATGTGGTCGTGCCGTGCGCCCTGACCGCGTAGTCCTTCGCCTGCGACACATAGAAGGCGACGACCTCCGCCGTGAGATCCGGTTGGAAGTACGGGTCGCCCCAGTTCGTCGCGACGTTGATGACAGCCCCAGGAGCCCCAGGAGCCTCGCCCCCCTCGAGGGAGAGCGGGCTCCTCACGCGGATTCTGAATGCACTGCTCGAGCCCGCAGGCACGATCGGCAGCAGGAAGTGAAACGAGTCGGCCTGCTCGGGGAGCTCGGGGGACGAAGGGCGCGCGGAGTCGATCCCAATCTGTGACCAATCCGTCGCAATCTGTCCGGGCTGCGCCGGCGGCGGGCTCACGACGAACGGGACGTACCACCGCAGCGCCTCCCCGAATGCCAGCCAGAGCGGG
>JBDSJB010000164.1:0-5467 GCA_039917665.1 Binatia bacterium
GCCGCGCGACCGCGCAGCACGCAGTCGTACGAGCCGGCGCCCGTGACCCGATAGACCGCGTCGGGCGCGAACATCGGCTCCAGCCGCGACCAATCGTCATCGAGATAGGTCGCCTCGAACGCTTTGTAGTACGCCAAGAAGAGCCGCATCGGATCCATGTGATCCCTCCATTCCTTACCTTGAGTGGCCAAGGTAGGTGTTACCTTGGTATGTCGAGGTAGCAGCTAGGTCAAGGATGATTGGAGGAACGCCCGGATGACCCAACCCCGCACGCGCCGCAACCCCGAAGAAGCCCGCCTCCGCATTCTGGAAGCCGCCGAAGCGCGCCTGGCCGAGGGCGGCCCGGACGCGGTGCGGGTCCAGGCGTTGGCGGCCGAGCTCGGCATCACCGACGCCGCGATCTACCATCACTTCGGCAACCGCGACGGCCTGCTCGACAAGCTCGCCCGGTTCGGGGCGCGCCGCCTCCGCACGAGCATGGAGGAGGTCGTCGCTGGCCACGAGCTCCGCGATCGCGACATCGCCGCGCTCGTCGAGCTCGCCGTCGACACGTTCGAGCGCCGCGGCTACGCGCGCCTGATGCTGTGGCTCGCGGGGAAGGGCATCCCGACCGACCGCGGCAGCGGGATGTTCGACGCGGTGGTCCAGGCCTTCGAAGCCGCGCGCCCGAAACGTCGGAAAACCGCCGCCGGCCCACGATCGCTCGAGCCCCGCTTCGTCGCTGCCCTCATGGTGATGGTGTGCGCGGCCGAGCCCTTGTTCGGCGACATGAGCCGCCGGAGCGTCGGCCTCGCCGGTGGCCGCGCGCCGACCAAGCAGTTTCGCAATTGGTTTGCGGCGACCATCGCCGAGCTGGTCGAGCGCGCCGACTGAGCCGGTTGGCTCTGACGCGCGGCCCCGCTACGGTGCCGCCGATCGTCCCATCGAGGAGGCCCGCCCCATGAGCACCGTCGACAAAGAATCCCTCAAGCAAAAATACGCCGAGGAGCGCGCCAAACGCCTCCGCGCCGACGGCAACGACCAATACGTCCAGATCGAGGGCCGCTTCGATCGGTACCTGGGAGACCCCTACGCCCCCGTCGTCCCGCGTGAATCCAAGACCGACCACGTGACGGTCGCGATCATCGGGGGCGGGTTCGCGGGGCTCGTGACCGGGGCGCGGCTCACAGAGGCGGGGATCGACGACGTCCGGGTGATCGAGAAGGGCGGGGACTTCGGCGGCACCTGGTACTGGAACCGCTACCCGGGCGCTCAATGCGACACGACCTCCTTCATCTATATGCCGCTGCTCGAAGAGACGGGGCACATGCCGTCCGAGAAGTACGCGCACGGGCCGGAGATTCTCGAGCATAGTCGGAGGATCGGCCGTCAGTTCGGGCTCTACGATGGCGCGCTCTTCCACACCCGCGTCACCGACCTCGAGTGGGACGAGGGCCGCTCCCGCTGGCTCATCCGTACCGACCGCGGCGACGCCTTCACGGCGCAGTTCGTCTCGATGGGAACCGGCCCGCTGCACGTACCGAAGCTCCCCGGCATTCCGGGCATCGAAAAATTCCGCGGTCACTCGTTCCACACGAGCCGCTGGGACTATGCCTACACCGGCGGCGACCCGAACGGCGCGCCGCTCGACGAGCTGAGCGACAAGCGCGTCGCGGTGATCGGCACCGGCGCGACTGCGGTGCAATGCGTCCCGGAGCTCGCGAAGGCCTGCAAGGCGCTCTACGTGGTGCAGCGCACGCCGTCCTCGGTCGACGTGCGCGACAATCGTCCGACCGACCCGGAGTGGTTCAAGGAGATGGCGACGCCGGGCTGGCAGAAGCGCTGGCTCGAGAACTTTGCGACCGTCCAGACCGGTCTCCTCGCCGAGGAGGACCTCACGCAAGACGGCTGGACCGACATCGCGCGCCGGGTACGAAGCAAGATCATGACGCTCTCGGCCGACGAGTTCACGCCCGAGGGCATGCTGCGCGCCTTCGAGGACTCCGACTTCGAGAAGATGGAAGAGATCCGCGCGCGCGTCGACGATGTCGTGCAGGACGCGGCGACGGCGCAGCGCCTGAAGGCTTGGTACCGCCAGCTCTGCAAGCGCCCCTGCTTTCACGACGAGTATCTGCAGGCGTTCAATCAACCGGGGACCCAGCTGATCGACACCGACGGCAAAGGCGTCGAGCGCATCACCGAGAAGGGCATCGTCGTCGCCGGCGTCGAGTATGAGGTCGACTGCATCATCTACGCTTCGGGTTTCGAGGTCGGCACCGAGCACACGCGCCGCATGGGATTCGACCCGGTCGGCCGCGACGGCGTCCACCTCTCGCGCTATTGGGCCGAGGGCATGCGCACCAAGCACGGCATGTTCGTCCACGGCTTTCCAAATCTCTTCGTCGTCCAGGTGCAGCACGGCGCCAACTTGATCTCCAACGTCCCGCACAATCTGACCGAAGCCGGCAAGACGATCGCCTTGGTCCTGCGCCACGCGCTCGATGCCGGCGCCGCGCAGGTCGAGGTCACCAAAAAGTCCGAGGACGACTGGCTCGAGCTGATCCACTCGGGCCCGGGCACGTTCCTCGGCACCACTGAATGCACGCCGGGATACTACAACGCCGAAGGCCAACCGACGGTCGCCGGCCGTGACTTCCTGCTCGGCTTCCCGCTCGGGGCGATGGCGTACTTCGAGTACCTCGAAGGATGGCGTTCCGGCAGCAAGTTTGACGGCATCGAGTTCCGCGGATCGTCGCGAGCAGGCTCGGACGCGCACGCGTAGCGCTCATCCCCGCATCGGCTTCCCCGTGCGGAAGCGCCGATCTTGTAAGTCGACCAACCTGTCTTAGGTTGCCGTCCCACGACGTTCCTGCTCACATAGCGCCCGTTCGAACGTCCGGCTCGGTGAACGAATCGCGGCTCCCCGCCGTGATCGCGCAACGGAGCGCGTACGCCCTCGAGCGTCCGCGCGCAGGGAGGATGTCCGTGAATTGTAAACGGTACGTGTTCGTTCTTTCGCTTGCCCTCGGCCTTGCGGCGCCAGCGGCGCAGGCCTCGATGATGGTGAAGCCGATGACGCTCGACGAGGTCACGGCCGACTCGAAGCACGTCGTCCATGCGGTCGTGACGAGCGTCGTTTCGGAGCGCGACGAGAACGGCGTCCCGTCGACCTGGACGACCTTCGAAGTGGCGGAGACGCTCAAGGGCACCCACGAGACGCCGTTCACCATCAAGCAATACGGTGTGGCGACGCCGCTCGCAGATGGGACGCTGACGCGAGTCGCGGGCCTGCCGACGTACGAGGTCGGGGAAGAGCTCGTGCTGTTTCTCCGCGGCGCGAGCCGTCGCGGGTTCACGAGCCCGGTCGGGCTCGGGCAGGGCACGTACCGGGTGAAGCGCCGGGGTCACGACAAGCCCGAGGTGCGCGCGGATGGCGATACCAAAGGCCCGCAGAATCTCGACGACTTCGTCGGCAAGATCCGGGCGGCGCGTGCACGGGAGGCGCAGTAATCCATGCTCGCACGGCGCCGCGCACTTCGACGGCGGGCACTTCGATTGATGAGATGCGTGGCGCTCGGCGCTGCGCTCTTCGGCAGCGCTAACGCCGCTAACGCGGCTGGTCCGCTGATCGTGACCAACGGCGGGACGCCCTACCGCTGGGTCGGCACCGTTCCCTACAACCCCGATCAAGGCATGCTCGGCGTCCGCACCAACGCGCAGGCGACGGCCGACATCACCAGCAACTTCGCCGTCTGGGACGCGGTCCCGACCGCGACGATCACGTTCCGGAACGCCGGCGCGTTGCCGGTCGACGTCGACGCCACCTGTCCGTCGACGACGTGCTGGGAGAACTACCTCAGCCATTGCGGCGATGGTTTCAGCCCGATCGTCTACGACGCCGACGGCGCGATCACCGACGACGTCTTCGGTACGGGCGCCAACAACAGTATTCTCGGTTTCGCGGGCCCCGAGTGCGCGAGCTCCGGGGTCATCACCGAGGGCTCGGCCGTGCTGAACGGCCGCTGGCTCGACGGCATCAACACGAGCTCGAATCGCGAGATGTCGCTCGCCAGCTTCAATGGCGTGTTCATCCACGAGTTCGGCCACTACATCAATCTCGATCACTCGCAGGTGAACCTCGTCGAAGGGCGCGACGGTGTGAGCACGAACAATGCGGCGATCGCGACGATGTTCCCGTTTCTCGTGAGCAGCGAGCAGAGCACGCTGCACCTCGACGACCAGGTGTCGGTGTCGACGCTTATCCCGACCCGAGCTTCGCGTCGTCGACGGGGACGCTCTCCGGCGTGATCTCGCGCAGCAACGGTACCGCCTTTCAGGGCGCGTACGTGATCGCGCGGAGAGTTGGCGATCCGCGCCTCACGGCCGTCGGTGTGGCGTCGGGTGCGCGGTACGCTTCGAGCTCGTCCAGCCCGTCACTGAAGGGTCTCTTCGAGATTCCCGGGTTGCCGCCCGGCGACTACACCGTCGAGATCGAGCAGATCGACCCGTCGTTCACGGGCGGCTCGAGCGTCGGCCCCGTGGATCCGCCGGCAACGCTGCCGGGACCGGCGGAGTTCTGGAACGGCGCCAACGAGAGCGGCACCAGCACCGACGTGCCGAGCGAGGCGTCGGTGATCGCGGTCGGCGCGGCAACCGCGATCGGCAGCATCAACCTCGTGATCAACGACGGAACGACCGGAGTGTCGACGGCCACCGCGACGCCGGCTCCGACGGCGACGCGAACGCCGACGCCCGTTCGCACCGCGACCCGCACGGCGACGCCGGTTGCAACCGCGACTGCGACGAGAACCGCCACGCCGTCGGCCACTGGAACCGCCGCGCGCACCGCGACCCCGGGTGCCGGCGCGACCGAAACTCCGGGGCCGACCGCGACGCCGACGGCGAACGGCGCGCTCACGTGCGGCGCCGTGCCGGAGGCGGGCTGCCGGAAGCCGACCGCGCCGCAACGTGCGGCGCTCATGCTGAAGGATCGCGATCTCGACACGCGCGACACGCTCAGGTGGAAGTGGACGCGCGGCGCGGCGACGGTCAAAGGCGACTTTGGCGATCCGCTCACGACGACGAGCTACGCGCTCTGCGTCTACGACGAGACGGCCGCTGGTCAGGCGCTGGTGCTGAGCGCCGACATCGCGGCGAGCGGCCTTTGCGCCGGCCGCTCCTGCTGGCAGGAAAACACCCGGGGCTTCCGCTACACGAATCGCGAGGGCACAGCGGGCGGCGTCACGTCGCTGACGCTCAAAGCAGGGGACGAGGGGAAGGCTCAGATCGCGCTCAAAGGGCTGGGTACTGCTCTCGCGATGCCGACCCTGCCGTTCACGCAGGACCCGCGCGTGACGGTGCAACTGAAGAACGATCTCGGCCTCTGCTGGGACGCGACCTTCAGCGCGCCGGCCACGAAGACGACCGACACCGAGTTCCGCGACAAGTCGGACTGAGGAGCGACCATGATCCTCGATCACGTCGGATT
>JBDSJB010000165.1:0-3187 GCA_039917665.1 Binatia bacterium
ACACCACCTGTTCGATCCCACCGCGAGTGCGAAAGGGGGGACTTGAACCCCCACGAGTTTTACCCCACAGGATCCTGAATCCTGCGCGTCTGCCAGTTCCGCCACTTTCGCGTGGGTGAATTTCCTACACTTCTTCTCCGAAGCCGTCTAGCACTGCTACCGGCTTGTGCTACCGACCCCGGTAGCAACTTCTCCGAGCACGCGGCTGGCGTGCGACTCCATCGCGCCGGTGCGCTGCTTCGGAAACCAGTGCGTGTACACCCGCAAGGTGACGTCGGACGATCCATGTCCGAGATAGCTCGCAATCTCGGTCGCGGGGCGCCCGTGCGCCGCGAGGCTGGACGCGAAGCAGTGGCGCAGACTGTGAATCGTGAAGTGACGGAGGCTCGCGGCCTTGAGCGCGGGCAGGAGGCCCTGGTCGTAGAGCAGCTTGCGATGCATCACCGCGCCATCCACTTTGGGAAACACGAGCCCGAGCGGCACCGGGGTGGGGCAGTCGCGGCGCCATGCTCGGAGCGCGTCGACCAACCGCGGCGGGATGGGAACGTCACGCCGGGACGCGGCCGTTTTGGGTCGGAAGAATCGCGGCCCGTTGGGTCGGTCTGCATCTTTACGCGTCCGTGCCCATGACACCGCCCGGCGAATCCTGATCTTGGGGCCGTCGACGTTGCTCGGCATGATCTTCCCATCGAGATCGACGTGGCGCCATTGGAGAGCCAGCAGCTCTTCCGACCGGGCGCCGGTCAGTGCCGCCGTCAGAAGGTACGAACGGAAGAGCCCCGGCGGCGCGTGCTCGATCAGCCGGCCCGCCTCTTCGGGAGTCGGAACGTCGGACGGGTCAATCGCCAACGGATCGTCGTCGCGCGCATCGCTGTTCTCGGCGAGCTCACCGGACGATGCAGGCCGGAGGCGCTGCGCAAGCTCGGCTGGATTCTGCTTCACAAGGTGGCGGTGGTCGCGCATCGCCTGATCAAAAATCGACGTCAACGTGGTCAGCACTTTGTTGACGGTCTTCGCCGACAGCTTCCGTAGGACCGTCTTCCGCTCTTGCTCGCAAGCGACAGGGGAGCCAGCGGCGAGCGCGTCTCGGAAACGCTCAACGTCCGCCGGGTCCACGAGATCGATCCGGACGTCACCGATTCGCGGAACGATGTGCCGATACACGTGGGTTTCCCAACCGCCAACCGTCGCCGGGTGACGGTCCTGCCTATTCGCAAGCCATGCCTCCGCGCATTTCGTGACGGTCGGCCGCGCGTTCGGCGCAAGATACGTCTTTCGCTCAACCTGGTCCTCGAGCTCACCTTGACGGGCGAGCGCCCGCTCTTTCGTCGGGTAAGTTTCCCAGCGACGCTTGCCGTTCTGGTCGTAGAAATCGACGAGCCAGCGACCCGGCCGCCCGCGCTTTTTGCCGTCAACGACCTTTGCCATCTTTGACCCTCCGCCGCTTCGCGTCCGGTTTCGGATTCGCGGTACGTTCCCCAAGCAACTCGATGGTACGAGCCGTAAGTCCACCGCCTGATCGCCCTTGGGTGCCCGAGGTGAGCAGTCCGCGCTTCCTTGCTGTATGCAGCATGTCTCTAACTCGCGACGCCTGAAGACCACGCCGCTTCGCGAGGACCAGCACGGGTCGTTGAGGATCGCGCGCCATCGCCTCCACGTACTCGGCTGCCAACACCGCGTAGAAGGTGTCCGATCGCCGCGCGCCCCTCTTGGAATCCGCTTCGACCTTAGGCTTCTTCATGCCCAGCGTATGAAGACGGCCAGATGGCTCGAAAAGCCTTGGGTGCCTTTCAGCGTAGAGGCGAAGCAATCCAGAACGCCGGTCAGCGTGCTTGAGCCGAACTTGACGCAACAGCCGGGCGCTCAAACCACCGTGAGGCACTCGAGCGTACTGCCCTAAGAGATCAGCGCTCCACTCTCTCGGGTCTTCGACACGATCGTCATCGGCAACTTTGTCGCGTGGGAACACGCGCAGCTCGCCGATAACGAGATCGTACCCCTCGTACACGAGGCGGGCCGCAGTCATCCAGTTGGCATCCACCGGCGACTCTTCCCAGATGTTGTCGACGATGACGTCGGCGAGCTCAGCGGTCCACGACCCTCCGCAGTGCGAACAAACTGCGTTCTTCTTGGGACCACGTTGCGTTGGGGGCGACGGTCGACGAAGTTTCTTGATGTCGTCTTCGGTGACTTCGACGAAGCGTCGTCCTAGCGCCTTAACTCGGCTAGAAGAAAGACCATCGTGCGTGTTCAGGTGCCCGCCTGGACGAAGCCTCATGACGACACCGCATAGCAGCGCCGCGCCGGTATCGTCAACAGACTGGCACGCTATTGAAGCGCGCACAGTTGCCATCCTCCAAAACTTTACTCCCGCAATAGCGTGCCGTACTATTGCCTCAGTGATGACAAGCCCCATCTCCCGCGCCTTGGCAACCGCGCGCCTGCGGACGGCGCTACCTGCAGCGACTCAGCGTCGTGCGATCCGAGATCGCGCCGGTATCCCTCAAGCGGCCGTCGCCGCCGAACTCGGAGTAGACCGCGCCGCCGTCTCCCGCTGGGAAGCGGGTACCCGTCATCCTCGCGGCGAGAACCTTCGGGGCTATGCACGGATACTCCGACGTCTCGCCGGAATCGAGAGAGACCGCGATGTCTGACGTACTCGATGACCCGCTGTTGACGCCGGAGCTCATCACGCTGGCGCTCTCACTCCCCAATGTGGCCGCCGTCTACGAGCTCACGCGGAAGCGGACACGCGATCCGCTCCCGGCGTTTCTCGTGGGGAAATATCTGCGAGTGCGGCGGAGCCAATTTCGCTCGTGGGTAGATCGGCGAGCCTGGCCGAAAGCGCAGCTCGACGAATGGCTCGCGACGAATCGCGCGCAGGGCGGAGCCGCGTGAATCGCGACTGAATCAGGGGAGGCGGGGGGCGGACGATGGGACGAGCGCGGCAAGAGGCAGAGATGAAGGTGGACGCGAACGACGCGACGACGATCGCACTCGCGCAGCTCCGCCTCGACGGCGGCACGCAGTCACGGGCCGATCTCGACGAGAACGTGATCGACGACTACGCGGGCGTCTACGCCGAGCACGGCAAACTCGCGTTGCCGCCCGTCGTCACGTTCTTCGACGGCACGGACTACTACCTGGCGGACGGGTTCCATCGGTATCGGGCCGCCGAACGGGCTGG
>JBDSJB010000166.1:0-2858 GCA_039917665.1 Binatia bacterium
ATCTTCGCGATCACCTGGTCGTGGGTCGCGCGATCGTAGTGGCCATGCTGATGGCCGACGACGTCGAGGCCGGGATATTGGGTCGTGAGGAACCCGGCGGCGCGGGCGACGATCTCGGGCTGCGCGCAGACCAGGAAATAGCGGTACCGGCGCTCGATCGTATTGACGAAGAAGAACGGCATGAGGTCGGTGCCGACCAGGTTGTCGATCATCTTCTTGCCTTGCCAGCGGGCGGCCCACCGGACGCCGGTGCCGTCACCGAACACCGTATCGGCGTCGTTCAGCACCTCACGATACGTGGGATCGTCGCACGCGATATTCAGCGTGTGGGCGTTCACGATGTAGACCGCGCGCGCGCACAGGCTCTCGGCCCAGATGAGCTTCTGCATGTGCGCGACTGCTTCGATCGTGTGGAGATTCGCGATACGCACACCGAGAATCTCCACGACCCGCGCGGCGGCGGGGCCGGAGGCGGGTGCAACGAGCTCGTGTTCATCGGATACGGGCATTGGCATGGCCATGGAGATCGAGTGCCGCGCTCAGGCGGCCATCCCTTCCTCCATGGCTTGCCGATACGTCACGATCCGTCGCTCGCGGGCGATCATGGCGAGAATGTCGCGCAGGCTTTTCCGTTTTTCTGCGAGGGATAACTTCATGCCGGGATGCCGATTCATGCGAGGATCGATGCCGTCGTTGGCGAGATCGAGGAGGTCGGCGGCGTGGAACTCATAGCAGAGCGGTCGTCCGGAGCGGAGCGCCGAGCGGAGGCCGCGGGCGAAGAGCCAGGGCGGAACGAAGTAGGAAAACGTATGGTAGACGGGCAGTCGCAGCCAACGGGTCACGGAAATCGGGAATTCCATGAGATTGCCGTTGGCGGCGTTGGTGCGATGAGGAACGGTGGACGCGAAGGCGTGTCCGACGAGATCCATCGAGAAGATGGACGCCTTCTGGGTGGAGCGGCTGTACGCGGCGAGACGGCTCGCGATCAGCACGGGCGTCGGGAAGACCGACGCGTCGTAGCGATATCCGGACGCCGCGATCACGCGGAGCACGCGATCGGTCACGTCCCACGCCGGCGCCCGGAAGCCGACCACCTCCATCCCGCTCGCCTCGGACAGCCGCGTGCGTGACTCGGCGATTTCCTCGCGGAGGCGATCATCGTCGAGCGTGCTGAACGGCTGCGTGTGGGTGAGCGAGTGACTCGCGATCTCGTGTCCGGCCTGCACCGCGGCCCGCCAGAGTGAGCGCTCCGAGTCGGCGTCGCGGGCGATGACGAACAGCACTCCCGGAACGCCGAGCTCGGCGAAGACCTCCAGCAGGCGAGGAACGGCCGTGCGATAGATGCGATCGCAGGCGGCCATGTCCTCGATTCCGTAGCCTTGAAGATGTCGGTCGACGGTGTCGAGGTCGCAGGAGAAGATTGCGTACGGAAGTGGACCCATGCGGCGATCAGGCGCTGCGTGCGGCCTTTGCCCCGGTCAGCTGCGCCACGGCCTTCTCCACGGCGTCACCGATGAAGGCGACGTGCTCGTCCGTGTAGAACTCGTTCCACGGCAGCACGACGACGCGCTCGAGACCGCGCACGGTCCCGGGATACTCGGCAGCGTCGTAGACGATCTTGGTGCCGTCCTCGCGCTCGCGGTACGAGTACGGGAATTGGCTCTTGCCGAAGGTCTTGCGCTTCGTGAAGACCTCGCATTCGAACGCGGGCTTCTGGATGTAGCGCGGGGCACTGAAGACGCCGTGCGCCTTGAGCGCCGCGCCGAGGGCGTCCGATCCTCCCGTGAGCACCGCGGGATCCACGATGAGCGGGTACTTCCAGTAGACGTGGGTCGAGCCTTTCGCCGGCTTCGGCAGCGTGAGGCCGGGCGTGTTGCGGAGCCGTTCGGTCAGCTGCTCGGCCGTGCGGCGCCGGCGCTCGACCACGCCACCGAGCTTTGCGAGCTGCGCTCGCGCGACGGCGCCTTGCAGGTCGGTCATGCGGTAGTTCAACGCCAGGAAGTAATGGTCGGGCTTCGGGTCGCCGTAGCCCCAGGCCTTGTCGCTGAAGAGGATCATCCAGCGCGCGAAGGCCTTGTCGTGCGTAACGACGAGGCCGCCCTCGCCCGTGGTCATGTGCTTGCCCTGCTGCAGGCTGAACGCGCCGATCGCGCCGATCGTGCCGACGAGCTTGTCGTCTTGCGTCGCCAAGAAGGCTTGCGCGCAGTCCTCGATCACGGGGATGGCGTGCTTGTCGGCGATCGCCTTGATGCCGATCACGTCGCACGGGTTCCCGAAGAGGTGCGTCGCGATGATGGCCTTGGTGCGCGGCGAGATGCGCGCCGCGACCGCCTCGGCCGTGACGTTCAAGGTGACGGGGTCGACGTCCGCGAAGATCGGGATCGCGCCCTGATAGAGGATCGGCGAGATCCCGCCCATGTCGGTGATCGACGTGGTGATGATCTCGTCGCCCGGCTCGGGATCGATCGCGGCCACAGCGCAGTGCACGGCCGCGGTGCCCGAGGTGACTGCCCGGGAGTAGGGGACGCCGTACAACTCGGCGAACGCGCGCTCGAGCTCCTTCACCTGCGTGCCCTTGGTGCAATTGAGGGTGCCCGATTCGATCACCTCGCGCAGGAGTTTCAGCTCGTCGTCTCCGAAGTCGCGGCCGGTGTGATCGGCGTCCGAGGGTAGCGTCAATGGTGCAGTCATCGTGATGCTCCTTTGTGATGGTGGATGGGATTGCTGGTCACGCGAGATCCCCGACGAGCGTGTCGACGGTCTCGCGTGCAAGTCCGATGCTGGTGTTCCATGCGGTGACGCGCGGGTAGGCCTGCGCCGTCGTGCTCAGATAGACGCGGCTCGAGCCCAGGCGCGGT
>JBDSJB010000167.1:0-8080 GCA_039917665.1 Binatia bacterium
CGAAGGTCGTGAACGGAACGTTCGAAGCCGCGAGCCGAGCCGCGATCGCCGTGCCCTTTTCGAACTCGTGCTCGGCGTCGAGGCCGATGGCCGCGGCAGCACGTGCGCCGCCCGGCCACGTCTCGAGGTCGCCGCGCGCGACCCGACCGGTCCATGCGAGGGCATTCTCCACGAGACGGGTCACACGGTTGGCGGCCGGTCCGCCGCCCACCACGGCGCCGGGCTCGAAGTTCATCCAGACGACACGGCCGCGCCCGTGGGTCGCGCGCGCGACCGCGGTCTGCTGCGACGCCACTTCGCCTGAGCCGCGCACGAGCATGGCCCAATCGACGAAGTCGCCGACCGCGGCCTTCGTGACGAGCGGCAACGGCTGGTCGTAGGGTTGAATCTCGAGCCGTGCGCCCGCAGGCAGCCCGACCGTGACGCTCGTCTGCCCGTGCAACGCGATGTAGCGAGGCGCCTCGCCGCCTGCCGCCGCGGCGCCGAGCGGCTCGGCATCGACGAGCGTGGTGAGCGGCGCATAGCCGCGCCAGGTACCTTCCGCGCCATACAGGCCGAAGGCCCACGTCGCAATCAGCCCCGCTCCCGCATCGACGGCCGCGACAATGTGCGCGACGGTGTCGTCGTGGAGCGCCGCGGCGGAGGGTGCCACCACGACCACGTGCGCGCGCGCATTCTCGTCGGAAGCCAGTGCGGCGATGAGCGCACTCTCGTCGAGCACGCGCACGCGCGCGCCGGCCGTCTCGAGGCGCTGGCGCCAATCGGCGACGCGACGGTCGTAGCCGTCAGCGGCGGCACCCGGCACCGCCGCGAAATGACGGGCCGTCGCCTCAACCCGCAACAGGAGCACCGTCGGTCCCGCCTCGACCGTCCCGGTCGTGGAGAGTGCCGGCGGCGGCAGCGCAGCGACGGCGTTTTCGTCGCTCCGACCCCGCACGATGAGCAGGAAGAGCAATGCGGCCGCGCTCACCGTCACGAGGGCGAGCGCGGCCGCGCAAGCCAGCTTCAACGGCCGCACGACGGAGCTCAGTTTTCGGCCGCAGTCCCCGACGCGGTCGCCTCAGGCAATCCGAGGCGGACGAAGAAGACCTTGCGCGGGGGCTCGGCGGTCGCACGCGGTTGCCGCCGCTCGCGCGCACGGAAAGCCAAATACGAGAGTACGCCCAGCACCAGGGTCGAGAGCGTCGCGATCAGTACAACGGTTGCGAGAATTGGTACGAAGTCCATGGCCGTCTTCTCCAGCTCCTTCAGGTCGACAAGCGTCCGAGACGCTCGAGCTTTCCCCACCCCATGCGTACGCCCGCGATCTCCTCGAACGTCGCCAGCACTTTGCAGATGTCGATCAACAGAATGTAGCTCAGGCGATAGATCACCGAGAACGGTACGATCCGCAGATCCTCTTTCTCGGCCGCGACGCTGAAGAGCGCGCCCATCGCATCGAGCAACGTGAGTTGCAGCCACCAGAGCGCGAGCAGGCGCGTGGTCCCGTAGCGCACGGCGATCAGCAAGAGGAACGCGTTCGCCAACACGTTCATGACCGGCCAGAACACGGACTCGAAGGTCATGTACACGTACGTCGCGCGCGTGCCGAAACCCTGGCGGCGCGCGATCAACATCCGGCGGTGCTTGCGGAGCGCCTGCAGGATGCCGCGCGTCCAACGGTAGCGCTGCTTCAGCAGCGGGTAGAGTCGCTCGGGCGCCTCCGTGAATGCGACGGCCCGGGACTCGTACTTTATCTTCCATCCCTGCGCGAGCAGGCTCAGGGTGAGGTCGCAATCCTCCGCAAACGTGTCGGTCGAATAGCCTCCGACGGCGAGTACGGCCTCGCGCCGGAAGATCCCGAGCGGACCCGGAATGATGTTCACCGTCCGAAAGAACGCTTGGGCACTGCGCATGAGGTTCAAGCCTTCGACGTACTCGAGCGCTTGCAGCCAGGTGAGCAGGTTACGACGGTTCGCCACCTTCACGTTGCCCGCGACGGCAACCACGTTCGGATCGGCGAAGTGGCGCATGCCCTCGCGCAGGCTCTGCGGCGCCAGGTTCGAGTCGCCGTCGACGCAGAGAACGAACGCGCCTTGGGCCTCGCGGATGCCGTGGTTCAGTGCGCTCGCCTTGCCGCCGTTCTTCTGACTCAGCACCCGGACCGAGACGCCGCGAATGCGCTTGCCCTCCTCGAGCGCGCACCAATACGTGTCGTCGGTTGACCCGTCGTCGATGACGATGATCTCCTTGTTGGGATAGTCGAGCGCCGCGATCGAACGAATCGAGCTCGCGATGCATACCGCCTCGTTGTAGGCGGGAACCAGCACCGACACGAGCGGCGGATGGCCGACGATGTCGGCATCGCTCGCGGTCTCGAGATGCCCGAGAAACGCGAACCACAGCATCGCAAAGTACCGCACGATCAGCAGGATCAGGAAGCAGAGCAGCGCCGACATCGAGAGATTCACGATGGCGTTGTCGATCGAATAGTCCTCACGGAGGACCGACACGTACAGCACGATGCTGCCGATCATGACGCCGACGCAGGCAGCGACGAACAGCAGCGAGAACAATCGCGAGGGCCGTTGGTCGGTCATATGGCTCCGAAACGATACCGCAGACTGAGCGTCCCGCTGTGTGCGACGTAGCCGCTGCTCCCACCGCCGTTCAGGTTCCCGACGCGGCCGGTCTCGCCGTAGCGATAGCCGACCTCGGCGGTGATGCCCGCCATCTCGGCGATGGCGAGCATCGCTCCGAAGCTGCGCTCGAGCGAGCCCTGTCCCTCTTCTTGGCCGTAGCCGACCCGGGCTTCGAGCTGGACGCTCACCTTCGGTACGAGCTCTTGGCGAAGGACCGCGGTCAGACCCTGCGTGGCGTAGCGCTTCGGATCCCAGTAGAGGTCGCTGCGCTCCGCGTAGCCGAGGTAGCCGGCATCCACCTTGAGCGTGACGCCCGGTCGCCGCAGCACGCGGCGGGCAAGCGACGCCTGCAGCGCCACGAGGCGGTTCCCGTCGGAAGAGTCCGCGATGCTGGCGGTCCCGGCGGCCTCGAACCGCCAGGGCAGCACGTGACGCGCCGTCATGCGCCCGCGATTGGCAGTCAGGATCCGCTGGTCGGCGGAGGCGAGGGTCAGGACCTCGTCGATCAGGTCGTAGTGATCGTAGCCGACCGTGACCTGGCTCTCGGGTCCGAAGACGCGCGTCAGCTCGACGCTCGCGCCGTGCCGGGTGCGGTCCTCGTCGTAGACCCCGGGGGCCCACGTCGCCGCGATCCGCCAGCGCTCGTCGAGATCGCGCAGCAGGCTGAACCGTCCGCGATCGACGCGCAGGTTCTTCCCGTGCTGCTCGAAGTCCGTGTGCACGATGGCCGCCGCGACCTCGGTCGCGAGCCCGCGGCGCTGGCGCGCCTCGACCGTCACCCGGCGTTGGTGGAAGCCGTCGGAGTCCTGCAAGGCGTTGAACGTCGGGAGCGTCTCGGCAATGCCGCTCTCGCTCGCGAGAAACTCCCTCCCGGCTCGGGCGTTCTCGTCACCGTCACCAAGCAGCGTCGCGGCCCGATAGTGGCGCACGGCCGCGGCACGGTTGCCGCCCCAGCGGTAGATGTCGCCGAGCATGCGCTCCGCCGCCGCCGGTGCCGATCCTCGTACGCCTGCGATCGCATGCGCACTCTCGGTGAGCTGCCCGTCCCACGCGAGCACGCGGGCCCGCTCGATGCGGAGTTCGGTGTCGGCCGGCATCGCGGCGACCAACCGATCGTACTCGGCGAGCGCCCGTCCGTTGCGGCCCGCCCACGAGAGCGTGCGCGCCAGCTGGCGGCGCGTCGCCACGTCGTCGGGATGGCGGCGTAGCTGCTCGTCGTAGAGCGCATCGGCGGCCTGTAAGTCGCCCTGGTCGGCGAGCGCGGCGGCGAGAGTGAGTCGGGCGGGGTCGTCGTCGGGATGCGCCACGAGCGCTTCACGGGCCGCCGCGACCCGCTCCGCCCCGCGCGCTTTCCGCTCGGCCTGCAACAGTCGTTCGCGACTGCGGAAGCGCGCGTCGCGCGGCCAACGCTCACGCGCGCTCGTGAGCAGGGACTCCGCAACCGAGAACTGCTCAGCCGACGCGAGCGCATCTACCGCCGTCGCCCAGCGCGCGGCGTCGTCCGGATGCGCCCGTCGCTCCGCATCGGCCTGCCACGCGCGATGGGACGGCGACGCGTTCAGGGCGGCGAGCGCTTTCTCGGCCTCGACGTTCTGGGGATCGGCCGCGACGGCGGCCTCGAGCGTGACCGCTGCTTCCGCTTGCATCCCCGACCATTGGTAGGCGAGCCCGAGAGCGAGCAGCGCGCCCGCGTCGCCGGGATCGGCGGCGATCAGGCCTTGGTACTCCGCGATCGCCGGGAGGAGTTCCCCGCGCCACGCGCGCACGTCGGCGCGCGCCCGGTGCAGTGCCCGGCGATCGGTGTCGTTGCCGGCGCCGGCGAGCAGGCGGTCGTATTCCGCTTCAGCGCCAGCGAGATCGCTGCTCTCCGTCAGCATGCGCGCGAGCTCGACGCGCACCGCGCGATCGTTCGGGTCCTGCGCGAGCCACCCGCGATAGAGCGTGATCGCAGCGGGCAAGCGGTGCGCGAGGTAGCACGCGCTCGCGCGCGCGAGCAGGGTCGCGCGCGCCCGCGGCGGCGCCCCCGGATCACACGATTCAGCGGCGCGTCCGAGGCACGGCGACGCCAAGAGCACGACGACCGCCAGCGCGGCGGCGCGGCGTCCGATGCGGGCGTGCATCGCCCTACGCCACGGCCTGCGTGGACGTTCCAGACTCGGCGCCCTTCCCGAGGGTGCGACCGAGACCATCGAGCAGATCGTCGATGGTGGCTCCGTCAGTGGGATAGGATGCCGCCGCCGAGCGAAACCCGTCGAGCGTACAGCCGACATCCTGTCCGCGAGCCGCGAGCCAGGTCTGCAATCGCTCGCCGAGCGCGACTCCGTCTTCCGTTCCACCGCCGAGCACCACGACGGCGACCTCGGTCGGGTTCAGCCAGCAAAGAATCTCCTGCCCGGCCAAGACTTCGCCGAAGTCTTGCGCCGTGAAAGCCGGCATCGCCTGGTCGCCGTTCGCCGCGAACTGGAAGCGCGCCACCACGAGCGCGCAACGCTCCGTCGCCTTCAAGGCCGCCGCGACGCAGTCCCGCAAGAACAGCACGAACGGGTCGCGCAGGCGAAGCCCGCCGCCCATCGTCGACATCAGACCGGTGACCTCGTCGTCCGCGCCCGCCATCTCGACCGCGATGTGACGCCGCAGCTCGTCGAGCTCGTCGTAGACGTGCGGCGTCGCGGCCGGATCGACGGTCACGAAACCGGTGCCGAACGCCACCCGGAACGGCAGGCCGTCCGCCGACTGGCTGTTGACCCCGTGCATGCGCTCCAGGCGCAGCACGCCGGTGCCGCGACCGTGCGCCTCGGACCCGAGCATGATCGTCCCGAACGACGAGCGTTTGAGGTAGGCGTTCGCGAGCTCTTCCTGCTGCGTGACGGGATCGTCCGAGAGCACGAGCGTCGTCGCACCGGTGCGCTCGAGGCCGTCGACGAGATCGGTCATCAGCGGCGCCGAGAGCACGAGACGCGGCGCCGAGCAGAGAATGGTGAGGATCGAGTTGATGACGATACGCGACGCCTGACATTCGGCCGCGTAGCTGCCGATCTCGGCAGCGAGCGCCACCACGTCGTTCCGGCTCTCCAACGCGTACTCGAAACGCTCGGCGAGCCCGACGACGACGAGCTTGCCCGAGCGCACGTGCGGGCGGAGATCGAGGCCGACGCTGCTGGCGACGTACAGCACCGTATCGACGCGATCGGTAGTCACGAGCACCGCGCCTTCGCCGCGCTCGAGACAGCGCTGCAGGAACTGGACGGCGAACACGCCTTTGGCGCCACCGCCAGCGCCCTGACCCAAATACACGCGGCCGCGGCAGAGCCCGCCCACCTGATCGTCGAGCGGCGCGATGCCGGTCATCTCGAAATCGAGCGGCTTCGGCGTCGCTTCGCCGGCGGCGTCGCGCTTGATCACCTGGACGCGGCGGAGCTCGGCATAGCGCCGGAGCGTGCCGCTCACGACGGCGAGGAGTTGCTTCGCCGTGAAGGGCTTCACGAGGTAGTGCTCGACGCCGAGGCGGTTGCCGCGTTCGAGGCTGGTCGCGTCGCCGAGGGCGGAGAGGAAGATCACCGGCACGGCCAGCAGGCGGGCATCCTCGCGCATGCGCTCGAGGAGCCGATATCCGTCGACCTCGGGCATCATGATGTCGGAAACGACCAGGTCGGGAACCATGGTCTGCAGGACTTCGAGCGCGCTCACGCCGGAGTCCGCCGCGGTCACTTGATAGCCTTCGCGCTCGAGAATGCGCGACGCCAAGAGCCGCACCTCATCGGAATCGTCAACGACTAGAATATGGGGACGCATGCACGCTCCTCTTCGGCGTCAGTATCGGCACTTGCGCGATCCGGCTTGAGAGGTGCGTGTCCGCGCCCGCCGACTCGCATGCGCGATCGCATGTCGCCGCCTTGACAGTCGGCCGTGCGGCAGAAAGGAATGCGCGGCCATGATCGTTTTTGTGTACGGCTACGAAGGATCAGGCGACGGTCACTGGCAGCGCTGGGCCGCCGCCACCCTCGTCGAGCATGGGACCGCAGTCGCATTTCCTGCGCTCTCCGATCCGGCGTCTCCGCAGAAAGACGTATGGGTCGCGGAGCTGCAAAAGGTCGTCGCCACGGCCACCGCACGGAACGAGCCCGTCACGTTCGTATGTCACTCGCTCGGCTGCTGGGCGGTCGATCATCTGCTGACCGAGCACGGGTCGGCGGGCGTCCACGCCGCGCTCCTCGTCGCGCCGCCGTCGCCGTTCCTGGTCTTCGAGCCCGTCGACAGCTTCCTGCCACCGCCACGCAAGTCGGAGGTGTGGGCGCCGCTGGCGCCGCGCACGCTGCTCGTCGGCAGCGACGACGACGACTACGCGAGCGCGGAGGAATTCGAGGAGGTCGCACGCACGCTCGGCGTTCCCTGCCGCATCATGCCGGGTGCCGGGCACATCAACATTGCCGCCGGCTATGGCCCGTGGCCGTTCGTACTCGACTGGCTGCGCGACGTCGGCGCGCGGTAACGCGCTAGGCCGCCCCGCTTACCCGCTGTTCTCGTCAGGGCGTCGGCGCCAGATTGGGCACCGGACGACCACCCGCCCGCGTCGGCAGCTCGGGACCGCAGGGCGGCGTCCCCGGCACCAACGCCTCGACCTGCGCGCGCTCGATCACCCCGAAGAGCTCGTTCGATCGCGTGAACGACCGGAACAACGGATCCATGACCGCGGCCTGCGTCCGGTGGGTGTCGAGCGCCTCGGTCTTGCGCTTCACTTGCTCGTCGTCGAGCGCGAGCGAGTACCACCGCGCCGGCGCAAAGAGCTTCGGCGGCTCGGGGAGCGGTCCCGGCGTCTGCGGCGCCGGCGGCCATCCGGGCGACGTGTGCACGAGATACGTCAGCAAGCGGTCGGGCAGCTTGCCGGTCCCGCCGGGCTCCGCCGCCAACGACTTCAGCGCCGCCAGCACGAACGTGAACGTCGCGCAGTGATCGGGATGATTGTCGAGCGGTGTCGGCAACACGATCCAATCGGGATCGGAGAGCGCCACCATGCGCGCGATCAAATGAATGAGGTCGCGGCTCACGTAGCGTGCGCCGGCCTCGAACACGTGCGGATACGGCGGATTGTCCTCGCGCGTGTAGGGCGACTCGTACGCCGGGACGTGCGGACCGCGGCGCCAGATCTCGGCGAGGCCGCCGTCCGGGAATCCGAGAAACGTGACCGACAGCGGCAGCACGCGATAGTGCTCGAGCGCGACCAGCGCTTCGGCCCGCCGGAGCTCGCCGAAGCCGCGATAGTCGGACGCGGTCGGCTCGCGATGCCCGGTCGCCACCTCGACCGCCTCGGGATAGCCGTCGCCGTTGGTCATGAAGAGCACGTGCACCCGCCCACCAACGGCGAGCGTCGCCTGCATCAGCCCCCCCGCCCCCAATGACTCGTCATCCGGATGCGGCGCCACCACCAACACCCGAGCATGCGGCGGCACCACGAGCGTCTC